>NZ_JMGA01000003.1 GCF_000765145.1 Desulfosporosinus sp. HMP52 | reverse complement strand
ATCGAAGCCGCCCTGTCTTTAGGGTCTATTATTCTTAAGTATGTCCTGGGGCTTTTTTCAGAGTAGATTTTCATGCCGCTACCAAAGCCGCACCATCAGATGATGAAAAATACCTAACACGCGTAAGATTCCGCGAAACCTAACCTGAGCACTCTCAAAGTTCTGCTTCCACTCGCAACAAACTGGCTGAAGGAGCGCTTGTCTGCAAAGCGGCTGCGTCAGTGGAGCCGCGCTAAGGCGAGGGCCGACGGTTCGCGTCTCCGTAGCGCGCCGCAGGTTCACATGCAGAAAAGCCCGGAGGTTCGGACGCGCTCGCGAACCGTCCAGCGAGCCAGGGGCGGAACTCGCAGACGCATGCAGATCGAAGACACCGTCTTCGCACGGGTTAACACAGCTAAAAAGCGCTCCGCCCCAGAGCCAGACAGAAGAACCGTCTTTCTGTCTACAGCTTCAACAACCATTTAATGAAACCTCACTTCATTTTCATAATCATCTAAAAGCTCATCACTGGGATCAATGCTTCTCTGGGATAATTCACTGACTCCTCGTGTCTCTACTTGGTTTTTACTGGCATTTGGAAAAACTGCCTTATCTGTTAGAAAAACCATTGTTGCCGCAGAGGAAAAGCCATATACCAGGTTGTCGATTAATGTAGTCAGATGGGTTCTCGTAGAATAGGCCTTTGTTCTGAAAACTCCGTATCTTAACCCAAAGGAATAAAGAAGTTCCCAGGTAAATGTACCATAAACTGCTCCCTTAAAAAGATAATTATCCTTTCCGGTTTTCTTCAGAACAGCAAATAGCGGAATGCCAACAATTGAGCCTGTAATCAGGTGGAGGATCTGTCCTAAAATTCGATTTTCCTTTAATAACAGTCTAAAGGGACTCATCAGAACGGATCCCGCATATTGAGCATATGTCTTTTCACTGACACCTGATTTCTTAAAGATTATGTTGCTTAGATCCATAGCAATAGTTCCCACCAGACCACTTAAGAAACCAATCGGGATAGAATCTCTCATATTTCTGCTGACATTCATATACCTTGCAACCCTATTAAGATTATCAAGTACTTTCATTTTACTAGCTCCTTTCAATACTTTCCGCTTAGTTTTTGCTGAATAGCTGAAAACTATTTGAAAGGAATTAGTTAATATATGCCAATTAACTTGATGTAATTAACACAGCTAAATTGAGATTTGAGTCACACTTTTCCTATCCAATTTCTGCTATTATCTCCTTAAAAGAGGAGTGGATGAAAATATCCAAAGATTTGAAGATTTTACTGGCGACTATTGAGGATCTGCGCAAAGAACTCTGCTACACTGTAAGGCAAGGTAAAAGCATCTCCGATCCCTCCGTCATTAAGTTAAGTCAGGATCTCGATGAAGAACTAAATAAATACTATAGAATCATTATGGGAGAGGCAAAAACCGGATAATCTCAAACAACAAATCGGCCGTTTTTTACGGCCGATTTGCATTATTTTTCGCTCTTTTCATAAAGTTGAAAGGTTAGGGAGTTTTCAGCAACGATACTGCGAATTAGAATAGGAACCTTTCTACTGTTTCTAAATTTGAAATCGAGGATTGGATAACTAACCGTTGCATCTTGACCGGAAGGAACATAATCCACGGGCAGAGAATGAGGGTGCCTTTCAATAATTTGCAAATTGGCTAGAGTAACAGCATTATAAAGTGTCGAGGAAACTTGACATACTCCGCCGCCAAGCCCTGGGACGAAAGCATCTCCCACGATAACCATAGCCTCTTTATAACCGGCTTGAACAGTTCGCTCACCAACACTTTCGTTAAAAGAAAAACCTTCTCCCGGCGCTAATAGTTTCCCATCGAGAGCCTTGGCAGCGAGGCGAAGGTTCTCTGTTCGATTTAGATGAGCAGCATTAAAATATGTAGTGTATTGGGCAATTGGGATTGGCACCGGTTCTTTGACCGTAAGATTAAGTTTAATATTTTTATTATAGCCATCAACAGTTCCCTCATAGATTAGCAATCCTATTTTGTCAGTATCCACGAACTTAGGATTCCACTGAACAGGCACCTCAATAATTTCACTGTTATATTGCCTTGCTTGAAGCGTAGTTGGCAAAGAATACTCTTCCTTTTGAGTAACAGCAGCAGAGATATCATCTATAGAATAGATACTCGTCTCTCTGGCTGCACCCCAAATCAAGTCTCTTGAACTTTTTAATATCTCATCCTTTACAACTCCGCTGCCACCAAAAGAGACCAACCTGGGGTTTTGGATATTTGCATAAAGTTTCGCAAAGTAACTCGCAGTTGATTTAGGCAATGTGGGGACTGAAGGGTCGATAAATATAATTGGATTTCCCGACTTGGCTGCCACGATACTCCCAGCTAGAGCATCGGCAAACCCGTACCCAGTTGCTAGGTAGATGGTTGATGGATTTGGTGCGAAGGTTTCTGCAATGGCCACATTTGTATCAAACCTGGTTTCTCCCATCAATCGTTGGATACTCGCTTGGGGCAGGAGACTTGCTATTTCCGATGTAACATTATCAGAGATCACCCCTACTCCCCCAGCTATGTATACTTGCAAAGGCTTTTTTTCTTGCAGGAAGGTCTTTATTCCTTGAGGCAGTTCACCATGGGGGGATAAAAGAATCGGCCATCCTTTATTTGCCGCAAAGCTAGATATACTTAAGGCATCGGCATACTGTTCGCCGGAGGTTAAAACTACTGTGGAAATTACCTTATTAAGGGAACAGGCAATCTGATAAGATGTATCATATCTATCCAGCCCAGCAATTCTGATCACGTTCGTAAATCCAAGTTCGCTAAGTTTAGCTTCGAATTCTTCCCCTATAATTCCAGTACCACCAATTATATAAACCGTGCCACTTTTATCAAGATGTTCTGTGCAGAACTCAAAGGCATCTTTTGAGTTTTCCACTGCAGAATCAACTAAGAGTATAGGAGCCTCCTTCTCGTGAGCTAAGACACTTGCAGATAAAGCATCTGCAAAATCATTGCCCGTTGCGAGTATTACATTCTTAGCTTTACCATTGCAATAATATTCAGAGATTATTTTAGCAGTCTCAAATTTTGTTAGCCCAGACAGCCTGTCCACTTCGGGTCTTTCTGATTCTTCAGCGCCTGAATCCTGCTCAATTGCAACTGCATATCCCGGTCTGCCAAACATAATACAGCTACATAAAATAAGGATTAAGGCAACTATCTTTTTGCTCATTCTATTCTACACTCCTTCTATTCTGATCTTGATAATTATCTCATGCTTAAGAAGTGAAGCATGTCGAAAGGAGCAGCGTACTATTAACTTTTAATTAATAACAGTGTCCAATCGGAAAGAATTTCCAAATATGCCGTCAAAACAATGGCTGGATGCCAGCAGCATGAAAAAGTACTAATAGATTTGCTGTAAGTTTAGGGGAATCATGAATCAGAGCAATACACGATGACGCTTATGCTGCTACAATTAGGTCGTAAAACAGAAGTGACGTGGGAGCAGTTCTCGCTAAACAACAGGGCTTTAGTGAGGTATATAGACTACCAGGTGGCATCACAACCTGGCAAGAAGCTAAATATGACGTTGCCAAGTAGATAAACAAATACCTCCCGTGGCTAAGGCTTCGGGAGGTATTTGTTTCTAGTATAAAAATTAAGTTGTTTTTTCGTTTAACGGCTGCAAGTTCTCCCACTCTTTAACGAGTATGGCAGTAGCACCCTCGGTCACTCGAATACAACCCTTTTTGCTGATTCGATCAAAAAACGATTGCTTTTTTCGCAATACCGCACAACAAGAAGACTTGTACTCTTGTTTAAAACTTGAGTGTAACCGCTTAGCCAGGTCTTCATCCTCGGGTAAGCCATATCTTTCTCGAATAACTCCGGAGGCCAGAACTATTCCCACAAGTGCCCCACAAGTACAGCCATTGCCCATTCCTTCTTTAAATAGTTTAGCTGCAAAAAACAGGTCCGAGCTTAGCTTAAGATTCCATACTTCATTAGCGGCGGTTAATACGGATTCACAACAGTTTAGACCCCGCTGCATGGCTTCTCTAGCTATATCCGGCCCGCTTAATCCTTGTACCCCAATTGTCGGAACGTTTATTTCTTTCATGTCCCTTCCCCCATCACTAAGTACTCTCTCTCCGGAGAAAATCCCCAAACATTTGTAGAATAATTGTTTTGTAGCGGGAGGTTCTATCCTGAAATTTTACGTTTAAGGACTATAGCACTTAAAATACTCCCTAATGTTAAGAGGCTAAAGATAAGATTAGCAACTTGCAAAGATATATCAGGCATTAAGAGCCCTTCCCGGATGGTGTACCCCGTTAGGATTTTGAGCGACGAAATTTGGGCATCGCCAATACCTAACAGCGAGATAAGCATAGCCAGCAGGGAGATACTCTCAACAGCTAAAGGGCGTTTAATCGTTCTAAGCAAGCCAATGCCTAAGCCGATCCCTACTCCCACCAGAATTGCCAGGCCAGTGTTAACCCTAAGCTCCAGCCAAGTCCATTGGGCGAGGAGAAGGGCAGCCACAAAGCCAAAATTAAATCCTAACAGTCCTGAGCCCAGGACATTTAACCATTTCCTTTGTTTAGTATTCATAGTGTATATCTCACCTATTTAAGCTTAAAGGTCACAACTACAGGGGTACCATCCGCTGGCAGAACCTCTTGGTTTCCTTTAAATTCAGCTATTTTGTTGTCAAAATCTTTCGTTGGATGAGCAGCATTACTGGTAATACCCACGGGACAACTATCTAAGCAGAGAATACAGCCCGTGTTTTTAGCTTTAGCATTTTCTTGGTTGCCACCAAAACGGAAATCAAAGCCTTTTTTCGTTGAATCAAGAATGCCATCTCCAAAAGGAATTTCTTTTCCGGCTCCTGCCCAGGTGATAGAGACATCCAGGGGATCACCTTCGACGGCCACTCCAACGGAATCAAGCTTTAAGTTGTTCCCCGGTTTGGCACCGATATCGACTAAACCGTTATAGAAGTCGTTTTGATTTCCCCAAGCTTTTAGCACAGATTTTGAACCGTTTGAACCATCTTTAAATACGACACCGTGACGGGTTGGTTCAACAAAGTACTTGCCATTCACTTCTGTGTAGACCTTGACTGTTTTAGCCTCTTTATCAATAACAATCGGATTCGTTTGGCTCACTATTAAGTTGGAACCAGCGGAATCCGCCGGGGGGGTAGCAGAATTTTTGGCTGATTCATTTGAACCACAGCCACTAAGGGAGGCGATAATACCTACTGAAAGAACCGCTGATAATAAAACCTTACTCATTTTTAGTGTTTTGTTTGACATGAATTTCATCTTGCAAATCTCTCCTCATTAATTAGATTAGTTTAAATTGTTGTTGATTCTGAATTAAAGATTTGCTTCTTTTCTCTGGCGGTAAACCAGAGCCAACCGCCCCAAAGGCTGCAAGCGCTGACTAAGAAAGCAAACAAAACCGAAGTGCTAAAAGCTCCCGCCTTGGGCACTCCAAAAGGAGTTAACAGCATAACATAGGCACCCTCTCTCAGACCATAGCCATTAATACCTAAAGGCAGCATAGATGCTACTGAGGTTGCCGGTATGACATAAACTGACTGTAAGACATCCACCATGCTCAGGGAAAGGCTCTGAAACAAGGCGTAATTTGTACCAACAATGCAGACTTGAAAAACAAAAGACCAGGCTAAGGCATTGACCAGGGAGAGAGGATTTTTTTTGACTCTCACACCATGCTTGGTCATTCCGATAAGAAATACAGAAATCTTATTTTGGCTGGCCATAATAAACTTCGGGGCCCTCCCGCCAATTACTAAAGCTAATAATCCGGCAGTCAGGACAATAAGAAAACAAAATAAGCAAATCAATTTCTGATTGGGATTGTCAACAAACATACACCCCAGTAATCCTAAAAGAGCCAGCCCTGTCGTGGCTAAAATCCGTTCGATGACAACAGAAGATGTGGCACCGGGAGAATCTCCGCTTAGTTTTGCTGCCCAAAGTATCCGCAGCCCGTCGCCGCCAATACTGGAAGGCAAAAAGTTGTTAAAAAATATTCCCACCCAATAGGCCCGCCACAACTCTCGATAACTGAGTTTAAGCCCTAGGGCTGCAGTAATGACATGCCACTTAACTGTACTGACAACCATAGCCAAAAGTATCCACCCTACTGCGACAGCCAGCCAGCTAAGTTTCACCCCGGCAAGCATTCCGACAATCTGAGCCCAATCAAAGGCTTTAATAAACCAACCGATGAGAGCCAAGGAGAACAGCACTTTGAGCAACAGCTTCAAGTTTTTATTAAGCATGTTTATCTCCTGTGAGCTTTTGATCAAACCGTTTCTTAATGGCTAGACTGACAATTAAGAGTATCATGAAACCACAAAGAGCCCAGAGTGAGTATTTGGCCGTGGGAGACATATTCTCTCCCAGCCAAGAGTAAACGATGGTCGCCGGCAATTGACCCAAGCCTGTAGCCCAGAAAAACTCCCAAAACCCCATGGTCGTCAAACCCGCAGCATAAGAGATAATATCAAAGGGAACAATCGGTAATAAGCGGGCAATCATCACGGAATGTTTACCATACTTTTCAAAAAACCTATCCGTTGTCTCCAAACTCTTTTTGCCAACCATTCTCTCGATGACAGGTCGACCAAAAGCTTTGGCAATGACGTAACAAAGGGAGGCCCCGATCATCGCTCCCGTCCAAGAGTAAAGGGCACCCATAACCCAACCGAAAATCCAAGCATTAGCGAAAGTGATTACAAATGCCGGCAAGGGAGCCGCAAGGGCTTGAAACACCATGAGAGCCATGGAAACAATCGGCGCCCAAATACCAAAACCCCTTAAATAGTCTCTCATACCATTAATGTCGGCACGGGAAAGAAGACTTACTGACTTATTCAGTTGTTCTGACAGGGAAGGGATTAATAAATACAATCCAATGAAGATTAAGGATAAGACCGCAATCAGGAGAGCTGTAATTTTTTTCTTATTTATTGACAATTCTTCACCTCCTTAAATCCCCGAATAACCACAACAGTGATTATTATATAACTTAACTATGATCTATTCAAATAATTTTTTTATTATGATTGTGAAAATATGTTATCCCATTCAGTTATAATATTCTCTTTGCCTCCCACAGTCTTTGCAAGGCAGTGAAAGTTACCGCAAGAATGAATAGGCTTGTAAAGATGTTGATCCAGCCGGGAAATAAGGTCATCAGAGAAAGAAAGATAAACCCCTCTGTCCGCTCTGCCAGTCCTGCCTGATAGTAAAAAGATTTAATTCCTTTTTTCTCCACCAAGGCACCAACGGTTAAAAATACCGTCATGGAAAAAATGATTCCCGCGGTTAACAGCAGCAGCAAAAACCGAACTCCGGGATAACACCAAGCCAGTCCTAAGATTACCGAAAGCTCGACAAGTCTATCAAAGGTAATATCCATCAAGGTTCCCCAAGGACTGGCTGCGTTATGTTTCCGGGCAATCGAACCATCAACGGCATCTAAAAAGCCGGAAAACCAGAGTAAGGAAACTGCTAAAACCGGTTGCTCAAACAGTATTGTAACTCCTGAAAAAACCCCCATCACAAAAGCTGCTATAGTCACCTGATTGGCTGTAATCGTTAAACGATCAAGAAAATCTGCAGTCAAGTCAATAATCGGCTGTATATATCTTCTGGCATGTGTATCAAGCATAATGATCTCCTTTTAGGTCAGTATTCCGGGATAAAAACTAATGCCTGTGGGTCGTAGGTTAACTCAAGAACTTCTCCTAAACCTGGCTTTGAACTCTGATCTGCAGGGAAGCTAAGGATTACTGATTGTGAATCCATCTGAACTGTCACATGATAAGACCCTTGAGAAAAAACAGATTTTTCGACGCTGCCCCTCAGAATTAAATCCCTATTTATCTGACTGAATTTAGTACTTGCCGGGACAGGGCATAGTTTCAAATTCTCGGAACGAAGCACGATCCAACCCGGCTGTTGGTTGAATTCCTCTTTTCCCGGAACTGCTAACTTAAATGAACCTGATTGGAATACCCCTTGGGATAGTTGCCCATAGATGACATTTTTAGCCCCTAAAAACATAGCGATCTCTGGGCTATTGGGGTTTTCATAGAGTATCTGAGGTTGATCAATTTGCATTATTCGCCCCTGCTTCATAATACCGATCTTATCAGCCAGAACGAAAGCTTCGTTGACATCATGGGTTACCAACAAGGTGGTTAGCTTATAATCTTGTTGTAATCCTTTGAGCAAATCCCGCATCTCCTCCCGCAGTTCCGGATCAAGGGAACTAAAGGGTTCATCCAGTAAAAGCACCTGGGGGCAGGTCACCAGTGCTCTGGCCAAAGATACACGCTGTTGCTGCCCTCCGCTTAGCTCGGCAGGAAAGCGATCTCCAAAACCGGAAAGTCCGACTGCTTTAAGCATCGACTTAGCCTTTTCCAGACGAACCCCTTTAGAGATGCCTTGCATTTTTAAGCCAAAAGCAACGTTAGCTTCAACCGTCATATGGGGGAAAAGCAATGCTTGTTGAAAAACCATGCCCAAGCCCCTTTTTTCTGTCGGGATCTTACTGATAGTTTGATCACCAAGCCAGACTTCCCCCCTATCCGGTTCCAGCAAGCCGGCCACCACCTTGAGCAGAGTTGTCTTCCCGCAGCCGGAAGGGCCCAGCAAGGCGAAAAGCTCTCCCTCTTGAATGGTCAATTGGGGTATATTCAACTCAAAAGAATCTGAGTCGGAATGGTAATAACCTTTTTCGATTCCCTTTAAATAAAGATGATTCATGTCTTGCTCCTTAAGCTATCTATAGAGCCTGCTCAGTGGATGGGGTTCTCTCCCTTTGCCAAGCATTTGCAGTTGTTCAGTTTTCTGTTTTATTGGGGACTCTTTCTGTAAATTCTATTTAGATATGAAAATCCAGTCTTTTTCCGTAATAATGTTTTAGCACCCAACTCATAGCATAAAGGGCCAGACCAGCCATCCCTGAAAAAAGGACGGCGTATGCACTTCCGATAGCCAAGTCCCCCCCATTAATAAAAGGAAACATGAGTAAGGGCAAGGTTACCACCTGGCCACCTCCAATCAAGAAGGTGATCAAATATTGGCTTAGTGAGATAAGAATACTTAAGCTTGCTCCGGCAACTATGCCGGGAACAAGATGAGGTAAGCTGATCTGCCAAAAACACTGCCACCAACCGGCTCCTAAGGTTCTGGCCTGATCTTCCAGGGAAGGGTTCAGGGTTTGAAAGCTTATAATTAAGGCTCTGACCATATAGGGTAGGGTCGGCGCTAAATGAGCTAAGATAACTCCTAAAACAGATTCGGTTAACCCCAGCCTGAGAAAGGTCATCTGAATCCCCATGGTCGAAGCAAAGGCGGGAACGATAATTGGCGCATAGACGATTCCCTCCACCAACAGCTTTCCTCTGAAGTTATAGCGGGCCAGGGCATAGGCACCCGGCATTCCCAAAACAAGGTTTATGATTGTTACAACCAAAGCAATTTCCAAGCTAAGTCCTACGGAGGCATAAGTTCCCGAAGTCGTTGACAGAACATAACTCCAAGCCCTATTGGTTAAAGCTTGGGGAAATAGATCCGGCCAGCGCCAGCCAAAGGAAAGACTATTGACCAGTAAGGCGATAATCGGAAGCGCCATGGTAAAAGTCAGGAGTAGTCCCATCGGAAAACCCAGGTAATGTCTAAGACCTTTCATAGTTAACTTCTCCATCAACTCTTCCCTCCCGGCATTCCCCACCGGCGGCTGAGTTTGTAAGCCATGATCCCTAATAACGCCGTGATAAGGGTCAAAACTACGTTGATCGCCATAGCTTCGGGCATTCGTTCCCACCCACCATTGGTATAGAGGGTATAGGATAATACCGGCAGCATCTGGGGGTAGGTAATCCCCAGCAAATAGGGCACTTCAAAGGCCGAAAAGGTAAAATCAAACACTATGAAACAACTTGAAGTCCAAGCCGGCAAAAGGAGGGGAACCACTACTTCTATAAAAAACTGCCAAGGTTTGGCACCATAGACTTTGGCTACTTCCAGCCAGTTAGAATAAATGTTCTTTAATACCGGATAGATCATCAAGGCAATAAAAGGGGCTTCCTTCCAGGTATAGGCTAAGATAATCCCCCACCCTCTTGGATCATTGGTTAACACAGGAAAAGCTTCAAACTGCTGAATTAAACCGAAGCCATAAAGTATGCGCGCCAGATAACCACTTTGCATGAACATAAGCACAATAATATAGGCTCCCACAAAATGCGGAATGACTAAAGGGAGATTCATCAAGCCCTGGAGCCAGAGGCCAATGCGGGATTTTCTCTGCTGATTTCTCAAAAAGAAAAGGGAGATTCCCATACCAAGAATCCCCGAGAAAAGCGTGGCTAAGAAGGAAATCCTTAAGGTGAGCCAAAGGGACAGCCAAAAATCCTTCGAGCTTAATAATTTATGATAGGCCCGAGTAGAAAAATCTAATTGACCCGCAGCCGGAAAATATCCCAAGCTGTGGGCCAACCCTTCTACAAGACCGCCAAAAAACAAGATCACAATCACGCTCACCGTAGGAAGAACCAGCCAATAGGGCTTACTATTTTGCCACATATTCCAGCCAACCATTGTCAAGAACATCTACATAGGCGCTGGGTAACTCAGGGAGGCGATGACTGGCCAATTCTCCTGCAGGTAAAGTAGCAATCCCTCGGTCTATCTCAGAAACTAGTTTTTGGTCTTCCGGAGATAGTTTCTGGAGGTCCAAGGACATATCCTCCCCCCAATTAAGCGGGTCGAATTTGGCAATTTGGGCTTCAGGAGAAAGCATAAAATTGATGGCCACCATGGCCCCCGCTTGATGGGTGGAGTTAAAAGGGATGGATAGATAATGGGTATTGGCCAGGGTACCTGCTTCAAGCACAAAGGTACGGGTGGACGCCGGGAAGGTTCCCTTCTTAATCTCATTAGATGCCCTGGCCGGATCATATCCCATGGTCATCCAGACCTCGCCATTGGCATAAAGCTGATCCAGTTTGGCTAAGCTTTCCGGATAAGTCTTTCCTTCTCTCCATAAAGAAGTCTCCATGGAGTTCAGGTAATTCCAGAGAGGGGAGAGTTTTGGAGTAAGGCTATCCGAGTCCAGGGGTTTCATATATTGTTGATAACCACCTGTCGTTTCATATAAGGCCTGCCTTATAAAAGCGCTCCCCGTAAAATCGGGAGGAGCAGGATAAGTAAACTTGCCTGGATTTTGCTTAACCCAATCAGCGAGCTGAGCCATGGAAGTTGGAGGAGTCTTTATTTTATTAGAATCATAAATAAAGACAAACTGGGCTTTACCCCAGGGTGCTTCTAAGCCTTCCGTAGGTAAGCCGAAATCATCTTTTATATCCGGGGCATTAGCATCAATATATTGATTGAAATTAGGCAGCTGCTTATCGAAAGAACCCCAGAGCAGATCCTGTTCCTTAGCATTCTTAAAATTCTCACCGTTGATCCAGATCAGATCCACACTGCCCTCTTTTTTGTTGACCTGCTTTTCGGCAAGCAGCTTATTGATAGTGTCGTTAATATCATTGACCGGTACACGCTGCAAGGTAACTTCGTAATCCTCTTTTAACCGGGGGGCAACCCATTCATCCATGTAACGGTTGATTGATTCACTTCCACCCCACATGTACATGTTAACGGTTTGCCCTTTAGCCTGGCTTGCCACCTCATCCCAATTGGCCTTTAAGAGATCTGTTGAAGTCGCTGTGGCAGCAGGATCACTTTTATTCTGAGCCTGAGAACAGCCGGCCAAGAATAAACAAATGGCTATGACTATGATTGTTATTACAGGAGTGGTTACTTTTCGCACGGTTTCAACCTGCCCTTCATTTATCTGTGTCCCTTACGAGAATTAGTTAGAAGCTCAATTCATCACTAATATGTTATCTTTAGTAATTAACACTAACTTATTATAATCGAAGGTTCTCTTAGGCTCAATATTTTTTTTGCTTAGTCTTCGTCAACAAGTTGGCTATGTACGGGTAGCCCCCATGCCGCTGCGACGGTGCCATTAGATGATGCAAACGGGTTGCTGGGGTCAGGCGACTTCGCCCACATCCGTGCAAGACAAGCTAATTCGTGCGAAGACAGTGTCTTCGTACCCAGCATTCCGAGGCTCGCCCACTTGCTGGCGCAGGGCTCCGCCAAACCTCTGGGTAATACCTGATGTGAACCCGTGGCTCCGCTTCCCCGCACCAGCTTTGTGGGCCTTACCGCCTCACTATGCAATGGGTTCACTCCTGTGGATCGAAGCCGCCTGTCTTTCTGATCTATCATTCTTAAGTATGTTTTGAGGTTTTTTCAGGGTAGATAAATGACAGGTTAAAATGATTATATCCAATTTTGTCGATACTCTCAGCTCCAGTGCAATAAAACTAGGCGTCCCGGTCTTTTGACAGGGACGCCCTTATGACACTCCGACTACTGCCAGTTCTTACCCTAAAGCCACATCCAAAATCATCATAATTAAGAAGCCAAATAAGACCCCAAATGTGCCAATATTGGAATGCTCCCCGAGATGAGCCTCCGGAATCAGTTCCTCAACCACCACATACATCATTGCTCCGGCGGCAAAAGCAAGCAGCCAGGGCATATAGGGAGAGATTAGGGCGGCAATTAATACTGTCAAAATGCCGAAGATCGGTTCAACGATTCCTGACATACTGCCAAAGAAAAACGCTTTTCCCAGACCCATGCCCTCTTGACGCAAGGGCAGGGAAATTGCAGCACCCTCAGGGAAGTTCTGGATGCCGATCCCAATAGCCAGGGCCATGGCTGAGGCGTAGGCCGCAGAGTCACCACCGTGTTGGGCAGCCAATGCAAAGGATAAGCCAACGGCCATTCCTTCGGGGATATTGTGCAAAGTAACTGCCAGCACGAGCAAGGAAGTACGTTTCATGGAAGAGGACATACCTTCCGTTTGGTTAATGCCCGGATGAAGATGGGGAATCAGTCTATCCAGGACATATAAGAAAACAATACCCAAAACAAATCCACCTGCTGCAGGGATCCAGCCGATCTGTCCCTGGGCTTCAGCTTCTTCAATGGAGGGTATCAGCAGACTCCACACTGAAGCTGCAATCATAACCCCGGCGGCAAAGCCAAGAAATACCTTTTGAACCTGACCTCCCATAGTTTTATGAAACAGAAATACCATGGCCGCGCCTAGGGTGGTCATCAGGAAAGTAAATCCTGTCCCTCCGGCGGCCCATAATAAAGCTTCTGTCATAGTTTCACCTCACTTCAGGCTGCGAACTCGTGGTACACTTATCTACCAAGTAAACAATGGATTGATAGCTAAGGCCGCTATGCAGTGATAAGCCAATCTCACAGGTTCGACTGTTGGAATATCCTGAATGGCAGCTCGCCGGCAGAGCATCTTTTAGAGGAGCTAAGGCCGAGGTATTTAATTCCGGAACAGTGAATCCACGGTCCCCGGCAAAACCACAACAGTGAACATCATTGGGCATAATGACATTTTCTGCGCAGGCCTGGGCTACATTGTAAAACTTGTCTTTCAAGTTCATTTTTACGGAGCTGCAAGTTACATGAATTGCAACTGTTTCCGGCAATTGTTGAAAGGTGAGGTGTTGCAGCAGAAAGTCGTGAATGAATTCTACCGGTTCATAAAGCTTTACGGAGTGCATAACCCGCTTCATTCTATATAGACAGGGACTGGTGTCACAAAGGACGGGATATTTGCCGCCTTCACTGACCGTAAACAAAACTTGCTCCAGCTCAGCACTCTTTTTATCCGCGGTTTCGAAAAAGCCCTTACTTTCCCAAGGCATACCGCAACAGAGGCCGTCAATTTTGGACGGTATGATCACTTCATACCCGGCTTTCTTTAACACAGACAGGGTCGCTTCACTTAAACTCCTTTGATCCAAATCGTTTTTCGCTGCCCCCATAGAGCGGCTGATACAGCTGGGGAAATAAACAACTTTCAAAGCAGATGTTGTCTTAGTGGCCCTCGAAGGTGCCGGAACTTTCCCCCCTTTGGGCATCCAGGGATTCCACAGAGGGATAGTATCTCCGGAGATTTTCCGGGCTCCCTGAGTCAAGTTCTTCATCACTTTGGTACCCAGAAGACCATGTACTCCATTCACTGCCCCCAAGCCCAAACGCATAACCCCGGTAACTCCGCCCATATGATTTGCTAAGCTGTCCGCAAACCAGCGTTTGGCAGGGGTAACGGATTGAGAACGCAGGAATTTAACATAATCTCCTGTGTTTATCCCTAAAGGACAGGTGGTTGCACATAACCCATCCACGGCACAGGTAACATTCCCCGGATATTGAAAATCTTTTTCCAACCGGGACAGCCGCTCCGGATCATCCCCGGTTCGTTTCAATTCTTGAATTTCCCGCTGAATGACAATCCTTTGCCGGGGGGTTAAGGTTAGATTTTTCGAGGTACAAATATTTTGACAGAAACCACAGTTGGTACAGGTATCCACTATTTGATGAGCTTGAGGCATGTTCTTTAAGTTTTCCAAGTAGGCTTGGGGATTGTCATTAATGATCACTCCCGGATTAAGCAAGCTTTCCGGATCAAAGATTGCCTTGAGACGTTTCATTAAGACATAGGCCTTTTTACCCCATTCAAATTCCACAAAAGGGGCCATATTGCGGCCTGTTCCATGCTCAGCTTTCAGAGAGCCGCCAAAACGTGCTACAACCAGCTCGCTTACATCCTGCATTAAACCCTCATAGCGGGGCAAATCCTCGGCTCGGCCAAAATCTTGGGTAAAAACAAAATGAAGATTGCCATCTAAAGCATGACCGTAGATAATTCCATCTCCATAGGAGTATTTGTCCATAATCTCTCTGAGGGCTAAAGTTGCTTCAGCCAAATTTTCTTTAGGAAAGGCCACATCTTCGATGATAACCCCCGTTCCCAAAGCTCTGATCGCTCCAACTGCCGGGAAAATCCCTTTGCGAATATTCCAGAGGTTCTCATACTCCGATTTTACCGCAGTAAAACTCAGGGGCAGCACCGTGGGTATTTCCCGGAGGAGTTCTTCAACTTGAGCAATTTTTTCCTGGAGAGTTTCGGCATTCACACCACGAACTTCTACCAGCAGGGCTGTGGCTGTTGCCGAAAGAGTTTTCAGGTAAGGGGGCATTCCGGGCTTCTCTTCCATGGTTTGTAAGGAAATTCTGTCCATCAATTCAGCAGCCGCTACAGTTTCCCGATCTAATTTTTGCACTGCCAAGCAAGCTTGTTCCATATCCGGATAGATGATCAGGGCTGAAGCCTTATGGCTATGTTCAATGACTGTATGATAAGTGATTTCAGAGATAAAGCCCAAGGTTCCCTCTGAACCGATCATCAGATGTTTAATTATCTCCAGGGGGTCTTCAAAATCCACAAAGGCATTGAGGCTATAGCCTGTGGTATTCTTGATTTTATATTTGCGCCGGATTGATTCTGTCAACTGAGGGTCAGAGATGATTTCAGCCCGGATCTTCAGGATTTCTTGGATAAGCTCTCCGTGAGAAGCGGCAAAATCAGAACATGAGGAGGAATCCCCGGTATCCAACAAGGTTCCGTCACCCAAAATGATTTTCATGTCGGCAACGGTTTGATAGCTGTTGTCGGCGGTGCCACAACACATTCCGCTGGCATTGTTGGCTGCTATTCCCCCGATCATGGCGTGATCAATGGAGGCCGGATCCGGTCCGATCTTACGGGCATAGTCTTTTAAAAAGCGATTAGCCTCGGCACCGATAATTCCCGGTTCCAGGACGATCTTTTCTCCCCGCTCCAGGATAGAGTGGCCTCTCCAAGCTCCTTGCAAGACTACCAGAACCGAGTCGGTGACAGCCTGACCGGAAAGGCTGGTTCCGGCTGTTCGAAAAGTTAGAGGGACTTTAAATTGGCGGGAGATCTTGATAATCTTGGTAATCTCTTCGGGAGAGCGAACTTTAAGCACAATTTTAGGGATCAAACGATAAAAACTGGCATCAATACCATATGCCAAAGTATGTAACGGATCACAAAATCGCCGATTAGCCGGGATAAAGCGGGCTGCTTCTTCCCAGAAATCTTGATAGGATTTCGGTAATTTTTCCAGGTCTTTCTGAAGTTCTTGGCTCATCATTCTCTCCCCTTCCTCCGGAAAATAGGTTAGCGCCCCTTAATCAACAGGTTCAAAGTCCTCTTTCCCCACACCGCAGGTTGGACAAACCCAGTCTTCCGGAATATCTTCAAAAGAAGTACCCGGTGCAATCCCTGAATCCGGATCACCCAGAACAGGATCATAGACATAACCACAAATTGAACATTGATATTTTTTCATTATTTTTTCCTCCCACTCTTTTTAAAGAATATTAATTTAGATTCATTTTATAATTAATATAATTATAAATCAAGAGTATTTTTTCTTTTATTCAATTATTTTCAACTCTATTTTTGAATCTATCAAACGTAACCAACTTCCTCCTTCAACTCTCCCTCTAAAGGCAACCATGTTTTATGCGGACATAAAAACAACCTGATCACGACTCTGGATCGTGATCAGGTTTTGATAAGGTTCCTTAATCAAGTTTTGCCTTGAAATTAATTATGAATTAAAAACATGACACAAATCTAATTTATCGGAATCTCAAGCACTTTGTCATAGCTTGTTGTATAAGTCATTCTTTGGACATCAAGTTTTAACTCATCCCCAGTACCTAAGAAACGCATGGTTCTGGTATGAATGATGGTGCCATCCGGCAACTTGTCATAATCGTCCATGATGGCTTGTTCGAGAGAAACCTTCTGTCCGTCAATCCATAAATAAACTCGACTTAAGATAAGTCCTTCTTTACTGCTAAATGTAATTTGCGTCTCCCCTTGTACTTTTTCGATTTTATTGATCTCCACCTTTTGTCCTTGAATGTTTAAGCTCTGCTTCTCACCATCATTTATTAACTTGAACTGTTGGTTTATATCATGGTCTGCGCCAAAGCTCAACATTTCTAGTTGTAGCTGCTCTAAATCTGTGGGTAATGGATCATAATCACAATGAAAAGTCATCCCTTTCATATCCGTACTCATGCCGCTCCCTTGTCTTGCCACCTCTTTTCCATTGGCAATGAGCTTTAGTGTAAGGTCAGTTGCTCGTAGTCTCTCTCCATTTAGCTGATCTTTAGCCAATTCGAAAATATTTTGAATTGAACCCTCGATGACAGTTTTTGTGGGGGATGCCAGAATTGAATGGATCTTTATTTTGCTTTTATCAACTTCAATCGTTTCATTGAGAGCCTTTTTCAAAGTATGTCCCATAGCAGTATTCCTATTTAAAGTAAAACTTATCTCGGCAGGATCTTCTCTTCCCTTGAGAATCCGAGAGAACTTTAATGTTAAGTTTTTTTCAAAAAGTTTGGGTGGCTCAAAACTGGCAATATTTTTAATTTCTGTATTTTCTTCATTAATGATCCCTTGGGAATTCTGATGATTGTACTCTCCCCAGAAAGCCTTTAAGGACATAAAAGCCGTAATATCGTTTTTATCCACGTGCCCTGAGGGATCTTTTATGGTATAGAACAATAAAAGTTGATTCTCATCTAACATTACGTAATCCACGGTCAAAGAGACTTCATTGTCAAATGTAAAACTCTTACCTATAGGTTGTCCTTTGCCGAGTTCACTCAATTGCTTTAAGGATGCATTCATAACTTGATCGTACCCCAGGAGTTGTTTACTATAGAAAGCAACCACATCATAGTTTAAAGATAATAGTAAAATGAAAACCATGGCCATGGCTGCTGCATAAACTCTGAATCTATTTCCGAATCTAAATTGTTTTTGCTTGTTTAAGGCGTTGCGAAGTCGCCCCTCTAACTCTTCGGGAACTTCCATTTCACTGACCTGTAACTTCTTGGCTTTAAGAATTTCTTCAATTTGGTTCATTCTTCACTCACTCCCATGCTTTCTTTTAATTTTATAAGCCCGGTGTGAATTCTTGATTTGACTGTTCCTAAAGGGATTTTTAAGATTGCAGCTATAGCTTCATATTCCAGATCAAGGTAATACCTTAGTTTCAGAATTTCCCGGAACTTGTAATTAATTTTCCCCAGGTGTTGCTCAATATCCAGTTGTTCATCTTTCATCTGAAAGACGTCTGCATAAGCACCTTCGGGAATACTCCCGCTTAAAATTACTCTGTTCTTTCTTCTTAGGTTATTTTTGCAGCAATTTACTAAAATTGTCTTGCTCCAACTATAAAAAGCAGCATTATCTTTCAGCCTCTTTATATTTTCATAGACTTTAAGAATCATATCTTCCATAGCATCTAAGGCCTCGTCTGGGTTCTTCATATAGATATAGGCCAGGCGATAATAATCCTGTTTTTGCCTCATAATGAGTTGAATAAGTACCTCTTTATCCCCCTTTTTTGCCCGTTCTATCATCTGGATAAACTCATTCTCCAAAGCTTTTCCCCTCACTTCTATACCTATGAGTTCTATCTTACCTAATTAGTTCATTTTCCGGTAAACTATTTTTAAATATTCACTGGTATGTTACTGCAATTGCAAATCATTAAATCGAAAAAGAGCACCCTTAATTGAGCGCTCTTCGGTCTAAACTGTCATGGATTGGTGTCATCTTAAATTCTTTATCTCCTCTTCGGACATACCTGTAAGATCGGAGATTGACTTAAAATCCATACCCTTCTTAAGAAGTTTTTTTGTTACTTTATAACCATTCTTCAAAATGGGTCTTCTTTGGTGCGCCAAGAACACGCTTGCCATTTATCACATCCGTCATTTGCTCCAGGGGCAGGGAATTGTTTTTCAATCGCCAACGAGGAATGAATCGTCCGTATTTGATTGTCTCTGTGCAAATACGTCATTATCCCGTATAAGTTTTGTTGATACAAACGTTTTAATATAATTCTCGGACGCCGACTAATGAATACCCTTAGACAGGGGTAACCCCTTCCGGAGCATCTTTCTGTGAGTCACACCTGCATTTGGATAAACGATGTACACATATCTCACTAGTTTGTTTTTGCTGCCCCTAACTTTCCCCTTGCTCCCGCTCCTGTAACTCCAGCTTCATAAATTTGTCCATGCTGTAATCAATGATTTTTGCATTTCGCTCTGAAATCATCACCGTGTAAAATTCCTTTTGTACTGGAATCAGCGTTGGTGTTTCATCAATGAGAGTGCGTATTTTCTCCATATCAATCCGTGCGGAGACTCTTTTCAAGGCTGCCGTGCAGTCTGGATTTTTCAGAGAAGAGATAAATTCAAAATAGGATATCTTCTTTCCGTTTTCCTCAATAGATGAGGCGGGAAAAACATAGACACGTTTGTTAATCCCATCCTCACTGCTCAGAACGGCTTCCATATCGCCAGCCGCAAGTTGCGGATAAAGACAGGAGCCACAATCATAAACGGGGGCAATTTCAGCCGTCTTGGACTGCTCATCTACAAGAATACCCCAATTACCATTGTGCCTGTCAAAATTGCTGAGCAATGCATCGGCAATAAACATATCCCAAAAGAAATCCCGAAGCTGATCCTTTGGAAGAAGCGTCTGCTCCTCGATTGCCTGCAGGATGGAGGAAAGTTCCTTCCCATAACCGCTCTGTTCGCTGTTGATACATGTATTCTTCAAATGGGCAAACTCAATGAGCCTTTTGCCGCCTTCGGTAAAATCTCCACAGGCTACTACCACCTTTTCCTTCCCTCGCGGATCAGTATAGGTTCCCAGCAGAGTTTCCTGGGTCTTAAACCCGAGAGATGCAAAGATATGGCAGGCGAGGTATTCGCTGATACATCCGTTGGTATAGCTCATTGCTTTATTGCGGCTTGAGACGGGAGGAAACTTCAGCATGTAGCTGCTGCCCTCATAAAGAATATTGATTTTATTTCCATTCGCACCGCCATATGCTCTGAACCTATTTATTTCACATGATGTAAAGTCAATCATGAATACTTTCCTCCTTTCCGCCTAAACCAAGATATTTTTCGCGCAGGTAGCCTGCCTGTTCCTCCGTAATTAAGCCCGACCAAAGGTCGGCATTAATGGCTCCATATAACTCATCCCACAAGCAGTCAAGATGCAGCACCTGCTCCTTTTCTCCTTGCAAGTATTCTTTGATTGCTTTTTGAATACTCCCCGACAGTTCAGTTTCCAAGTACATTTTTCTGTTCGGTTTCCCATCGGCCGTCCTTTTCTCCGGCTCTGTCTTCAGCACCAACAGTTCCTCAATAGATAGACCGAGTGCTTTGGACAGCTTGAAAAGCGTCCCTGCTCCGCATCGGTCCAGATGTGTTTTCCCGGAATAAATATCTGCGAGAGTTGCCCATGGAATCCCGCTGATTTTTGATAACCGATAACGGGACATCTGCATGTCCTGCATAAGCTGTTGTATTGTCATTTTCATCACCTATGACCATAGTATCGGCGTTCCGATATAATGTCAAGATATGCCAAACCTATCTCATCTTGAAACTATGCCAGGTGAAGTTGCTGTTACTTTCAATTTTTTGCAGGAAGCGGGCTTAGTTGCTTATAGTTTAAAAAATATGTTACGTTTTATAGGTGAATCTTTTTTGACAAAACTGGCGGAGGTTATTGGAAAATATAATGCTATTATTGACGTGAAGGAAACAGATCCCAGCCTGCGGATCGAATTTGAAGCGAGGTAGGGCCTAAGCAGCACGCCGAAAAGTCAAGAGCGCCCTTTTCTCACCATAAAAGCGAGATAAGGGCGCTTCTCTTTAACCAAATGATCATGCACTTACATTATTCTTACTCCCCCTCTGGATATTGTTCCAAGAGTTCTCCCTTCCCTGCGATCACTTTAGCTACCGCCACTTCTTCTGCGCTCTTCTCAAAAGTGACGGTAAATCTCCACTCCTCTCCGAAATCAAATAGATAAAGGAATTTTTGCTTCGGCATCAGGTTAAGCCGGAGTAACTTTACTTTATCAGCAAAGGGCCCCCTATCATTGACGGGGGACCAATAGGTCTCTCCATTACGAGACCATGCTTTATTTTCCATGAAAAAAGCATAGAGATGATCATCATTCAGTCCAAAGCCACGCTGAATGACTTGATGGAATTTGTGCAAGGTTGCGTCGGCAGGAATCTGAATTCGCCGCCACTGGCCCCTCCCTAAACTGACTTTCAAGATGTAAGACTCTGCCATTTCTAATACCCTTCCTCCTTCATCATCATGATTACAATTATAACATATGATCGCCCAGTTTCATTTCAGGGTCCGTTTAACAGAGTTGAACCAGATAGTAATAGGTCAGGGATATATACAGTAGAGTCAAATCGAGTGGTAATACTTTAGTAATATAGAGTGAGTATTCGGTGCCCTCCCCCATGACCCAATGTATCTCTAATTCCCATCTATAAAAGAGACATACTCTCGTTTGTTTTCACTTTTACGCTCTTTGCCAAGACTATTCAACTATTTTGAATTTTGTTAATTACTTAACATTCTTCTTTTTTATTCCATGTTAAGATTACATAAGACGAGTTAACTTGTTTGATCTAGTGACTAGAGGATAACGTAGCTCAGAGAAGAGGTGATATTAATATGGAGGTGCGTATAGTTGCCTGCGGCATATTCCAACTGGAGCTTGAGCGAGTTCTAGAGGAAATAAGAACTGAATGTAAATCTGATGCTGAGTTTAAAGTTATCTACACAGCACCAGCTCTGCATGTAGACTATGATAAACTGAAAGATGCCATCACCGAGGCTTTAAATAATAATGCAACGGAAGAACAAGCAGTCCTCTTTTTCGGCTCTATGTGCCATCCTGAGATGAGCGAGTTCATAGAAGAATACAATGTTATTAAGTTGGAACCTAGGAATTGTATTGAATTAATTTTAGGTAAGGAGAGACAGAATGAGCTAGAAAAATCGGATAAGATATTTTACATTACTCAAGGTTGGTTGCAGAACTGGCGGGAAATTTTCAGTAAGGGACAAGGCTGGGACGAAATTGATGCTAGGCAGAATTTTGGTTTCTACGATAAAATCTTGCTCCTAGACACTGGTGTATCCGAGTTCAATGATGAGGATATCTTGGATTTTTTCGAATATACACAGGTACCAATCGAAATTGAAAATGTTGATTTGGCAGTTTTTAAAAAGAGTGTGGTTGAAACGTTAGAGAAAGCATTAGTCAAGTAAATTCTTACTAACATCGGTTAAATACATAAAAAAAGTTTAAGGAGTGAGTTTAATGGTTATAACTCAAGAAATTAAAGATGTAATATCAAAGGCTCCGTTTATTCCCATCACTACTGCTTCTGTCCATGGAGAACCGCACATGATCGTAGTAGGAAAAGTAGCAGAAATAAGAGATGCTGATATACTAGGGTTTGGTATCTACAAGATGGAGGTCACTCAACAAAACATCAAAGATAACGGAATGATGCAGGTTGTAATAGCAACGATGGAAGGTGGCCCCAAAGGCTACAGGCTCACTGGCAAAGCATGCATAGAAGAGAAACTGGTTTTATTTAAGGCAGAAAAGGCAGAGGTGCTTCTGTAGAATCTCCTGAATGCACAATAATCCCGCTTATGACAGGCGGGATTATTGTGCATTTCAGGTTTTAGTATTGTTGGACATTTTTCTGATACACTCTATTTTAGCAACCCTTATTATGCATGAGGAGGAAAAGCATGAGGCATTGCATTATCTGTCTTCAGCAATTGGACCTATTTCAGGGACTAGAACGAGATCAATTTACTAACTTGTGTCAATGTACAAATAGAAAAAGATTGTCCAGAGGACACTACCTTTTTCGTCAAGGAGAGGCAACAAGTACCATATACCTAATAAAATCGGGTAAGCTGAAACTCGTACAAACTGCCGAGGATGGCCATGAAACAATACTGGATGTATGCGGTCCCGGTGAAGTCTTAGGTGAATTGTCCTTCTATCAAGAACAAAATGAGCACTCAAGCGCCATAGCTATGGAAGAGGTTTGCATATGCTGTTTCAGTAAACTTCAATTTGAAGGGTTAATCAAACAAGATCCTTCGTTTGCCCTGAGGATTATTGGCTACTTAGGGCAAAAACGTTATGAAACCATGTTGAAATCAGGAAAGGAATCCGGATTACCCGTTAAAGAGAGATTGTTGCAACTTTTTTATCGTTTAGCTGAACAATATGGACAAGAAAGGCCGACCTCGACTTTGATAGATCTAAAAATCACCCAGCAAGAATTAGCTGATATGATCGGCTCTTCGCGTGTTATGGTCATTCAGGCACTTAAAGAGTTTCAAGCTGCTAATATAATTGACCGGGAAAAAAGATATTTTGTCTTGAAAAACGACCCTTGCACCAGTATTCATACCTTCGAATAATGTAACTACGCTTTGACTCAAAATAAAATGCGTTGGCGTGAGAATTTCTATCTTCTCAACCAACACATTAAATATTTCATCGTCAAACACTTTAAGCAGATAATCTCTGCTGTTTATCGTCTCTAAGAGTTTACCATAGCGCATGCATATACATCCCACTTATATAAAGTGGTACGAGCCAGGCTGGCATTATCCACGCCTCACGGACACGACATGATCCGCACCAGGAAAAATTCGAAACAAACACCCTAGAAATCGTCGTTAACTAAACAGCGCAACCAACCGATTGAAAAAATTTCAAGCGGAGCATAACGCTTACACAAAGAGGCCGTTTAAGCCTGGTGGGGCCTTGACGGCAGGGTATGATTCAAAAAGTATTATGATTGTTAATTATCACTGTTTCATGTCCGGAACTGCTTGGCTGAAATCCGGAAAAAAATACGCGACCATCTTCTCATATTGATCCTGGGCAGACAGGCAGGTATCCATTAAGTACCCTTTTTCTGTTTTGTATTCTTTCAAACCACGATAATAAAAAAGCTTATATTCATAGTCAATGATAAAAGGCAGGATATCATTCTTCAGGCACTCTTTAAACATGATGATACGGCCCACCCGTCCATTACCATCCTGAAAAGGATGTATGCGTTCAAATTTGTAGTGGAAATCTACTATATTCTCTATTATAATGTCCTTTTTTTGATGATAATCAGTAAGCAGTTTTTGAATTTCCTTGCTGACTTTTGAGGGTGCCGTTGTTTTCATGTCGCCGACCACGTTTGGTCTGGTCTTGTAGTCCCCGACACGAAACCATTCCTTGCGTTCATCGGATGTGTTCCGTTTCAGGAGCCAGTGAAATTGCTTAATCATTACCTCCGTCAGTTCCTCATCCGCATGAGCAAGCATATAGTCAAAACAGGAAAAGTGATTAACCGTTTCAATGATATCATCAACACTTGCAGCTTCATCCTGTTCTATATTGACAGTATTCGTTTCGTAAATGTACCGGGTCTGATCTTCAGAAAGACGGCTACCTTCAATCCTGTTAGAATTATATGCAAGCTTGATCTGTGTCTGATGGTACAGACCGCCTTTGAGCTTCATTTCCTTTTCTTCCAGCAATTGTCCCAATAGGCGTTGCTTCATGAACGTAACCTCTTTCTGCATAATCTCCATATTAATTATACCATATTTTTACTCCGTTACATCGCCTTTTGGTGTCAGCGTAATATGGTTAAATATTCGCAGTATATTACTGCAATTGCGAATCATTAAATCGAAAAAGAGCACCCTTATTTGAGCGCTCTTCGGTCTAAACTGTCATGGATTGGTGTCATCTTAAATTCTCTATCTCCTCTTCAGACATACCTGTAATGTCGGAGATTGACTTGAAATCCATACCCTTCTTAAGAAGTTTTTTTGTTTCTGTCCAATTTCTTTAAGTATGTAAGGCAATCTTTTTCATCTTAATATTGTATCTCATCTTTGTTTATCCCCAATTCTTTTAGAAGTTCATCTTGATCAATAAATTGACCTTTTGCTTTTACTTCTTCAAGATAGGACTGTTCTTCAGCAGTAACAAATTCATGTTCGGACTCATTAATTTCATCCCATTTGTTTTGGCTATCTCTAACCTTTAAATATTTTTCACATTTGCTTGAAAGTAAAATGCTAAGAATTTCTGTTGTATTATCCGTTTGCTTATAATAGGGGCATTTATCTCCTCGGCATTCATGAGGGTGTCGCGCGCTATAGGTACAAACGATCTGATCGGGAGCAGCCAGAGAGACATTAAAGAGCATTTGAGCCGAGGCAACGGCTTCAGTGAGGGCAGCCCTGACAAAAGCCTTACAGCAGCACGGACCAGTGAGATTGGCAATGGCATGAACGATGTTGCCAACAACATTCATGGTCTTCGCTGTTTCCTGATCTTTGGGACACCCTGCTCCTAGAATAACACTAAAGCAGGCTCCAAGGGCTGGGGCGATGCCACAGATACCCGTTAAACCGCAATATCCGCCGATGGCTTGTCTTTTCGTTCGATGCAAAGCTTCGCTAATCTGATCGTCGGTTATTGTGAGCGTCCCTTCGTTTTTTAGTGCTGCGAGAAAAGCGCCGCCAGCGATCCAGGCGTTCTCACATCCTAACATCGGTACCTTTTCATGGCTCATGAGGTGCTCAGCAATCGCAAAGGGATTTTGTTCCTGTGTTGTTTGTATGTCCTTCAAAAGGAACTCAAAAAGATGTTTTCCGTGACAATCGTCACAAACATAATGCCCATTAGGACAGCCAATGTTGCCAATCTCAGTCTTTCCGCATTGGTGACAGGTCATTTCCTTGCCGACACTGAAATAGTCCAGTGGTTGGCCGCACATTTGACAATTCTCTGTGTTGGTCTCCAGTTGATGCTGACCAGCATCGATTTTCGGGGCTCAGCAACTTGCTGACGGTTGAGTAGGGTTTAATGTTTCAGTCATAGTATCCCCCCTAATTCATATTCTTTTAGTTCATTATAGTAGGCAACAATAATGACTTAAACCCCTATTTTCACCGATTGCCAAAAGCCTAAAAAATGTTTGCTCTGCCGTTTTTAACGAGTTCTAAAACGTCTGTCAGATGTCAAAATAAATTTGCGTACCGGTGAGGCCCAGAGAGTTCCAGTTTCAAGTGGCTGCTCATATATGCCTTTCAGTGCCTCGGGATAGGGAGGTTTGGCAATTCGGGCTGTTCCGCCTTTCAGTAAGCTAGCTTAATCCCCGTCAAAAAGGGCCATTTCGCAAAACCTCGCCACCCACTTCCGCAACGACCTCCCGCCAGAGCTGCACAGGCTGCCGGGCCAATTCTGCCGGCACTATCTCCGTTAAACGGATTTGCCGGTCACTGAGGCTTTGTTTAACCTCCCGGAAGGCTGCCGCTGCCTGAGCCTCATGGTACGTAGGCGCACATGCTCCTTTGACATTAGGGGTTAGGAGATTCACCCTATTTTAATCGCCCGCTCATGGCAGTTAATCTGACATTTTCCACACTGGGTGCAGGCGGATGCCTTAATGACATAAGCTCTTGATTTACCCTTGAATTTGATTTTCAATCTCCCAAACATACCAAGCCGGTCATAGTCCTCCTGCTTGATTTCTTTTAAGGCCAGTACCTTAGCCGGACATTTGCTGACACAGACACCGCAGCCATCGCAGCGATTCAAATTAACGTTTACACTCATAAATCAACACTCCTCTGACTACTTTGCACTTTTTCTTTTAATGCTCATTAGATGCACGATTGATAACTGAACTTATAAGTCTTCAGGAATTAAAGCGGTAACCGGTTCCCCAGAGGGTCTCTATATATTCCGGATTGGCCGGATCTTTTTCAATCTTCTTCCTGATCTTTTGGATATGAACGGCCACAGTTGCCAGATCACCATAGTATTCCGCACTCCAAAGCTTATCGAAAAGGTGCTCCTTACTGAACACTAGGTTGGGATTGGAGGCGAAAAAGAGCAAGAGTTCGTATTCCTTGGCCGTGAGCTGCACTTCTTTGCCGTTGACATAGACTTTATGGGCGGCTGTATTGATTTCCAACCCGCGGTAATTGATGATCTCCAGAGCTGAATTCTTACCAGTCAAGCGTTCATAGCGGTTTAAATGGGATTTGATGCGGGCCATCAGCTCCGCTGGACTGAAAGGCTTGGTCAGATAATCATCGGCCCCATAATCCAGTCCCCTGATTTTATCAATATCCTCACTCCTGGCCGACAGAACGATAATCGGAATCTCCAGCTTCAGCCGGACTTCTTTGATAATCGTAAAACCATCTTTTTGCGGCAGCATCAAATCCACAATCAGAATGTCATAGACCCCGGTGAGAGCTTTCTGCAGCCCTGCCTCCCCATCCATAACGATGTCCACCTTATAGCCATTTAGCTGCAGGTAATCCCGCTCCATCTCCGCAATATTTAAATCATCCTCAACGATCAGGACACTTTTCATGATCTCCCACCCACTTTCATGACCTCTATTTCTGAACAGGCAGCTTGATTGTAAAACGGGACCCTTCCCCGCTGATACTGACAACCGTTATTTTTCCTCCCTGGGCCTCAATCAGCTCTTTGGCAATCGCCAGCCCCAGCCCTGTACTCACAAAATCCTTGGAACGTTCAAGGTCAATCCGGTAAAATCGGTCAAAGATGTGCGGGAGCCGGTCGGCCGGAATTCCCGGACCATTGTCTGCGATATTGATGCAAACATACTCCTCCTGCTCAGATAACTCCATGACCACTTTTAAATCCTGCTCCGGACCATATTTCACAGCATTGTCCACGATATTCCTGATTGCCTGATAGACCCGTTTCCCGTCAATCCTGACCGGATAATCCTGGTCTGTCTGATCTCGGTAGGAAAACTCAAGTTGCTTTTCTTCAAATTCAAACTTCAGTTCAATTGCCAAATCTTCCAGGTAGGCTTGGATGTTCAGGATTTCATAATTCATATTTAATTTGTCCATATCCAGTTTAGAGAATAAAAACAGGTCATCAATCAGCTTGTTCATATACACGGTATTACTGTAAATGGTCTTCAGGTACGGATTCAGTTGCTCCGGCTGGGTAACATATCCCTCCATGATCATTTCCAGGTAGCCCTGAATCGACGTGATGGGCGTTTTTAAATCATGAGAAATGTTCGCGACCAAATTCTTTCTGTTTTCCTCATACTCCTGATTGATTCGTTCGCTTTCCTGGAGTTTAAGGGCCATCTCATTAAATGAATGAATTAACTGCGCAAACTCATTTTGAACCTCTGGCTGAATCGACACATTATAATTGCCTTGGCCGATTTCGGTGAATCCATTCTTCAGCTGTTCGATCGGCTTAAAGACCTTCTTTTCCAAGCGCTGGTAAAAGATAAAGTGGACCATTTCCTTGGTAATAAGGATAAGTGCAAAAATTACACCGATGGCCTTCAGTCCCATCCAATAGTACAGCAGGAATAAAAGAAACAGAGTTAAAAGGAAACCGATGGGGCGGAAAAACTTCATGGATCTGCGCATGCTGCGGAATTCCTCGTAATTCCAGTCCGGGAATTCCCCGTGCTTCAAATGACGATATTTCTCATGACGCAACTTTTCTTGATGAAGCCGATGATAAAACTTACGAAAATTATGGTTTGATCTCAACTTTGTTCACCTTCTTCCTAGATAATTTTTAACATTGTTTTTCCCTTTATCATAAACCGCTCTTGTTGTTCTCATGTGTTTATTTTAATTCATAGTTTTAAATATACTATAAAGCAATTTTAAAAACTTTATAAAAAATTAATGGTGGATAGGAATTTTATTTTCTACACATATACGATTTAATCTATTTGATGGTCTATATCAAGGTATTTTTGAGGAAAATTGAGCTGTTGGTTAAATTCCTCCATATCAAATATCCCAGTTCTCATAGGGTGTCTGCTGTTAAAAATCATCTTCATAAGGCTTCTGCATCCTTCCCATATTGGAATCAACTATTACTTGAACAGAATCAGTATTCGGCGAAACATGCTTGAGGGCAATCATATATTGTCGTTTCGCATAGGTACCTGCGCGGAACTTCGGAGGGATGTTACTGCAATTGCGAATCATTTAATCGAAAAAGAGCACCCTTAATTGAGCGCTCTTCGGTATAAACTGTTATGGATTGGTGTCATCTTAAATTCTTTATCTCCTCTTCGGACATACCTGTAATGTCGGAGATTGACTTGAAATCCATACCCTTCTCAAGTAGTCTTTTTGTTACTTTCTTTTTTACCTCTTCTCTGCCTTCTTTTTTTCCTTCTTTTTTTCCTTCTTCTCTACCATCTTTTTCACTTTGCCTTATTGCCTCTCATAACCTCAGTTCAGCTTCTCTAACCGCAGCCATTTCATCTAGGATCGCCTTGCGTCTATCATAATATTCTTCGCGTATCTTTGGATCATCGCTTGACTTTTCCCATTCGTCCATCGCTTGATTCAACACTGGGTCTTGCATTGCAATCTCCTCCAATATCTTTGAATTTCCTTATTCAGAATCACTGCCTTCATCTTTAATGGCAATGACTTTGAGCCCAGGAGACGGCTCCTCATCCATAAATTCCCCTTCTCCCTCCTGCTGTGCTTTTAAAAGGATATCCAGGGCATCTGCGACTCTAGCCGCAAGCTGAAAATACATGGTTTTAAAATCAGGCATCCTAATTTATCCCCCCTATTTCAAG
Source organism: Desulfosporosinus sp. HMP52 (assembly GCF_000765145.1). Classification (GTDB taxonomy): domain Bacteria; phylum Bacillota; class Desulfitobacteriia; order Desulfitobacteriales; family Desulfitobacteriaceae; genus Desulfosporosinus. Next base: position 19,006 of record NZ_JMGA01000003.1, on the reverse strand, counting down.
CAGCGGCAAAGCTCCAGGTCATGACCCGATCCTGCCGTCTTGCTTTTATAGGGGAAATTAAAAAGCGCATGCGAGGTTTTTTTCACCCTACACATGCGCTAAGCTTCGTTATTTGCTGAATCCTAAACACCCAACCCCCATCAACCGGAAGCAAACCGACTGTGAACAGAAAAGCAGTCCGCATAACCGATACGCGAACAAATCCTTGCTGCCTGGGTAAGGAATAGGCTGAATCTCCTGCTGCGTGAAGCCGCACAGTCTGCTCCCTGCCGACGTCCCATTACACTCGCTTCACCTGCAGCACAAGCACCTTGCTTGTGCATAAACGGGCAGCATTGTATAATAAAAATGTCGTCGTGGACAGTCTGTTACGTGTAGGTGCTCATACCACCTGCTCGTGCCTGGAAGTGCTGGTAACACTTTCAGGTCACGGCGACTTTTCAATTTCCACCTATTTCTAATTATAGCTTTTTTGACGGGGATTGCAAGGTATGGGAGAAGGGTAGCGGGAAAAAACCGTGGTATCCGCTTCGGATCTTTATGAAAAAACAAACAAAATTAGCAAGAAAAAATATTGTACCAAGAACATATGTTTAATACTATATGGTTAACAAATTGACATCCCCAGCCTTTGTGAAAATTAAATCACTTTGGTTGGTTATGATAATTATTTTACTTCAAATGAACGGAGGTAGACGTTGTGCACTCAGGGAAAAAAGATCATAAAGTCAGTTTGGCGTCTGCTCCATGGACAATGCATGAGTTTTTTGCAGGAAGCGGCTTAGTTGCTTATGGTTTAAAAGATATGTTCCGCCCTGTTTGGGCAAATGATATTTGCTCTAAGAAAGCTGCCGTCTAGAAGGAAAATTTCACAAGCAAGCACTTTGTACTGAATAACATAAAAACATATCCGGGACTGGTTTGCCTTACGCTCATTTGTCTTGGGCAAGTTTTCCTTGTCAGGATTTGTCCTTGGCAGGCTCCCTGGGTGGGATTAAAACTTCATTATACCTTATTGCGATTGGGCTATAAGAGCGGTGCCATCTTGATTAACGCAGCGCTTTTCGTTCCGCAGTCCAGACCGAGGGTTTTTGTGATTGCGATCAGGCAGGACATCCCCATTCCCTAACCTCCTTTGGCCGGAACATTGCTAGCATAAGTATCTCAAGGAATTATTTTACATCATACCGCCTATCGATGTTATCAAAAATGACGAGAGAGCAAAATCACGCTCCTCGTTTTTGATTAGGGCAGTGTACGATCAATTCATGAGCGGGACCCTTAAACAAATAATCAAAAAAAAGCTGACCTAGTCAAGTTAGACCAGATCAGCTTTAAAGTGATCATCAAAAAACTTACACTTTTTGTAACGTTACCCACGTATCATAGAAGGATGCACTTCCTCCAATAGGTTCACTCAACGGTGTACCGCGCAGATTATCATCTAGGCGGAAGATTGGATTCACATGAATGCCTGTGGCTCGTCTCGAATCACCTTTAATGACCACGCCGTCGACTACAACATCACTTGATCCAAAAGCCCAGTGTCCATACCCCGTAGACACAGCAACGACTCCCGGGCGAATTCCTTCCATTGTCTTGACTTTTCCTTCAACAAATCGTTGTTGACCATTGCCCAAATCTTGTACCCCTTCTGGGTTACTCTGTGATTTAACCCGTACCATGTCTCCATTTTTAAGGCCAAGTCTCTGGGCATCTTGTCTACTGATCTGAACATAGTTTTCAGGTTGTAAACTGATTTCAGACCAATAGTTACTAATCGTTCTGGATTGAGTGACAAAGACTTCCTTATGAGTGATAAGCTTAAGGTCTCCTTCCACTTCAACCTTTTTCCCCATGGAATCTTGAATTTCCTGATAGATCCCATAGCCTGAGAAATAGTTTCCACTCATCGAATGCCGGCTGGTCGCCACTTCTTCAATATAGAAACGTTTTATACCCCCTAAAATATAGCGTTGTTGTGACCCTACATAGGCCTTATCGACACTTTCAAAACGTCCACCCCGGTTTAAGACGGTAACGACCTTTCGCCAGTCTTCTGGTTTTACAGCTTTTTGCCAAGCCTGTTGATTAAATACGGCAGGAGACAGATGCCTGCGGCTTTCCGTAAACAAATTCAGTTCTTGGTCATTAGCCTCAGGAACCACATCGCCCTCTTTATCTCCGTAAGCTACATTGGCCATCAGTTTAAGATAAAAATCTTCGGGACGTTTCAGGGGTACTCCAGAGCCAAAAGCATTGGAACCGAAGCCGGAAAGATTCAGTTTCTTAGAAATTGCCATCATTAACGTTTCTAAGGACATAGGCAGCTGTTCCCCGTCAAGTTCTACAGTCTCAGTTAAAGCCGGAATAACGGGCTGGCGTACCGCCGTCGACTTGACGCGAACATGGTGTGGACCTTGACCGACAGACCAGCGCTCCAGATAGGTTATATCCGGGAAAATATAATCGGCATACATACTGGTTTCTCCGATTACAATGTCGCAGGCAATCAGAAGCGGAACTTTTTGAGGATCGAGCAGAGTCCGCAACTGGTGCGTACCCCCGGGAACGGAATACATAGGCGTATGACTGGAAAGCAGAACGGCTTTGATGGGATAGGGGTAACCATCCGCAATCGAAGGCCAGGTTTCCTGAGCGACATTTCCACTGAAAGGATACCAAGGTCTCTTAGCCGGATAGCCGGAAAAGAGGGTGGACTCTTCATACTGCCAAGTTTCCTTGGTAATCGGCACACCAAAAGCGCTTAATTTGCCAGGATGTAATTTGCTCATGTCATAGGGCTTATTTGGTTTAGAACCGATATAATCCCATCCGCCCGCCGGTTTAACAAGGCCGCCCTTCCAATCCGGGTTGCCAATAAGATAATTTAAGGCAATCAGGGCTTGGGCGTTATACCAGCCATTGGTATGCTTGACTGATCCGCGATAAAATTCAACCGCTGCTTTTTTGCCATGGGAGGTAAACTCCCTAGCCACATCGATGATATCCTGAACTTTAAGTCCGGTTATTTCCGCATACTGATCTAATGTTTGTTTAAAGGCCTCTTCTCTCACGAGTTGTAACGAGGTTTTGAGCGGGATCTCCTTAAACACGGTATCAACAAGAATATCCCCTTCAATAGGCTTTTCCGTATCATTAGGATCGACCGCAAAAAAATTCCCACTGCGGTACACAACGAACTGCTCCTTATTCCCAAGCCCCACTTCATCCGCACGCAGGTATTTACCTGGTCGACCATCCTTCACCTTGACCAGATAACTGGCATCACTCCAAGAAGGTTCACTGTCTGCTTTTGCGGCAGCAGAGTTCGCGTTTTCTAAATACTTTTGATCATAGCGATTATTCTCTAAAATCCAGCGGATCATCCCCAGGCCCAAGGCTGCATCTGTACCAGGTTTCAAAGGCAACCATTTCCAAGCTTTGCTGGCGACCTTGGTCAAGCGCGGATCGGCTACCGCAAGTTTCAAGCGGCCACTGGCCAATCCTTCTGTAATGGGTTCGCTTTCCTGCACAGGTCCGTAGTTCGCTTCAAATACAATCGTACCGAGTACTAACGCAAACTCGATGTTAGCCCAATCCGGACGTGGTGCTTTGACCCCACCACTCCACTTTCCATCCGTATAATTCATTGTCGAGCGAACCCAGGCCTTATTACTGGTCTGTCCACAAAGTGAGGTTTTTTCAATCCAGTTCACACTACCCAGAGCATTATTGACAAAACGTTTCGTAAATTCGATACGACCATTATGAATACGGCCCACTTGGAAGAGAAACTGATTATTCTTAGGCCCTAAATCAGGATGGTTCGGATCAATGAGCACATCCAGGTGATCTTTGTACTTTTCCTGGAATTGTGCCACTGTAATTTTCTTTTTCCGTAGGTCGGCAATGTCGGCAGCCATATCTTTCGCTAATTTGGCATCCCGTAAAACTGCAATATCCTTGAGTCCGGGAACCTGACGATCTTCCCCAATCTCATTAAACAATTGCCCACCGTTAACGATTTCATCGACGGCCTGTTCAAAAGGAATCACGTTCCATTTTCCTGATCCCCGGGCACCTGCTCGCTTAAGCACTTTACGCAAGCGATAGGGATCGTAAACATGCTGAATCCCAGCTTGTCCTTTAGGGCAAAGTTTTCCATCCACTCTAACAGCATCTTCCAGAGGCAAGTTATAGGGGAGGTTCGGAACCATGTTGGCTGGGCTATAGGGATTTCCGTCAATCTTAGACAACACCCCATCATATACTTTCGTTTTGATCGAACAGGCAACTGTACACTGCAAACAGCACGTATAAAGAACATTTTCAGGTTTTGCTAATTCATAAGCGTCACCGTTTGTCTCGGTTGCAGCATTGGCTTTACCGATCTTGCCGAAAATTCCCGCTTGAGTCGCTAAAAGTCCCGTTCCTCCAAGAAATGCGGTACTCTTCAAAAAATCACGCCGAGTGAGTTGTCCCTTTGGTGTCGATTCCATAATTTTCAATCCTCCTTCCAGAAGTTTTGGGATCATTGTTGCTAACAATCGGGAGCAATTCCCAGGCAATGCTAAACAGTAATACCACAAAGGCAATGATTCCGAGTGTGCTTAGTATTTCAATGGAACTCGGGAAGTAATCATAAACAAGACGAGAATCCACATAGGCATTTTCTAAACCAGGAATTTGGGGTGAAACGTAGGCCGGGAGGACGAGATTGATGCGCACAGCAATAATTCCAATCACGGTAGACAAACCGGCCAATCCCTTCATAACCTCTGAACCATTTTTACGAGATAAACGAATCAAGAGGATCGGCAAGATAGCAGCCATACCGATTTGACCGAGCCAGAAAATGAGTCCGTATTGTCCGGCGACCACAGCTTTTAGAGAATGCATATCTTCCGGAATCCCGCTATAGAGTCCAACGAGGAATTCCGCTAAAACTAAAATTAGGTCAACTCCAATAAAGAGAATGAGTAGGTTCGTCAAGGACGCAAGAACGTTGGGTTTATCCGAGTCTTTCTTGCCAAAGAAGGCATAGAGAAATGTCACAAGAGCAGATCCGGAAACCAAAGCCGAGACGATAAAAATGATCGGTACAATACTATTGTTCCAAAAGGGTTTCGCAATCTGTACTGCAAAAATGGAGCCTGTTCCCCCGTGAACGCCTAAGGCCATGGGAACTCCAATCATGCCCAAGATTCTCACCCAACGCTCGGCAGTATGGATTTGTTGGTTCCGCTCTTCCGATGTTGTCGAGGTTCTATATCCTAAGGAAAGGACTTTCCCAAGGATTCTGCGAATCCCTATTTGATTCAGCGCCATGGCTGAGAGATCATCCCGCATTACCAACCACAGTTCACCTAGAACAAGTAAGATATAAAGCAGGTAAAAGTGAATTTCCCATTCTAAGACAGAACTCATATTACGATAAACCAAAGTATGCCAAAACCTCTCCGGGTGACCCAGATCGATAAGAACAAACATAAGTCCGGCGACCAGAGAAATTAGAGCGCTTAAGAGGGAGATACGCCCGACCTTTTCCAAGGCATGCATCTTAAACACATAAATCATCGTCGATAACAGAAACGAACCGGCAGACAATCCAATAAAGAAAATATAGAAGACGACCCATAATCCCCAACTAAAATAGCTCGTTAAATTCGTGACATTCATTCCGTCCATGAAACGGACACCTAAAGCCCAGAAACCTACTCCTGTCAATAGGAGCAGCAAACTATAGTAAAAACGCTTCAGCATGTTAACCCTCCTTCTTTATTGGGGACATTCCTCCGAGCGACATATAATTGTTCTTAATAAGGAGGTGTGTCCCCTTTCCTCTAAAGCAAGTAATAAACGTTTGGCTCTGTACCAAGCTCTTCCTTAAGCCGCAGCACACGTGAACTTCCGATCAGTTCAGACACCAAACTTTCTGGGTTACTTTTATCTCCGAAATACGTAGCACGCCCGATACAGGTGGTAACACACATTGGAAGCATTCCAGCATTTAAACGATGTAAGCAAAAGTGGCACTTTCTAGTGTTATTAATGGGAGATTCGTTTTTTGTTCGTGCTCTTTTTTCCCCGTACTCAAAAGCTGGTTCCAATTCATATTTTTGGAGCTCAGGAGTTCCCTCCGTATAGTAATCTCCCCAGTCAAAGGTTCTAGCTCCATAAGGACAAGCTGAAATACAGTAACGACAACCAATACATTTATCGTAATCAATACTGACAATTCCATCCTCCCGTTTGTAGGTAGCTCCTACAGGGCAAACCTTGGTACATGGAGAATTAGTACAGTGCATACAGGGACGCGGCAAAAAGCGGCGAGCAACATTGGGAAATGTTCCGTACTCTTCCTCTATTACAGGTCGATAAATGACTCCGGGTGGCAATTTGTTTTCCGCCTTGCACCCTACGGTACATGATGAGCAACCGACACACTTGCGCTGATCAATAACCATAGCCCACTGTCTTTGGTCAACTGGCTTTTGCATTGCTGTATAAAGTTCCCGTTGCATCCGTAAAACCATCTGATCCTGAGGGATTTGCTTGGAAAGCGACTGAGGCAGTTGCTCCTGCGGTGCACCAGAAGGTTCTGCTTGAACTTTGGTTGCTGATACGACAGCAACTCCCGCTGCTAGCCCAAATGTCGCTTTAGCGAGATCGGATATAATTTGACGCCGTGATACTTTCTGGGTTCCTTCCTCCTTGGTAATTTCGGACATGCCGTGTCCCTCCTATATTTCTGCTAATTATGACAATCATATTTTAATTATATTCTTCACAAACTTTTGACGCATGAAGATTTCTCTTCAAATTTTAAGGCTTGATATAGGGGATTTCCCCTATATCAAGCCTTGTTCCATGGCATAACGCACCAGCTTCGATCGGCTGGTTATTTCTAATTTATCTTTAATTCTGGTCTTGTGATTTTCAACTGTTTTAACACTAATGATCAGTTTTTCCGCAATTTCTTGATTTGAATATCCCAAAGCAACATGCTGCAAAATTTCTTTTTCTCTTGGAGTTAGATCAACAGATCCTCGGCTTTTCCCTTGTCCTTCGGGCTTCATAGCCCGAGTTATAAGATAGCGTTGAAAGCTGGTATCAACATACACTTCTCCTCGATTAACAGCTTTAATGGCTGTTATGAGTTCTACATCTGCCACACGTTTTAAGACAAAGCCATTTCCTCCAGCAGATAACACCTTCTCTAAAAATACAGAATCCTCATGCATTGTTAAAGCAAGGACACGCTGCTCGGGCTTAAGCTCTTTGATCTTCTTAATAGCCTCGATCCCATTTAGTCCTGGTAAACTAAGATCCATGATTACTACATCCATTGAAATCCGGTCCATTAAATCAATCGCCTCTTCGCCGGTGGATGCTTCAGCGATCACTTCAATGTCTCCCTTGTCCTCCAGCACCAAACGTAATCCTTTCCTCATGACCTGATGATCATCAACGAGCATGACCGTTATTTTCTCCATACATTCGCACTCCCCGGGACTTTAACGTAAATGGTCGTTCCTTGACCTGGTGAGGACTCAATCTGTGACGTTCCGCCAAAAGCTATTACTCTCTCCTGGATGCCAAACAAACCAAATTTTCGATTCTTTACTCTATTTGCCATCACTTCCGGTACATTAAATCCAATTCCATTATCCTCTATCGTAAGATTAATATCTCCCAGATGAGAATTTAACATTAGAACAATACTTACTTGACTAGCTTGGGCGTGACGGGCTACATTAGTGAGAACCTCCTGTACAATCCGGTAAAGGGAGCTAGCCACATCCTTAGAGAGTCCGTTGGGAATGTCGGCTATTGTGATGTCCACTTCAATTTCAAACCGTTTTTTGTATTCTTGAGCATATCGTTTGATTGCCTGACCAAGTTCTCCTTCTTCAAGAACACAGGGTCGAAGTTCAGTCACAAGTCGGCGTATCCCACTAAATGTCTCGTCTAGGAACTTCCTAACCTCAGTTAATCGATTTTTAACCTCTTCAAGATTGTGTGCTTCTTCCGCATATTTTAAACCGAGACGAAGAGAAGCTAACGACTGGCTCGTCTCATCGTGCAGTTCTCGCGCCAAGTGAATTCGTTCCTCTTCTTGTAAACCCATAACCTTCTGGGCCAAACCTCGGCGCATGATGCTGAGCTCTTTGATCTTGTGATCTGAAATTTCCATAGTTTCAATCATCCCATTAAACGCTTGAGTTAGCTGCCCGCCTTCGTCCTGAATGCCCGACTCGGGCAAGCGATAGCTCAAATCACCCTCTGCAATGATTTTGGTGGCTTCCATCATTCTCCGATAGGGCTTTGCCAGAATATGCGAGAGCAGGTAAGCAAAATAGATACCCACCAGTAATACAGATAACGTCACAATAATTATGCCCGTTAATAGATTGGATCTGGCTTTAGTTATTCCCTTCACGGACATTCCAATGCGAACGGTTCCTAACTTTCCTCCGGATATGGGTAGAGCGATATCGCGAATTAACCCTTCTTCAGTGTCGATCACACTGACATGATCCATTTCACTAGCTCCGACTTGGTTGGCTTTTAACAACCCACTTGGTAAACCATTCCCAAATGTATTCACTAGCACCTTATCTTCGGGGTCGACAATAAAAATATAGCGAATGTTTTCATTGCTGTTTCGAGCATCACGCACCAAGGCATAAAGTTTAAATAAATCCCAGCGATAAATATATTCCGGGCTGCGATCAGCAATATACTTGCCTGTTGAAATCCCCTGAATATCCAACTGCTGATTCAAGAAAGGATTGATACTGCGTTCGGTTTGGAATATGGCAGCCGCTGCTAAAATCAGGAGCAGGCTTATGACAAGCCCCATAATTTTAGATCTCAATGTAACGCCTAACAAACGGCTTAACGCTTTTTGCAGGACTAAGCTCATAGCCTCACTCCTTAATCAGCTCAAGCAGGTGCCTTACTGAACCATAAAAGTTATCTTCCAACAAATCAAACCGCTCATATCCAGCCATTTTCAAGGCATCCTGCCCTGAAGAATCCTGATCCATATTAATTAGAGCAGCCTGAACGGCTAAATAAGTTTGTTCATCCAGTCTGGGGCTCGCCACAACAGGATTATTGGCATATTCAGGTGAATTATCAATAATTCGGATCGTATTAGTCAACTGTGGTGAACTTGCTAAAGCAGAGGCTAACGTATAATTATCCACTGCTGCTGCGTCTACCAGATGATCGCGAACCGCCGCGATGGAATTGCCGTGACCATAGGTGTAGATATAACTTTTGAAATAATTCAGACCACCGCGTTCTTTCACTTGACTCATGGCATATAAGGCTCCTGATGTGGACTGAGGATCGACAAAAGCAAAGCTGCGGCCTTGCAGTTGTGACCAATTCCGTATATCTGTATTAGCATTTGCGATGATCACCGATTGATAATACGGTGATCCATTCGTAATCGGTACAGCTATCAGACGCTCGCCGAATTTCTCATGACCAATTACATAAGATGATGAGCAGACAAAAGCAATATCTACGTTTCCTTCTTCGATCAAGTCATCGACTTCTTTATAGGTTTTCTTTTGAACCAATTCGACGGGTCGATTTAACTTTTCTGATAGATAATTGGTAAGAGTCTGATATTTGGCTATACTCTGCGTGGGAGATAAACCAACGGCTAATGCAACTCGGAGAGTCTCTTTGGACCCTTGTTCCGGAGACGAAACCGGTTCTAAATTAGAAAGCGTCACATATTTAACCGGCTCAGTTTTACTACATCCGATTAATGATAAAGCAATACCGATAATAGTGAATAAAGTTAAGACCCATCGAATTGTTCTGCTCATCTAATCCACCTCAACGATAATAATATATTTATAACAACATTCTTGGGTCCATTTTTATGGTCACAATGTTGTTTTATTATAATTGAGTTATATTGATACTATCAAATGTCAGTTTTTGGACTGCGTCCAGAGGTTCATCTGAACAATTATCCTAACCTTTTTTTAAATCCTTGGTACTTTCAACATTCTCTAAATCAGTAGTCGCTGATCTAAACTCCTTAATCCCCCGGCCTAAGGACTTACCTAAATCCGGTAATTTTCCGGGTCCAAAGATAATGACCGCAACAACTAGCAATACCACGGCAGTCGTTGGTGTGAGAATTCCAAACGTTGTTAACATACTCATCGCTTCCTTTCATATTGAACGTAAGAAGATACTTGTATCAAACGCTCCTTCTCTAGGCCTTCCCTAATGGGCAAACCGGATATCTGCACTCTGAACATTGGAGATGGTATGATCATTATTGTCTTAAACTTCAAGTTTGTAAATAAGGGAAAACCCCTATCATAAAGGGAACCCCCTCATAATTAACTAAGTAGTGAGATAATAAAAGGGAATAAGCTCGCCCCCCTACCAGGTGTTAGCCGATTCCCATACTTGATCAAATATAGCCGTTTTCCATAGCAAATTTAATTAAGCCCCTTTAAAAATGATCTTCTGGATTGATTCATCCCGTACACCTCCTTAATTGTTCGACAAATTAATTTTCAAGGCATATGCCGATTCACACCCTGAGGAATAAACATCGAGATACTTTATCACTGCACCATCCACAATTCCGTCGGGTTCAAGACCTACATACCTTTGAAAGTCTTTCAGAACTCCCAAAAGTTTTTCGTCAAAGATGCCGTTATAGTTTCCGTTATAGTTTCCGTTATAGTTTCCGTTATAGTTTCCGTTACAAAATCCTGCCTTATTTAAGGCCTTTTGCTGTAAGGTAACATTTTCTTTGGTCATTTTTAAAACGACACGATTACCCGTTGCTAAAGGCTGAGGAACCTGAATGGCTGTGCTTGTAGATCTTTGGATGTCCTTCTGAAAATCTTGCGGCGACTGACCTACTACCCAAACCTCGGAACCATTAAACGATTCGGGAATCGTAGCAGCTTGGAACTTACTAATTAATTCTTGTTCCCTTTCCTCGATCTCTCGCGACTGTTTCCTTTCCTCCACCACCTTCATGCTGTTCTCATCCAGATTTAACCCAGCTAATAACCTAAACAATGACAGTGGGATTAGTAGCAGCACCAGAATCAACAGGGCTTTCTTCATTAACTCAACTCCTTTAAGCCCGTTAAAAGAAACATTAAATTTATTAATAGAACGTCTTTATTTTATCTATATTGATAAACTTCTCACAATGGGGAAAACCACTACAAATAAACAAAGAGTAGGGTTTTCCCTACTCTAATGAAAAAGTTACTATGTTGGATTACATTAATACAAATTTCTCTTCTAAGTTTTTATCATCCAAGTTACTGTCAGGGTGGTATTTTTTAGCCAATTCCCGGTAGATGCCTGATCATGTTTATATCAGCTTCATCGGGCACTCCGAGAATATTTCTGGCTTTTTCCTTGAGTTCAACTGTCATCTACAGCCCCCCTCTCATTCCATCCAGTTACCCCCTTATATGCTAATTCCTGATCTCATTTTCAAAAAATTGAGGATAAGCAAAGGCATCAGATATCCTTTTTTGCATTTCGCCACTTGACTAAACACGAAACGAGTGTTACATTTTGAATAAAATAGGTGTTTTATTAACAGTCTAATAATCATTTACTTTGAGTTGCAACCTTATCTACAACTAATACTTTCTCAAGTTCGGACAATGAAAGAGGTAAGACAATGGAACTAACCAATAAATGGCTTGTTTTATTCTATAAAATTCCATCGAACTCAAGTACCAGCAGAGTATATATCTGGCGGCAGATTAAAAAATTAGGTGCACTCTATATGCAGGACGGTGGGGTCATTCTTCCCTACTCCAAAGAAAACATGGTAAGTTTCAAGAATTTAAATGATAAGATTAAGGAATTAAACGGAGATCCTACCATTTTAATCTCTTCGTTTTTTGACAGTGAAAAGGAGAACGTTATCATTGAAGAATTTAAGCATACAAGAAACCTTGAATACAAAGAAATCTTGGAACAATGCGGCAAATTTTTTGCAGAAATAAAAAAAGAAACTGAAAAACACAATTTTACTTCGGAAGAACTGGAAGAAATAGAAGAAGAACTTGATAAGTTGAAAAACTGGTATGAAAAAGTAAAGAAAAGAGATTTCTTTCAAGCTTCCATGTCAGATAAGGTAAACGAAACCTTAGAGGAATGTCATAAAAGGCTTGAAGAGTTTTCCGACAAGGTTTATGAAGCCATCGTTATGAACAGGAATTTGTAATTATTCTTACGGAGTGAGTTGGGAGACTCGAATTATTTATCATACAAAGAATTGAGAAGACATAAGAGAAAACCTTACGCCAATGGGAGGTGTTTTATTGTTCAGTTTAAATAATGTTCGATTTAACAATATTTTAGATATAAAACATCTGAAAATTCCCAGTAATAAAGTCACGTGTATCGTTGGAGAAAGTGGCAGCGGTAAATCTACTCTTTTGCGGCTATTAAATAATCTAATAAGTTGTGACAGCGGTGAAATCTCTTTCAATGACCGCCCTTTGTCCACTATTAACTCAGTCGAGTTGAGGCGGACCATCGTTATGCTTCCCCAACAACCGGTAATCTTCCCCGGAACCGTTAAGGATAACCTTCTAATAGGGTTGAAATTCGCCGAAAAGCCCTTGGTTGATGAGGAAAAACTTCGGCAAATCTTAAGAATGGTAAGTTTAAGCAAGGAACTTTACGAAGACAGCGATAAACTGTCCGGTGGTGAAAAACAACGGCTGGCTTTAGCTCGAGTGATCTTACTTGACCCGGAAGTATTTTTACTAGATGAGCCTTCTTCTGCCCTGGATGAAGAGACAGAGCGAATTATCGTTGAAATGTTAGTTGCTTATACAAAGGATACTAATAAAACGTTGATCATGGTTACTCATTCCAAAAAAGTCGCCAAAGATTATTCCGATAACATCATCGAAATTAATCAAGGTAAAGTTGTTAACTATACGGAGGATCAAGTATGATCAGTGTCATCGACCTGCAATTATGGCAGATGATTGCAGCCTATGTCTTTGTGTTAGTATTAATGCTAATCACCAAATTGAAGGGAATTCCCAGAGAAAAGGAAATTCTAATAGCTTCCGTAAGAATGACAATACAGCTTATTCTTACCGGGTATATCTTGGTCTACCTTTTCGACGCTCCTTCCCCACTGTACACTATCCTTATCTTAATGATCATGGAGATTTTTTCTGTCTACAACATTATCAAGAGAACGAAAACCGCAATTTCACCAAAACTTAAGCAAATCATAGCCTTTTCCATGATTATTGGCACAGTGTCCTGCCTGCTGTTTTTTTTGCTTGTAGTAATCCAGATATCCCCTTGGTATGACCCGCAATACTTCATCCCTATTGCCGGAATGCTTATAGGCAACTCTATGACAGGTATTTCCTTAGGAGTTAATCGCTTGGTTGATGGAATGCAGAAACAAAAATATTTAGTGGAAGGTGCCTTAATGCTTGGGGCTACGCCAAGAACGGCTGCGAAACAAATCGTTGATGATGCTTTTGACTCGGCAATCCTGCCTACCATTAATTCCATGGTGGGTATGGGAATTGTCTTCTTACCAGGTATGATGACCGGTCAAATATTATCCGGCATTTCACCCATAACAGCGATAGAATATCAAATTGCGGTTATGCTTGGTATACTCGGAAGTGTGACACTAACAGTCATTCTTTTTGTACAATTAGGTTATAAAACCTTCTTCAACGAACAACAACAGCTCAAAATATGACAATAATTGAATATCTTTCATATGCTTAAACCAAGAGCCAGCAGAACTTTATCTCAAAAGTCTGCTGGCTCGATTTTTCTTTTACTGACTGTCCATCTCCGTAACATAGAACCTGCTAATTCTGTAACTAGCTTGCAGAACACTTTCTAGAATTTGATCATAGGATATTTTTTGGGAGTCATAACGAACAAAAGCTTCCCGATGCTTTAGCTTATAAAACAAAATCCCTTCTAACTCTCCTAGGACTTGTTGCAAAGCAATATTGTCCGATTCTTCCAAAACCAGAGTTATTTCAGCGGTAGCCATTCCTATCACGCCTTCTTGACTCTATTCGCTCGATAAAACTTAGCAAATACGATGAAATAAATTATTGAAGCTAACAGGATACTTAAATAATTCACAATGGAAAGCATAGAACTCGGATAATAATTTCCGAAGGTGTAAACCCCCAAAACTTGGGAGCCAACTAACGCTCAAACCATAGCCCACTGAGTCGGGAAATAGTCACTTTTAAGAAAATAATTTTTGAAGTAATCAGTCATTAAATATACTGTAACTATAACCCAACCAATTGCTATGAGGTAAGAAAATGTGACAAAGAAGAAGGATGCTAATTGAATATCAAAGGAAAACCAGGTCTGCAAGTAGAGCATGATTTTATAATAACTTATCGCATACAAACAAGTAATGGGTACGATCAAAAAAAACGCGGGTTGTATTTGATTATCCGGCAAATTGGCGGATTTTAGTTGTTGGTAAATCAAATAAACAAGTTTAATAACAAGTAAGAAAGAACCCATACTCAAAGCAAACAGAGTTGCAACAGCTGCGATGGAAGCAATCACTCTGTTACCGGCCATGGAGGCTATTCCTGCCCCGGTTAAATTGACTAACCCAAAGGCAAAAACGTCAAGCAGCCAGACGAAATTTAACTTTGTCACATCCAACGGCTGGCTTAACCAGCTTTTAAGCATTGTAAATTCCAGTTTGAGCAGCATTAACAACAGAAATCCAAACATGATCAAGCCAGGCAACATCATTCCTTGGATATTGGCATGTAGTTGCGGAATAAAAAATGCTAAGGGAGCTAAAATCACATTCATAGTCATAGACAGGGAGGCGATGGGGACACAAATGCCTGTATTTCTTGAAGGGGGGCCACTCATAAACTCTTTGTAACCTTCCTTAGCCGCAAGCCATTGAATAAGGTCTTTGGAAAAAACAACAATTGAAAGTAAGTTGATAATGGTAAAAATCAGCATAATCCCGATTAAAGAAACATACAAGCGGGTTTGCAGTGTTGTCAAACTTGCCCAGGGGATATCCGATAACTTAATTGATCCTGCTCCATGAGGCACTGCAAACTGCAGATAACTGAAGGCCATGAGTGTGATACCCCCGGCACCTAAAGGCACCTGGAAATTAAATGGTGAGAACTTCAAAATACTTCCTCCCTAAGCTCATTCAATTAGTGTGTCCAAGTAATTAAGGGTACTTCCGGACCGACTTTTTTTTCGACAGCACTTTTGATGCTTTCAAAATGGGGACATGGGAAACCGATTGGGTTACCTTTGCTCATACAAGAAGCAAAGGTAATAATTTCCGCACCTCTCTCAATCATTAGTTTAGCTCTGGCAACGGCTTTCTTGCCAGGGCATCCGCCACAAGATACAAAACCGATGACTTCAACAGGGCCTGTTTCGGCGAATGCCAGTTTACCTTCACTGGCAACTTTAAAATCTGTGTTTCCCGGACATAAATCCTCAGTCTGCTGACAACGGATGATTCCGACTTTTGGCATAAACTTCCCTCCAGTTTTGTGTTATTTGTTTGTTTTACATTTTTACTTTGTTTAATTGTCGGTGTCTATGTTGTTTATGCTATGTTACCACAGGCGATGCTATAATGGTTATGCATTGTTATCATAGATATTATGCATTTTCGACATATCTAGATGAATAATACAAATTAAAGAATTATAAAACAAAAAGACTCACAGACATTTTGCAGTGAGCCTTTTGTTCTCTGCCGGTTTTACCCGGGCATCATGTATTGATTAATTTATGAATAACTCCAATAAATAAAAGGGCCGGATTAGGTAAGCGAAAATCTTTAGGATATGTTAAAATGACTGGGTAAGTGCAATGTAGAGGGACCCCTGACAAAGCCCCCAGCTCAAGTTCTTCCTTGATTAAGCTTTCCGGTAAAATACTGCTGCCAAAACCGTTAAGCAGGAAGGTTTTAATTCCTTCTAAAGAGTCAACGGTTACGGCTGCATCGGCAGGAGATTGCTCCTCAGGAAGAAACTCTTTATACTTAGAAAACAAGTCAGCTAAGGGAGGAAAAAGAAAGGGAGAATATTCAGCCATAACTTCGGCAATTCTGGCGTTATCGGGAAAACCATTCCTTGCCGGGTTCTCCTGTGAATTCCACGCTGTCGTGAGATTGGCCAGGCCTGTGGTTTTCAAGGCGGCTCTGGAGCCGGGTTTCGCCGGAGTGACCAAGAAAAGTCTTTCTTGGTACAGCGGTTCAAGGGTAAGGGGTAAATTATCTGCCGGTTCTGCCCCGCAGAAGAAGGCGAGGTCGATCTCTCCTCCGGCCAGAAGATTATATAAATCGCCATGAGGATGAGAACGAATCTGAAGCTGCAGGCTCGGATAGCGACGGTGAAATTCCCCCGCAAAACGAGGTAAGAAGTAGTTGCTCAAATATCGGTCCGCGGCTACTGTAACCGTTCCCTGACGCAAATCCCGCAGGTCTTGAATGGTCCGGTTGGCCTGCTCTAAGGTTCTGATAATCTCTTCGGCATAGGCTAAGAGCTTCCGCCCAGGTTCGGTAAGGGAGACATGATTCGCCATCCGGACAAACAGCGGTAAGCCGATTTCTGTTTCCAAGGACGATATCTGCCGGGAAACCGCAGGTTGGCTTAAATATAAGGCTGCGGCAGCTTTAGAAAAACTTTTCCAGCGCGCAACTTCATAAAAGGCTCTTAAATGCTGAATGTCCACGCTATACTCCTCCCGCATAGGCTTTCTGATTTCGCTGCATTTCAAGCATACATAAAATTATGATACGCTAAAATAGATAAGGAGGCAAGGCAATTGACAGATCTTAATCGTTCAATCCGGCTAACCAATTATTCTCCCGGATCTGGCTGAGCTTGTAAAATAGGTCCGGAGGACCTAAGCATTCTTTTATCTTATTTGCCCAAACAGAACGTTCCAGGTTTGCTGTCCGGTCTGGATGATGATGCGGCTACCTATAGTGTCAATGATAATTTAGCCATCGTACAAACTCTGGACTTCATTACCCCGGTGGTTGATGATCCGTATTCTTTCGGAGCAATAGCGGCTGCCAATGCCATCAGTGATATTTACGCCATGGGGGCCCGGCCGATATTTGCTCTGAATATCGTCAGCTTTCCCATTAGGACCATGCCGATGGAAACCTTAGGTGCCATTTTGGCCGGTGGTGCTGCGAAGGCCGGGGAAGCCGGATTCACCATTGTCGGCGGCCATTCTGTGGATGATGCTTCTCCAAAATATGGTCTTTCCGTAACAGGACTGGTTGATCCGCATAAATTAATCCGCAAAAACGGTGCCCTTGCCGGGGATGCCTTAATCTTGACCAAACCTCTGGGCACCGGAATTCTTGCCTCAGGGATTGATGCCGGGATCGTGGGGGATGAGGTAGAAGCAGCTCTTACTTCCGTTATGCTGGAACTTAACCTCAAAGCCGCCCAAGTTATGCAGGCCTTTCCTGTTCATGCCTGCACGGACGTTTCAGGATTTGGTTTACTGGGCCATCTCAGAGAAATGTTAAATCCGGATTTATCTGCACACCTTGACTATGACAAGCTGCCGATTTTACCCCAGGTTTGGGATGTACTTAAATATGGCGGAATTTCCGGGGGGACTCATTCTAATGCTCGCTTTTTAGGGGATCAAGTTCAATGGGAAGAAAAAATAACGTTTTTTGAACAAATGGTTCTATTTGATGCCCAAACCTCCGGAGGCTTACTCATGGCCGTTCCGGCAGAGGCGGCTGATTCAATGATCTCTGAGCTAACCCGTGCAAAAACTCTTGCCGCAAATATCATTGGCTATATTGATAAACGAAAAGATTTTCCAATTAAGGTTCAAAGGGGTTTGGGAAGTGAAAACCCCTTTTAGCTATCCAATACAAGTACAAGATTAGAGTGAAGAAGACGCGGATGTTTATCCGCGTCTTCTTCCTATTTATCCCACTAGTAAGCATTAATTAACTTTCCCCTCAATTCTTATTTCAGTCCAGCCCTCTCCATATCATATTTCTTTCTGGAATAAGGCTTCTTGT
This sequence comes from Desulfosporosinus sp. HMP52, assembly GCF_000765145.1. GTDB lineage: Bacteria > Bacillota > Desulfitobacteriia > Desulfitobacteriales > Desulfitobacteriaceae > Desulfosporosinus. The sequence continues at coordinate 900 of NZ_JMGA01000003.1, read as the reverse complement.
GTCAATGACTCAGCGACAATTTTTCTACGGCATTCGCTTTATCCTGCTCAGACGGCTGAGTGTATATATTTGTAGTATTTAAACTCTTGTGTCCCAAGACTTCTGCTACCATTTCCAGCCCTTCATCAGCTTTAATGAGGTTCTGAGCAAACGTATCCGCAGGGTGTGAGGATGTAAATCTGGCAGTTTGCCTAGATATGCGTACCTGGTCTATGACCTGCCGAATTCCGCTGGAGGTTAAACGACCAGTTCCCTTCCCCCGTTGACTCAAAAATATTGGTCCATTTGTACGACCGTTCAAATAAGCGCAAAGAGCCTTCCTAGTATCACTGTTGAGGGGTACAGTGCGGAATTTACCCCCTTTCCCCATTCTTACCTTGAGACTTCCAGAACGATCCCCTATGGTGAGATCTTCGATATCTAAAGCAGCTACTTCGCTAATTCGAAGGCCCGTGTTAAGCATAAGGGTTATCAGCGCAATATCTCTTGGTAGACTTTGACTTTGAATTTCCCTATTTAGAATCACGGCTTTCATCTTTAATAGCAATGACTTTGAGCCCCGGAGACGGCTCTTCATCCATAAATTCCCCTTCTCCATCCCGCTGTGCTTTTAAAAGGATATCCAGGGCATCTGCGACTCTAGCCGCAAGCTGAAAATACATGGTTTTAAAATCAGGCATCCTAATTTATCCCCCCCTATTTCAAGCAGCGGCAAGGCTCCAGGTCATGACCCGATCCTGCTGTTGATTGTCAATGAAAATTGACCCCTTTTTCATAAAAGTTTCACTCAAAACTGACCCTGGTACTATTGGATAAAAGGGGTCAGTTTTTCATCCAATTTTGACCCCCTAATTCAATTGATTGTTAAAGTGTAACCATCTCGCTGAAGACGTTCAGAGT
>NZ_JMGA01000028.1 GCF_000765145.1 Desulfosporosinus sp. HMP52 | reverse complement strand
GAAGCTAAGAATCACTTGATCAAACTAACGTTTACGACAAAATATCAGTTTTGATGGACAAAGTTTAAAAAATTAAATGAAAACTATTAAAGGAGGTGATGCTCTAAATTGAAAAATTTCTAATCTATCCAATTTCAAGAACCAACAAGAGTTTAAATTTGAGGAGGATGAACTTATATGAAGATGATTAGAGCCATTGTAAGACCCGATAAAACCGAGGTGGTAGCTGAAGCTTTAGCAAATGCCGGAATGCCCTCTCTGACAAAAATGCATGTCTTTGGTCGAGGCAGAACAAAAGGCATTCGCATCGGTGATGTTGTTTATGATGAATTCCCTAAAACAATGCTGTTGATGGTGGTTGAAGATGAAAAGCTGGACGCAGCCATCAATGTCATCCTAGAGAGTGCCAAAACAGGAACCATGGGGGATGGTAAAGTCTTTGTTACTGAAGTGGAAGAAGCTTATACCGTAAGTAAAGGAACAAAGGGGTTGTAAGGGATGAAAGAAATTATGATGATGATTCGACGTCATCAAGTACCCGCAACAAAAAAAGCTTTTGAGGATGCCGGCTTTCCGGCTTTGACGATTCAAAGTGTTGAGGGTCGGGGCAAGCAGGGGGGCATAGGTGGTTGGGCAGCGGAGGTTGATCCGGAATTAAACTCTGTCATGGGCAGCGGGTATGCCGATGAGTCAGTATTTCACTGGATTCCCAAACGGTTGCTAACTATTGTGGTTCAGGATGATCAAGTGGATGAGGTTGTCGATGTGATTATCAAAGCTAATCAGACGGGACATATGGGGGACGGCAAAATCTTCGTTTGTCCGCTGAAAGAGGTAGTCCGGGTTCGAACCGGTGAAGTTGGTAAAGAAGCAGTGGTTTAGAGGGGGATATTAAAACCTTTTCGCAAACAGTTAAAAGGGAAGGGAGTGAGACCTCAAGACTTGAGCTATAAGAATAACGAATGGAAATAAGCTCGTCGAATGTAGCTGAAAGTTAGTTAGAGTTAGATAGAAGTAGCTTAGAAAAAATTTGATTAGGCGGTTAAGGAGATGTATTGATATGAGACAAATTGCAATTTACGGCAAAGGCGGTATTGGAAAATCCACCACAACCCAAAACACGGTGGTTGCATTAGCGGAAATGGGCAGAAAAGTTACGATTGTGGGTTGTGACCCGAAAGCAGATTCTACCCGCTTGATTTTGCATAGTAAAGCCCAAACCACGGTTATGGACTTAGCCCGTGAAAGAGGGACTGTAGAGGACTTAGAGTTGGAAGATGTCTTGGTTGAAGGATATTTGGGCGTACGCTGTGCTGAATCCGGCGGTCCGGAACCGGGGGTAGGCTGCGCAGGCCGGGGAGTTATTACCGCTATTAACTTTTTAGAAGAAAACGGTGCTTATACAGCGGATACAGACTATGTTTTCTATGATGTTCTGGGAGACGTGGTGTGCGGCGGATTTGCAATGCCGATTCGGGAAAATAAAGCTAAGGAGATTTACATTGTCACTTCGGGTGAAATGATGGCTATGTATGCAGCCAACAATATCTCAAGAGGGATCTTGAAATACGCTCAAACCGGCACAGTTCGCCTGGGAGGCTTGATCTGCAACAGTCGGCAGACGGATAGAGAAAGCGAATTGATTGAGGCTTTAGCTAAATCTCTAAACACCCAAATGATCCACTTTATGCCTCGGGATAATGAAGTACAGCGTGCTGAGGTGCGTAAACAAACGGTTATCGAATATAACTCAACTCACAAACAAGCGGATGAGTACAGAGCCTTAGCTAGTAAAATTGAAAATAACACTAAAATGACTATCCCAACCCCACTGTCAATGGATGAGTTAGAGGCCTTAATGATGGAATTTGGAATCATGGAAATGTAACCATTTTCGTCTCGATGTACGGGAGAAAGATTTCAGAACGAGGGAGGACAGCGTAATGAGCATAAAAGAGACCACGGAATTTAGAAAGCAAGTCGTGGAAGATGTGCTGGAGGTCTATCCGGAGAAAGCAAGAAAGAATCGAAGACAACACATTGCCGTCAAGGACGAAGGGTGCGCCAGTTGCGCAGTCAAATCCAATTCAAAAACAGTGCCGGGACTGATGACCGCCCGGGGCTGTGCCTATGCAGGAGCTAAAGGGGTTGTTTGGGGTCCGGTAAAAGATGTGGTGCATATCTCCCATGGACCTGTGGGGTGTGGCTACTATTCTTGGGGAAATCGCCGTAACTTAGCAGATGGAGAAATCGGGGTTGATAACTTTGTACCTTTTCTCTTCACCTCGGACTTCCAGGAAAGCGATATCATTTATGGTGGGGATAAAAAGCTGGAGACGATCATTCAAGAAGCTGTAGATCTTTTCCCCAATGCTAATGGAGTGTCAATTCTCTCTGAGTGCCCAGTGGGACTGATCGGGGACGATATTGAAAGTGTCTCCCGTCGCATGAGTGAAAAACTTAACTTGCCGGTAATTCCTGTTCGTTGTGAAGGATTTAGAGGGATCAGTCAATCCTTAGGCCACCATATTGCCAATGATGCTATTCGCGATCATCTTTTGGGTAAAGGGCCTGCTCGAGAAGTTGGCAAATACGATATTGGGATTATCGGGGACTACAATATCGGCGGAGATGCCTGGGCCAGTAAAAAGATTTTGGAAGAAATGGGTCTGAATGTTGTTAATATCTGGACCGGAGATTCTACCTTGGAAATGCTGCAAAATGGACATCTGGTCAAGCTGAACCTGATTCACTGCTACAGAAGTATGAATTATATTGCCAGACATATGGAAGACACCTATGGCACCCCTTGGATGGAATTCAACTTCTTTGGTCCCACCAAAATCCGAGAATCAATCCTGAAAATTGCCGCTCAGTTTGATGATTATATTATGGAAAAAGCTCAGCAAGTCTTAGCAAAATATGAACCACAGATGCAAAAAGTCATTGAGACCTATCGACCGCAATTGGAAGGCAAAAGCGTAATGCTCTATGTAGGGGGACTCCGCCCGAGACATATTGTGGGGGCCTACGAAGATTTAGGGATGGAGGTTACGGGAACGGGCTATGAGTTTGCCCATAGCGAAGACTACGAAAAGACCCTGCCTGCTTTAAAAGAGGGCACCCTAATTTATGACGATGTGACGGCTTTCGAACTTGAAGAGTTTGTCATGAAGTTAAAGCCTGATTTAGTCGGATCAGGAATTAAAGAAAAATATGTTTTTGAGAAAATGGGGCTGCCTTTCCGTCAAATGCATTCCTGGGATTATTCCGGTCCTTATCATGGCTATGAAGGCTTCCCGATTTTTGCTCGGGATATGGATATGGCAATTAACAGCCCTACTTGGAAATCTATTAAAGCTCCTTGGGCTAAATAAAACAGGTCAGAAAGGATGTTAGACAATGGAAGCTTGTACTAAGGCAACAAAAAGTTGGCTGAATTCTGTAGAATACCGCGAAAAGAACTTTGCCCGTGAAAAGTTAGTTATTAATCCAGCCAAAGCCTGCCAGCCCCTGGGCGCCTTGCTTTGTGCCTTAGGAATTGAAGGATGCTTGCCCTTTACCCATGGTTCCCAAGGCTGCACAGCCTATTTTCGCAGCACCTTATCCCGTCACTTCCGAGAGCCGGTGGCTGCAGTCTCTGATTCGATGACTGAGGATTCTGCGGTCTTCGGCGGACAGGGAAACATGATCGAAGGTTTAAAGAATGCTTATACAGTTTATAAACCTAACGTCATCGCCGTCTTCACCAGTTGTATGGCAGAAGTTATTGGAGACGATATCAAGTCTTATCTGGGTAACGCTAAGGATCAAGGAGCGATTCCTCAAGAGCTGCCGGTGGCTTTAGCTAATACTCCCAGCTTTAAGGGATCACATATAACCGGCTATGACACAATGCTCAAGGGTCTGATTGAATGTCTGGCCAAGCCCAGACAAGAAGAAACCATCAACGACAGACTTTATGTGGTTCCCGGTTTTGACACTTACCCCGCCAATCTTCGTGAGTACAAACGGCTTCTCAAGACCATGGACGCACCCTATACTCTTTTGCCGGATTCCAGTGATGTGGTAGATACACCGAATTTGGGCACCTACGAATTGTACCCCGGAGGGACACCTATTTCGGAAATGAACGAGGCTCTAAATGCAGCAGGGTTCTTATGCCTACAGACTTACACCACTCCAACAACGAGCAAATACCTGGCCGGTCTGGGAGTGCCTGTGGAAACCCTGGCGATGCCAATGGGAATCGCCGGCACAGACAAATTTATCGAATCCGTGGCTAAATTTACAGGCAAAGAGGTGCCTGAAGAAATTACCAATGAACGAGGCCGGGCCATTGATGCCATGACGGACGCTCATCAATATATTCATGGTAAGAGGTTTGCCTTATTTGGTGATCCTGATATCCTTATCGGACTTGTCAGCTTCCTGCTGGAAATGGGGGGGATGCCTGTTCACATCGTTTGTACAAATTCTACCCCCTTATTTAAAAAGGCCATGGAAAAACTGCTGGCCTCAAGCCCTTACGGTAAAGAAGCCACCCTTTATGCCGGCAAAGACCTCTGGCATCTCCGCTCCCTGCTGGTCACCGAACCTGTTGACATGTTAATCGGTGATGCCCACGGCAAATATGCTGCTCGTGATGCGAACATCCCCCTGGTCAGAATTGGCTTCCCGATTACGGATCGAGTGAATCTCCATCGTTATCCCATCGTAGGGTATTCCGGAGTTATTAATATGATAACTATGATTGCCAATACCTTTTTGGAGGAAAAAGACAGGGCTTCAACAGACACTTACTTTGAATTAATGCGATAAGAGGTCAGGGGACACACCTCTTCAAAGAGAAGTAATGATAAGTGGCTCAGAGGAATGTCCCCAACTGAAGGAGGGGTGCTTCATGTTTACCAATCTTACAAAATTGGATCTCAAAGATAAGCAATGCATGTCAGATGCCGGCTCCCCGAAGCTATGCATGAAGGCCCTGCCCGGCGAAGGCGCAGAGAGAAGCTGCGCTTATGACGGGGCGCGAGTTGTGCTCATGCCCATCACGGATGTAGCTCATCTAGTTCATGGACCGATTGCTTGTGCCGGAAACTCTTGGGATAACCGAGGAGCCCGCTCCTCCGGTTCCCAATTGTTCAGACGGGGACTGACCACAGATATTATGGAAAACGATGTAATTTATGGAGGTGAGCTTAAGCTCAGAGAGTCAATCCTGGAAGTGGCAGCTAAGCATAATCCCAAGGCAATCTTTGTCTACGCGACTTGTGTCTCCTCCTTAATTGGGGATGATGTCGACAAGGTATGCCGGGACGTGGCAGCTGAACTGACCATACCGGTGATTTCCGTGAATTGTCCGGGTTTTTTGGGAGATAAAAACATAGGCAATCGCATTGCCGGGGAGGTTTTATTTGATCGAGTTATCGGGACAGCTGAAGGAACGGAAGAGAAAATTCCCCTCTCTATTAACCTGATTGGAGAGTACAACATCGCCGGAGATCTTTGGGGGGTGTTGCCGGATTTAAAAAACTTGGGGATAAAACTGCAAACAGCGATTACCGGGGATGCCAAATTTGATGATATCCGGTCTGCTCATAGGGCAAGTCTCAATGTCTTAATCTGTTCCAAAAGTTTGACCAACCTAGTGCGGAAGATGGAAATTCGTTACGGTATTCCTTTTATAGAAGGGTCGTTTTACGGGATTCACGATACCTCCCAAACCCTGATTAGTATTGCCAAGGCCCTTAATGATCCGGATTTATTGGAAAGAACCTTAGTCTATGTGCAAAAGAAAGAGGAGGAAACGCGCCAAATTATTGCCGGATATAAAAAGCTGCTTGAGAATAAACGGGCAATTCTATTTACAGGAGGAGTTAAGACCTGGTCCATGGTGTCTACCTTAGCTGAATTAGGGATTAATATTTTAGCTGGGGGGACTCAAAACTCAACTCCTGAAGATTTCCAGCGGATGAAAGAATTAATGGATCCCACGGCTCAGATCATTGAAGACACAAGTTCGGCAGGTTTTCTCAAAATCATTGCGGAGAAGAAACCGGATCTCATTGTTGCCGGAGGGAAGACCAAGTATCTGGCTCATAAGACAAGAACTCCTTTTCTGGATATTAACCATGGCCGAAAGCTTCCTTATGCCGGTTATCAGGGGATGATTACCTTTGCGGAAGCCTTAACACGCACAGTACTCAGTCCGGTTTGGGGACATTTAAAAGGGGATTTCCCGCCAAGAGAGGGTGAACTGCAAGATGACAAAGCTCAGACATTATAATGGCAACCCACAAAAAAACAGTCCTGCTTTAGGTGCCACTCTGGCTTACCTGGGCGTCAACGGGCTACTTGCCCTACTTCATGGTTCTCAAGGGTGCTCTTCCTTTATTCGCTTGCAGCTTTCCAGACACTATAAAGAACCAATTCCCCTTAATTCAACAGCTCTTTTGGAAGAGTCGGTAATCTTCGGCGGTTGGGATCATCTGAAAAAGGGAATTGCTGTGGCGGCTGATAAATATAAGCCCCAAATCATCGGAGTTATGAGTTCCGGGCTCACTGAAACCTATGGGGATGACATGGTAAGTGCTCTGGCAAGTTTGCGCACGGAACGACCGGATTTGCAGGATTTGCCGGTGGTTTTAGCAGGGACACCTGACTATATCGGGTCTATGCAAGAGGGGTATCAGCGAACAGTGGAAGCCTTGCTTATGACCTTAGCGGGACAGTCCAATTATGGGGCCGGTAAGTTGCAGGGTATCCCAAAGGCGGATGGGGCTGAAATCCCTTCAGTGGTACTTTTGCCCGGTTGTCATCTGACTCCCGGTGATGTTGATGAACTCAAAGAAATTGTCAGCAGTTTTGGTTTTAAGGTGATTACAGTTCCGGATCTTTCGATTTCTTTGGATGGGCATGCGGAACTGGAGGCGGCCCCGGTGGTGCAGGGTGGCACTCTGCTGGAAGAGTTCCAACGTTTACCGGAATGTAAGGCTTGTTTTTCCTTCGGCTTAAGTATGGAGAAGTCCGGCGAGTTTCTGAAGAACACCTTTGGAGTTCCCCATGTTAATTTCCCATCCTTAACGGGATTAACAGCAACGGATAAATTCATTCTGACTCTGGCGGAAATCTCGGGTAAGGAAATTCCGGAGAAGCTTCTCCGGCAAAGAAGCCGCTTGCTGGATACCCTGGCAGATTATCATGACGCCCTGGGAGGGCAAAAGGTGGCCATAGCTTTAGAGATGGATCTTTTGTATAGTCTGGGTTCCTGTTTAGTGGAGGTGGGTTCGGAAATTTCTGTAGCTTTAGCGGCATCCTTGGGAGCGGGTAACACTCCGGCTCTGCCAATCCCCATTGAGGTGGGGGATCTGGAAACCCTTGAGGAAAGGGCTGGGCAGAGCAACCTGATTATCGCCAATTCCAACGGTCGTCAAGCGGCAGGGGCCCTAAAGATCCCTCATCTTAGAGCAGGGCTGCCGGTCTTTGATCGAGCCGGCTATCCGCAAAAATGTTGGATCGGATATCAGGGAACTCAGTTATTTCTGTTCGACACATTAAATTCATTAAGTTAGAAAGGGCCTAGGGTTAAAGGTGTAAATTGGATGACGACAATGAAAAGCCACTTAAATGAAGAACAAGTTACTAGTATGATGCCGGAAAATAAGAAGGTAGAAGGAGACAATTTAGTTTTCGAGGAGGGTCAAGGTATGTTAATAGCCTTTGCCAGCAGCGACGGAAAAACAATTGACTCGCATTTTGCTTCATCCCCAGCCTTTGAAATGTATAAATTCACAGACGGCCCGCAAGGAGTTATCCATACATCTCTTAAGGCTGAGGATATGGAAGAATCCGAAGATAAGGTTGACGTGCGGATCAAAATGCTTAACCGCTGTGCAATTGTGTATTGTACTCAGATTGGTGGTCCGGCAGCGGCCCGGCTGGTTCAAAGTGGGATTCATCCGTTAAAAGTGACGGAAGGAACTCCTATTGAAGAGGAATTAATCAAGGTCAATAAATTACTGCAATCCAAGAGACTGCCGCCTTGGCTGCAAAAGAAATTAGGAAGCGTTAATAGTTGAGAGACAAGGGATGTAGCACTGTAGGCAGGCAGGTCGGATTGCCGAGTTTATGATGTTATTTCTGGAATTACAGCAATTGATTTATTAGAAGTTTGATTATTAGAAGTTGAAACAAAGGCCAAAGATTTATGTTAAAGGGGATGAGTGTTGCTTGAGTGACGTTGTAATCTATAAAACCTTCGGGGAAATGCCCTGGACACCACAATACGTCGAAGGAATTAATAAAGATGTGTGTTTAGGATGTGGGCGATGTGTAAAACTTTGTGGGCAAGAATGCTTAGGGATAGAAAGCTTTGAAGATGATGAAGGGACAGAGCGCTATGTTGCTAAGATTGTCAGTAAGGATCTATGTATTGGTTGTCAAGCTTGCGGCAGAGTCTGCGTTCGTAAAGCCTATTCTTTTAAACCAAAATCTGCTTAATTGGAGTGACGTGCAAAGATTGAGGAACTAAGGTTCGATTATGACCTTTAAAAAGTTTATGCTTCTGGAAAATAAGAAGTATATTGACTGCTAAGCCCTTATTAAGGAATTAATACGAGGTATAACTTTCCTAAAGATCATCTACATGAATTAGTTAAAATTCAAGGCACCGCCTATAGATGGCCAGGTGTGCATGATGACAACAAATAAATATCGAAGTGAGAGGCTTGGAAGCGGATTAAAAATAGATGAACGATGGGAGAGATTAATATGCATAGAGAATGCAATCATGCAAACATGGCCGGCTCAAATTTAAATCAAGGACATCCTTGTTTCTCACCTTCCGGGCACGGGAAAACCGGTCGAATCCATTTAGCGGTGGCCCCGGAGTGTAATATTTCCTGCAATTATTGTGTGCGTAAATTTGATTGTGCTAATGAGTCCCGCCCGGGAGTAACCAGTAAGGTTATTAATTCAGATGAAGCCATTGAAACAGTCCTTAAGGCAAAATCCTCTGCCATCGGATCCCAATTAACGGTTGTAGGGATTGCCGGACCGGGAGAACCCTTAGCTAATGAGGAAACTTTTAAAACTTTGAGGAAGGTGAAAGAAAATTTCCCGGATATGATTCTTTGTTTGAGTTCCAATGGGCTTCTTTTACCGGAAAAGATAGCGGAATTAGTGGATATTGGGGTTTCTCATGTTACTGTGACGATTAATACTCTGGATGAGCAGGTGGGGTCTAAGATATACAGCCATGTCCGTTGGCAAGGGAAAACTATGATTGGTCCCAGTGGGGCCAGGGTGCTGATCCATAATCAATTACTTGGACTGGAGCTGGCGGCCAAAGCCGGAATGACTGTAAAAGTTAATACGGTGGTTATGCCGGGTATCAATGAGCATTTATTATATAGTTTGGCTTTAGATGTAAAAAAGAGAGGAGCCCACATCCATAACTTACTGCCCTTGATCCCTCAAGGAAAGCTTGCCCACAAAGCAGCCCCCCCGATTGAATTGATCAAAAATTATCGCAGCGTTCTATCATCTATTCTCCCGCAAATGATGCATTGTCAACAATGCCGTGCAGATGCCATCGGCTTGGTCTAAATAATGAAAGGAGTTATTTCAGATGGAGCAGCGGGTATTATTATGTGATACAACCTTAAGAGACGGAGAGCAGGCTCCGGGAGTTTCCTTTAATGGGCAGCAAAAAGAAATGATTGCCCGGGCTTTGGCGGATGCGGGCATCGATGAGTTGGAAGTAGGAGTCCCAGCCATGGGTAGTTCAGAAGCTAAGAAAATTTCTCAACTGGTGGCTCTGAATCTGCCGGTGCGTTTAATTACTTGGAATCGAGTTGTTCAAGCAGATCTCTTGGCCAGTTATCGAACGGGGGTTGAGGGAGTTGCGATTTCCCTTCCCACCTCAGAACAGCAAATTAAGCATAAACTAAGAAAGGACCGGGCTTGGCTTCTTGAGCAAATGGGTCAATGTGTCAGTGAGGCCAAAAAAGAAGTGGGTTATATTGTGCTGGGACTGGAAGATGCCAGTCGAGCAGATTTGGATTTTTTAAAAGAGATCATTTCGGAGGCTGAGAAGTTAGGAGTTGATCGAATTCGATTTGCAGATACCTTGGGGGTTATGGAACCTTTGAATGTTTTCTTCAAACTGCAAGATTTAGCCAGATCCTCGAAGATTCCTTTAGAATTCCATGCCCATAATGACTTAGGGATGGCCACAGCTAATTCTCTGGCCGCCGTCCAGGCAGGCTTTAAAGCAGTCAGTGTCACAGTGGGAGGTTTAGGGGAGAGGGCAGGAAATTCAGCCCTTGAAGAGATTGCTGTTGCCCTGAAATATAGTCTCCAGCAAGAGGTGATGCTAGATCTTAAACGGTTAAATTCAATTGCTTTAATGGTTAGTTCCGCCGCCGACCGTGTAGTCCCACGGGCCAAACCTATTATCGGGGCGGACGTCTTCACTCATACATCGTCGATACACATTGACGGAATCCAGAAGGACTTTGCTAATTATCAAACCTTTCCACCGGAAAGTGTAGGCAGAAAACATTCTACCTCCTTTGGCAAACAGACCAAGTTTAAGAATGTGGTATGGCTCCTGAAATCCAGGGGAATGGCCCATGATCAAGAGACTGTGAATCAACTTCTGAATAAGACCCTTGATAAAATAGACCAGTTAGATAGACCTCTGGAGGAAGAAGAAATCCTAGGAATTGTGTTGAGCTCATGATAGAACAAAAGATGCGACAAAAACCTTCTTTTAAGCACTAAGCTTGTAAAGAAGGTTTTTGTCATTTAACCGTTGAATTGGACAATGAAATTTGTTTTTTGAAAAATATGGCGGGAATCTTTCCTTAGTTGGCCCGCTGGCCCAAACTTCCACGATTATAACAATAATCATGGGGATTTTTGTTCTCAAGAACGATGGAATTTGAAACGTAAAATTATTGGAGTTATACTTGTTTTAATTGGAGTTGCTTTGCTGAAGCTTTCTATTACATAATGAGGAAATCACCGAATTAGAGAGGGGTCAAATTAATGGGAAAACTCGTTGAATGTGTGCCTAATTTTAGTGAGGGTCGTCGTCCGGAGGTCATTGAAGCTATTGTATCCGAGGTCAAGCAGGTCAAGGGGGTAAAGCTTCTGGATGTTAAGCCTGATGCCAGTCATAATCGGACAGTTGTGACCTTTGTGGGAGACCCCCAAAGTGTTAAGCTGGCGGCCTTTAATGCTTGTGCCAAGGCTTGCGAATTGATTGATATGGAGCAACAGCAAGGCGGTCATCCCCGGGTTGGAGCGACGGATGTAATTCCCTTTATACCGGTCAAAGAGGTTAGTATGGAAGAATGCATACAATTAGCTAATGAGCTAGGTTCGGAAATTGCGAGTAAGCTGGATATTCCTGTCTACTTATATGAAGAGGCTGCCCGAGTTCCCGGCAGAAGAAGGCTCCCTGATGTGAGAAAAGGAGAGTACGAGGGGTTAAAAGAGGCCATCAGCCAACCGGAACGCCATCCTGATTATGGGCACCCGAAGATGCATCCTACAGCCGGAGCTACCGTTGTTGGGGCACGGCAGTTTTTGGTGGCCTATAATATTAATCTGGGTACTAATGATCTTAGTATTGCGAAAAAAATTGCTGATTCCATTCGGGAGGTAAAAGGCGGATTTAAATATGTTCGAGCCATGGGGGTCATGCTAGAAGATCGGGATGTGGCTCAGGTTTCCATTAACATGGTCAATTACACCGGCACACCTTTGTACCGAGTCTTTGAGACAGTAAAATCCGAGGCCGCCCGGTATGGTGTCAATGTTATTGGCAGTGAGTTAATCGGTGTGACTCCTATGCAGGCCCTTTTGGATGTTGCTGAGTTTTATCTGCGCTTAGAAAACTTTGATCGGAAGCAGGTTTTTGAAGAAAACTTAGTTGAAGACTGAAATGGGGGGAGAATATTGTTAATTGACAAGAGGGTCACTGAATTTGTGGAAGAGTTAGGGAGCAATTCGCCGGCTCCCGGAGGCGGAAGTGCGGCGGCCTTGGTCGGATCTTTAGGTGCAGCTTTAAGTTTAATGGTTTGTAATTTCACAGAAGGCAAGCCCAAATTTAGCAGTGTTCAAGAGGAGATTGTCCAAATAAAAGAAAAAGGGATTGCTTTAAAGCATCGTTTATTAGAATATGTTGATCTGGATACGGATGCTTTTAATGAAGTTATGAAGGCCTATAAATTGCCTAAGGAAACTGAAGCGGAGAAAGCTCACAGATCAGAGAAGATCCAGGAGGCTACTATTCAAGCAACTCTTCTGCCTCTTAAAGTTGCGGAGAGTTGCGTAGAAGTCTTGAAACTATCCATCAGAGTCTTAACCATCGGAAATCCCAACACTGCTTGCGATGCTTCAGTATCTGGAGTTACAGCTTATGCAGGCTTTCAGGGGGCAATTTTTAACGTTAAGATTAATCTAGGTTCAATCAAAGATGAGGAGTTTCTCCAAAATATTAGAGCTAAGATTACAGAGCTGCAAGCAGAGGCGGATAAGACTTATCATTTGATACTGGACAAAGCTAAAGAAGTCATTGGGTAAGGCTATGAAGATGCGGTCCTAAACTAGTAAGCCTCGGTGTCGCATCCTAAATTTCCACATCTATAATCTTTAAAGCAAAAGCGGTCTGTTCCAATTGTTAGTGGTACAGACCGCTTTTAATCGAGATACCATTTGATTTGTAGGGGCAAAGTTTTATGCGGGGCCATTTATATAATCATCGATTTATAAATTATAGAATTTGGAATTTCAAGTTTTAACTTTTAAATTTAAAATTTAAACTTAAACTTAAAACCTAACTTGAACATAATATAGGTGTTATCGGTCAAAATGGATTTAGTCCTACATATTGGGGCAGGAAGTGTCGGATAACCTCAATTCATTTCTGCTATTCTATTCTTGAAAGGAGGTCGGAACCATGGATTTGCTGAAAAATATGAATGGAGCCCTTGAATATATTGAAGAAAACCTTTCCGAGGATATTGATTTTAAGGAAGTAGCCAGGCTGGCTTTTTGCTCTGAATATCATTTCACACGAATGTTTTCCTATCTAGCAGGTGTTACTTTATCGGAGTACATCCGGCGTAGACGGCTTACTCTGGCTGCTTTTGAACTGAGGAATGGGAATTCCAAAATCATTGATATTGCCCTTAAATATGGCTATAGTTCTCCGGATTCTTTTACAAGAGCATTTCAAAATTTGCATGGTGTAACACCGTCAGAAGCTAAAAACAATGGCCAATCATTAAAAGCTTTTCCAAGGATGACCTTCCAATTATCAATTAAAGGGGGCAATGAAATGAACTATCGCATCGAAGAAAAAGGGGATTTCCACATAGTAGGTATTAAGAAGAGGGTTCCTATAATATTCCACGGGGTTAATCCGGAAATTGCCGCTATGTGGCAAAGCTTAAATCTTGAGAAGATCAATCAGATGAAGGCTCTTTCCGATATCGAGCCCTTAGGCCTAATTAGTGCCTCCGTGAACTTCTCTTCAGGACGAATGGAGGAAAAAGGAGAGCTGGACCATTATATAGGTGTGGCAACATCTCAGGTATGCCCGGAGAACTTGACCCAACTGGATGTTCCTGCTTCAACTTGGGCGGTATTTGAAGCGGTAGGGCCCTTTCCTGAAACTTTACAGAATATATGGGGGCGGATTTACTCCGAGTGGTTTCCATCCTCAAACTATGAACAAATTCAAGGGCCGGAAATCTTATGGAACGAGCATAAGGATGTTAGTTCACCAACATTTAGAAGTGAGATATGGATACCTGTTGCAAAGAAAATAGTCTTTAGCTGATCAAGACTTGCTGATTTATCCGGAATAACAGCCTTTGGCATCACAAATCCTGCCCTTGGAGGTGAGGTCAAATTGTGCAACGCTGCACAATTTGACCTCTTTCCCTACTGAGGGAGTAACCACTGATTCAGTCGAGAAATCCAAGAGCTATTATAAAGTACAAACTATGCATGTTTTACATAATAGGGCTGGTTAGTGGGCCCTATTATGTTGTGAAGCCTAATTATGCCTTGTTTACCCAGGAATTCTTGCGAAAAGACCCTCTTAGCTGTTATAATTAGTGTTTAGAATATCTAGGTTTTAATTTTAAACTTAATTATAGAAATGAGGGGCAGGATCTTGGCGCAAGCTTCACAACGTATCCGTAATTTTTCGATTATTGCACATATCGATCATGGTAAATCTACTTTAGCTGATCGACTGATTGAATATACTGGGGCTTTGACTAAGCGGGAAATGGAAGCGCAAGTCCTAGATTCCATGGATTTAGAACGCGAACGTGGAATTACGATTAAACTACAGGCAGTTCGCTTAAGTTATCAGGCTCAAGATGGCGAGGTTTATGAGCTTAATCTGATTGACACGCCGGGCCATGTAGATTTTACCTATGAGGTATCCCGCAGTTTAGCTGCTTGCGAAGGGGCCCTGTTAGTTGTCGATTCCGTTCAAGGAATTGAGGCTCAGACTTTAGCGAATGTTTATTTAGCTTTAGAAAACAACCTGGAACTGATCTCGGTTATTAACAAGATTGACCTGCCTAGTGCAGAGCCTGAACGTGTAAAACAGGAGATAGAGGATGTTATTGGCTTGGATGCCAGTGAAGCTATTCTAGCTTCGGCAAAAACGGGAATCGGAATTGAGGAGATCCTGGAGAGAATTGTGACCATGGTGCCACCTCCTCAAGGGGATGATGAAGAGCCTCTTAAAGCCTTAATCTTTGACTCTAAGTTTGATGCCTATAAAGGCGCTATTTCCTATGTCAGAATTGTTGAAGGAAGAGTTGCTAAAGGTACAAGAATGCAGATGATGTCCACCGGGAAATCCTTCGAGGTAACTGAGGTTGGGGTTTTTGCTCCTTCAATGCGTATCGTCGACGAACTCAAGGCTGGTCAAGTAGGATTTATTGCCGCCAGCATCAAGAATGTTAAAGATACTCAGGTGGGGGATACCATTACAGATGCAGATAATCCGGCGGCTGAAGCACTTCCCGGATATCGGAAGGCGACTCCCATGGTCTTTTGCGGGCTCTATACTGTTGAGGCGAGCGATTATAATAAATTGCGGGATTCTTTGGAAAAGCTTCATCTTAACGATGCCAGTTTGATTTTTGAGCCAGAGACTTCCGTGGCTTTAGGCTTTGGATTTCGCTGCGGCTTCCTGGGGTTGCTGCACATGGAGATTATTCAGGAACGATTAGAACGAGAATATGATCTGAATTTGATCACTACGGCACCTAGTGTAATTTACAAGGTTAATACTGTTCAAGGGGAAGTTTTGAGTATCGATAACCCCTCCAATCTCCCTAAAGTGGATCAGATTGTCAGTATCGAAGAGCCCATTGTTAAAGCTACAATTTTGGTTCCGTCAGAGTATGTTGGAGCGATTATGGAGCTTAATCAGGAAAAGCGCGGAGCCTATTGTAATATGGATTATGTGTCAACGAGTCGAGTAAGGCTGACTTATGAGCTGCCCCTAAGTGAGATAGTTTTCGATTATTTTGATCAATTGAAGTCACGAACTAAGGGGTATGCGTCTTTAGATTATGAACTATCCGGTTATAAGGAAACAGATCTTGTTAAAATAGATATCCTTTTAAACGGGGAAATGGTGGATGCTCTTTCATTTATCGTTCACCGTGCCAAGTCCTACAATCGTGGCAGGAAGCTTGTAGAAAAGCTCCGGGGTATTATTCCGAGGCACATGTTTGAAATTCCTATCCAGTCAGTCATCGGCAGTAGAGTTATTGCCCGTGAGACCGTTAATGCCATGAGAAAAGATGTCTTGTCTAAATGCTATGGGGGAGATATTTCCCGTAAACGCAAACTCCTGGAAAAGCAAAAGGCTGGGAAAAAGCGTATGAAGCAAGTCGGTAACGTGGAAATTCCTCAAGATGCTTTTATGGCTGTATTGCAGATCGAAGACTAGAAGAAAGAGTGGGCACACCTATGCCATCTTTATACGTTCACGTCCCATTTTGTCTCCAAAAATGTGACTACTGTGGGTTTTATTCGCACTCACTTAACAATTCCTCCCCGGATCTTATCTCTGTGTATTTAGAGGGCTTAGAAATAGAGATGGCAAAGAGGCAAAAAGATACCCCTCAGGGGGTGTCTTCTCTTTTTATTGGGGGTGGAACTCCAACGGTTTTGAGTGAGCGGCAGTTAGAAGGGTTACTGGGAATGATTCAACGGTATTTCCCCATGAACCCAGAAGTCGAACAGACAATGGAAGGGAACCCGGGGACTATTACAATGGAAAAGGCCAGGCTTATCCGGGATTTGGGGATCAATAGGTTTTCACTAGGGATCCAGAGTTTTGATGATGATTTGTTGTGTGGTGTAGGACGGGTGCACACTGCTGCACAGGCACGCGAAGCCATTGCCCGCTTGAGATCGGCAGGATTTGAAAATCTCAATCTCGATCTGATGTTTGGCTTACCCGGACAAGGTCTGCGGGCCTGGCAGGCATCCTTGGAGGAGGCCCTTTCCTATTCGCCAGAGCATCTTTCCCTCTATGGGTTAATGCTGGAAGAAGGAACACCGCTTTTTGAACAATATGAGGGAGGTAACGACACTAATACTAAGGGGGCCTACCTCCGCAAGCAGTCCTTTCAATTAGAGCAAAAGGGTAAGGATGGTTGTTTAAAAACCCTTCCGAGTGAGGATCAGCAGGCTGAGATGCATGAATGGGCGGTAAGACGTTTAGGTCTGGAGGGTTATCGGAACTATGAGACTTCAAATTTTGCCCTTCCCGGATACGAGTGTCGCCATAATTTAGGATACTGGCGAGGAGCGGATTATCTGGGAATGGGGCCTGGCGGTGTATCATGTTTGAACAGGGTGCGCTGGAAAAATATTGAGGATGTATGTGCTTATAAAAACCTCTTATCTGAGGGGAAAAGTCCTATTGATGAGACCGGTCAAGAGGTGTTGTCTTTACAAGAATGTATGGCTGAGCGGATGATTTTAGGTTTGCGTCTAGAGGCAGGGGTTCATCTTAAAGAATTTGAAATTGACTTCGGAACTGATCTCAGGGATATTTATAGATCTGTTTTGGAACGCTATAAAGATACTGATATTTTTATCGTCGAGGGGGATTATTTCCGCTTGAATCCTCGGTATTCCTTCGTGGCAAACTCCATCTTACAAGAATTTGTATAGTGGTTTAGGTCTCAAATATTTATATTAAAATGATTCTTGACAAAGCCAAAATGAAGTGGTAATGTGAAGACATAAACTGTTAGCACTCATCGAGGTAGAGTGCTAACAACGAAAAAGGTAAGAAGATAATGAGTATGTACTTGTCAGTACATTTTGTATAAAACAAGATCACTCAAGAAAGCGGGGAAGCATATATGCAAATGGATGAGCGCAAACGCAAAATATTAAGAGCGATAGTTCAGGATTATATTGCTACCGCCGAACCCATTGGATCTCGAACGATTGCTCGTAAGTTTGATCTGGGCGTATCTTCAGCAACTATACGAAACGAAATGGCTGATTTAGAAGAGTTAGGATTTATTGAACAACCTTATACCTCTGCTGGACGAATTCCTTCGGACGCAGGATATCGATACTTTGTAGACTGCCTGATGGATCCTCAAGAACTTAATGCCGAGGAAATGGAGATCATCGAGCGTGAAAGCTCGAAAAGAATTAATGAGCTGCAGGAAGTGATTGCTCATACGGGCAAACTCCTATCCGAGCTTACAAACCTGACGAGCCTGGTGCTGGGTCCTCATAAGGGCAAAAGTACCTTCGGGAAAATGCATTTTCTCCCCTATCAGCCTGGGCAGGTTATCATGGTCATCGTCAAAGAAAACGGGGCTGTGGAGAATCATATATTGGATGTGGGGGAAAATCTCTCTGCAGAAGAACTTCAGCATGTGGCCGAAGTCTTTAACCAGAAGATGCGAGGATATTCCATAAGCCAAGTCAAACGCAGCATGCTGCATGAAATATATAGTGAATTGTCCAGGCAAAGACTTTTAATCGATAATGCCATGGATATGTTAAGGGCTATCTTAGATGGTAAAGAGGAAGATGAACGTATCCATCTCGGTGGCACCCTAAATATGCTTAATCAACCTGAATTTAAAGATTTAGCTAAGGTCAAAACACTTTTCAAAGTGTTTGAAGATAATGAACCTCTGAAAAAACTGCTAACCCCCCGCCAGGAAGGACTAAATGTAACTATTGGTGGAGAAAATACATTGAAGGAATTTCGTGACTGCAGCTTGATTTCGGCCACCTATAAGGTCAATGGATTAACCATCGGGGCAGTGGGAGTTCTGGGACCGACCCGTATGGATTACGCCAAAGTAATAGCTATTGTCGATTTTATGACTCGGAGTATGACAGAAATCCTTACGCGACGCAGGCGGTGACGAGAGTAGATTATTGCGGTGACTGAGCCTTCTGGTTCATTCTATATAAATTAACACTTTATAGTGATTATGTTGCGAGAGGTGATTTTGCATGGCGCGAATGAGAGAAGATACTCTCAGAGGCCGAGATTTTAGCGTGGATGAGGATCAAGTGGAGGATACGCTAGAGCGTGACCTTGAGAATCCTCCGGAAGAAGATAGCCTGGATAGTAACGATATGAGTCCTTTAGAAAAAATAATGACTCTGGAAGCTGAGCTTATTCAAGCAAAAGCTAAAGCTGATGAGCATAAAGATCATTTGTTACGATTACAGGCAGAATTTGATAACTACCGAAAACGCACTCAGAAGGAAAAAACAGAGATCATTAAATATGCATCTGAACGCCTTATATCAGAGTTACTACCAGTTTTAGATAATTTTGAACGGGCGGCAAGTTCGGCCCAAGTAAACCCGGATTTCAATGCCTTTTCCCAGGGGATAGACATGATTTACCGTCAATTGCAAACTGCGCTGAATAAAGAAGGGCTTAAGGCCATTGAGGCTACCGGGCAGCCTTTTGATCCCAATCTTCATGATGCGGTGCTCAGAGTAGAGTCTGATGAACATCCGGAAAACACAGTTGTCGAAGAACTACAAAAAGGGTATTACCTTAAAGAAAAAGTTTTACGTCCCAGTATGGTTAAGGTTTCGAACTAGTTAAAGGAGGAAGATTATAATGGGTAAAATTATTGGTATTGACTTAGGTACAACTAACTCTTGCGTTTCAGTTATGGAAGGTGGAGAGGCTGTCGTTATCCCAAACGCGGAAGGAAATCGTACAACTCCATCTGTCGTAGGATTTTCTAAAACCGGTGAAAGATTAGTTGGTCAGGTTGCTAAACGCCAATCTGTTTCAAATCCGGATAAAACTGTTATTTCCATTAAGCGTCATATGGGAACAGATTTCAAAGTGAAAATTGAAGATAAGACTTACAGCCCTCAAGAAATTTCCGCCATGGTTCTCCAGAAGCTCAAGACTGATGCAGAAGCCTATATCGGTCAACCGGTCACTCAAGCGGTTATTACAGTACCGGCATATTTTACGGATGCTCAACGTCAAGCAACCAAGGATGCAGGTTCCATTGCCGGACTTGATGTCTTGCGGATCATTAACGAGCCAACAGCTGCGGCACTTGCTTATGGACTTGACAAAAAAGACGATTCCACGGTTTTGGTCTTTGACTTAGGGGGCGGTACCTTTGACGTATCCATTCTTGAGTTAAGTCAAGGTATGGTTGAAGTTAAGGCAACCAGTGGAAATAACAATTTGGGCGGCGACGATTTTGACCAACGCTTAATTGATTATATGGTTGCAGAATATAAGAAGAGCCATGGAGCAGACCTTGCCAAAGACCGAGTTGCTCTTCAACGTTTAAAAGAAGCAGCAGAAAAAGCTAAGATTGAGCTTTCCGGGGTTACCAGTTCCAATGTTAACCTGCCATTTATCACAATGACTGAAGATGGACCGCAACATTTAGATATGAATATTACTCGAGCTAAGTTCGATGAAATTACATCTGACCTGGTAGAATCCACCATTGGACCTACACGTCAAGCAATTGAAGATGCCAAGTTATCTTGGAATCAAATTGACCAAATTATTCTGGTTGGTGGATCGACTCGTATCCCCGCTGTTGTAGAAGCTATTAAGAAAGTCAGTGGCAAAGAGCCTCATAAAGGGGTTAATCCGGATGAAGTAGTAGCTATGGGCGCTGCAATTCAAGGGGGCGTGCTTAGCGGTGAAGTTAAGGATATGATCCTGTTGGATGTTACTCCCCTTTCCTTAGGGATTGAAACCCTAGGTGGAGTTTTCACCCGGATTATTGATCGTAACACTACAATTCCAACCACTAAATCACAAACTTTCTCAACTGCTGCAGACAACCAAACCTCTGTTGACATTCATGTTCTCCAAGGGGAGCGTGAAATGGCCAGTTACAACAAGACCTTAGGTCGTTTCCAACTTACCGGAATTCCTCCTGCACCCCGGGGCATCCCCCAAATCGAAGTTAAATTCGATATTGATGCTAATGGTATTGTTCACGTCTCGGCAAAAGATGTGGCTACCGGAAATGAGCAAAAAGTAACGATCACTTCTTCTACCGGGCTTTCTAAAGAAGATATTGAAAAGATGAAGCAAGATGCTGAGGCTCATGCTGAGGAAGACAAGAAACACAAAGAGCTAATTGATGCTAAGAACCAAGCAGATTCAATGGCCTATCAAACTGAGAAAACCTTAAAGGAATTCGAAGGTAAAGGCGACGCTGGTGAAGTTGAATCCATCAAAAAGGCAGTAGAAGATTTAAAAACTGCAGCTACCGGCGATAATGTCGAGGAGATCAATGCAAAAGTTGAGGCTCTTAATAAAGTTCTCCATCCTTATATTGAGAAAATGTATCAACAGCAAGCTGCTCAAGACCCCACAGGTGGTGCCGGTGCCGGTGAACAACCCGGTGCTGAACAAGCCAAAAAAGATGATGATGTAGTGGATGCTGAGTTTACTGAAGTGAAGAAGGATCAGTAAGACTGACTAGATGAAGGAAACTACTTCGCCCAGTACAGTGACGATGCTATCAAGCTTCGCAAATTAACTCTCCTGGCTTTGGCCGCCAATCTTATGTGAAATTATGTTGACTGGGATTTCCTTAGCCGTATAAGGTTGGCGCGAGGTCAGGCAGGAGTTATTTAAAATATTAGGGTGCAAAGGTTGAAAGCCTTTGTGCCCGCGTTTGTTTGTGGAAATTTAAGGATTTCCTTTAATGTGGATATTTCCTTGTGCTTCAGAGCGAAGGATCATATAATACTATAGGACTTTGCTGTCCGAGTGGATGGGTTTAGCAGGAGTGTGGAGGGAAGTAATGAAACGCGATAATTATGAAGTGCTCGGGGTCGAGCGGAACGCTAGCGAGCAGGATATTAAGAAAGCATATAGAAAGCTAGCTCGCCAATATCATCCCGATGTTAATCCAGGGAATAAGGAAGCAGAAGAAAAGTTTAAGGAAGTTACTGAGGCCTACGATGTTTTAAGTGATCCTCAGAAGAGAGCGCGTTATGACCAGTTTGGTGACGCAGACCCAGGTATGGGGGGATTTGGGGACGCCGGAGGCTTCGGCGATATTTTCGATATGTTTTTCGGCGGAGGCGGTGGTGGTCAACGTCGTAATGGTCCCCAACGGGGCTCTGATTTGCGCTATGCAATGACCTTGACCTTTGAAGAAGCAGCTTTTGGCGTTGAAAAAGAAATCCAAATTCCCAAGGACGAGACCTGTTCTGATTGTCAGGGTTCAGGTGCAGCGCCAGGTACGCATCCCACAACTTGTTCTCAATGTCATGGCAGCGGTCAAGTTAAGGTTACGCAACGGACTCCTTTTGGTCACATTCAAACGGCCAGAACTTGTCAAACTTGTAATGGAGAAGGCCGTACTGTTAGCAGTCCTTGCTCCACATGCCATGGACAAGGGAAGGTTCGCAAGGTTAAGACTCTTAAAATCAATGTCCCTGAAGGTTCGGAAGATGGTTTGAACTTAAGGCTTAGCGGTGATGGCGAAGCCGGATCTAAGGGCGGGCCTCCAGGAGATTTGTATATCATTTTGCAAGTAAAACCTCATAAGTTTTTTGAACGTGATGGCAATGATGTCTATTGCGAGATTCCCATCACTTTTGTTCAAGCGGCTTTAGGTGCGGAAGTTGATGTTCCAACTCTGGATGGGGTTGTTAAGATGAAAGTTCCGGAAGGGACTCAAACCGCTACGATTTTCCGGCTAAAAGGACATGGTATACCACGTCGCCGAGGAACCGGACGGGGAGATCAACATGTTAGAGTTGTTTTGACAACTCCTACTAAACTTAATGAGAAGCAAAAGAAACTCCTCCGTGATTTCGGGGAAGTTACTTCTGAACAACAACAAATGGGTAAAAAGTCACTGTTTGAAAAGTTTAAAGAGAACCTCCGCGATGCAATGGGGTGAAAAGGAGTATAAACATGGATTGGCGTGAAGTTGCGGTAACAGTTTCATCTGAAGGAGAGGAAGCTGTTGCCGATCTTTTTTATGAGTTAGGTTGTCCGGGAGTCAGTATAGAGGATCCGGAACTCTTTGTGCAATACATTGAATCCGGAGAGTGGGATTATCATAGTTTTGGAGAGGTTAAGCTCACAGGCACCTCTGTGGTTAAGGGGTATTTCCCTGAGGATGAAGAGCTTGGAGACAAGCTTCGTGTCCTTGAACAGGGGATTTCAGGGCTGCTGGAGCGGTATCCGGACTGGATTATTCATACTAAAGGGATCTCATTGAAGGAAGAAGACTGGGCAACGGCTTGGAAGGCCTATTTTAAGCCCATATATATTGGCAAGAACTTTTTGGTAAAACCAACTTGGGAAGAGGTTGAAGTTAAGCCGGAGGATGTTGTTCTTGAGCTGGATCCGGGCATGGCCTTTGGAACGGGAACACACCCTACAACAACCTTATGTTTAAGGACCTTAGAGGATATGATAAAACCGGAACACGTGGTTTTCGACTTGGGAACAGGTTCAGGTATTCTGGCTATTGCTGCAGCAAAGTTGGGGGCCAAGGTTGAGGCCGTTGATTTAGACTCTGTTGCGGTCAAAGTTGCTCAAGAAAATGTTGATCTGAATAATGTGGGCGACCGAGTACGCGTATTGCGTGGGGATTTGGGGACAGTACTAGTAGGACAGGCAGATGTCGTCATTGCTAACATTATTGCGGATGTAATTTTGGGGTTACTTCCGGATTTAAAGCGGATTTTGAAGCCGACTGGGGAATTTTTGGCCTCGGGAATTATTGATAAACGAGCTGAAGAGGTGGAAATTGGGCTGAAGGAAGCTGGACTGAAGATTGTTGACCGTGTCGAAGACTCTGGCTGGATCTTATTTCGAGCGAGGTGGGCTTAATTGAATCGGTTTAAGGTTACGGAATTAGGGAGAGATGTTTTTTGGCTGCGTGATGCAGAACGAGAGCATCTCGTTCGGGTGCTCCGCCTGTCACCGGGAGATTTAGTCGTAGGGTATGATAACACCGGGAGGGAGTACACTGGTGTTATTGTAAATATTGAGGACAAAAGTGTTACTTGCCGAATTCTTAGTACGGATCAACCGGATGTAGAAGCCCATACCTCTGTCTATGTGGTGGCAGGGCTTTCTAAAGGGGAAAAGATGGAGTGGGTGATCCAGAAAGGAACTGAATTAGGAATGACCGGACTCATTCCTTTGCGTGCCAAACGCTCTATTGTACATATTGAAGGTAAGAAGGCTCAAGATAGAGTCGCCCGTTGGCAAAAGATTGCCTCTGAGGCCTCTAAACAGTCTCATAGGGTACAAGAGCCTGAGATATTTGAGGTCTGTGATTGGAAAGAGCTTAAGGGGCAACTACCGGAGGATACTCAATGGATCATTCCCTATGAAGAAGAGAAAACTCAGCGGATGGCTTCTGTTCTGAAAACCATGAGTTCCGAACATCCTATTGCCATCATCATAGGTCCCGAGGGAGGCTTTGAGGAAAGCGAGGTTGCTTGGGTGCAAGAAAACCTTGGTGCTCAGAGTGTTTCATTAGGGCCAAGGATTCTTCGAACTGAAACGGCGGCAATGGCGGCGATTACCCTGGTCTTGGGGCATTTCGGGGATTTAGGGTAGGGGACTTGTGTGTACATCGACTCGGTCTTACGACGCAGAGCAAACTAACCATTCAAGCTCTTTTCTTTGGGGAGCGGGGTTCATCCTTCGGCGATAGTATTGTTTTGAAGAACCCGCCTACGGCGATAGTCTCCACTGGAGACTATCGTACCAGATGAGCCGTCCTTGGCTCACTGGTGGCAGTGTACATCCCTGTACACTGCCCCGGTCTGGGGTCGCTTGAACGGAAGTTTGCTATTCTGCTTACGTAAAAGACGTCGCTGATGTATCACACTGCGTCCTGGTCTGAGGACGAGGGTACGGATGCTCGGGAGAAGGCACATTTCATGTGCGCCTTCAATGCAAGTTAGTGTGGCAAGTGGCAAGGGGACGTTTTGTTTGCCATGTCGAAGGTGAATATGAACAATTTGTCCCTTTGCTCGCTTACTTTGGCTTTGCGTGCTGCTTCTGTACATTGGGTTGTTAAATGGCGACATGTTTTGATAGATTGAAATTGAAAAATCATTCTGACGTTGCTTTGAGACAAGGCACATTAATGTTTACCATATTTTAGATTTTATATATTAGCGCCAAGGGAGTTTTCTTAGGAGGGGCTTTTTCAAATGTAAGGAAATAGGGCAGTTAAGGGGCATGGATGAAAGGTGACGACAACGATAAGAAAGGAGGTCAAATAGGGTCCATGGAAAAGAAGTCGCTGGGATTAACTGAAAAAGTATCAGGAACAATTGCAATTACAACAGAAGCCTTAGATAAAACTAAAGGTATGCTGGCAAACAAAACGTCCCCTCTGCCAGGTGGGGCTGTCTGTTTTGTAACTCTGGGCTGTAAAGTGAACCAAACTGAGAGCGAAGCCATGGCTCAGCTTTTTCGCGAGGCAAAGTATCAGGTAGTTAGTTCTTCTGAAGAAGCGGATGTTGTGGTTGTTAATACCTGTACCGTAACGAATACTGGTGATAGCAAATCGCGTCAGGTTATTCGCCGAATGATTAAGGCTCACCCGGAGAGTGTTGTGGTGGTAATGGGTTGTTACGCTCAAACTGCTCCTGGGGAAGTGCTGGGTATTGAGGGCGTGGATCTGGTGATTGGAACCCAGGATCGGGCGAAGATCTTGGAGTGGATAGATCGGGTGAAGGCAGAGAAGGCACCACAGAATGCTGTGCGTGGGATTTGGGACGCTGAAGAATTTGAGGAACTGCCTCAACTTAGTGAAGAACATCGGACTAGGGCTATGTTAAAGATTCAGGAAGGGTGCAATCAGTTTTGTACCTATTGTATTATTCCTTATGCCCGGGGTCCTTTGCGCAGTCGGCTTCCTGAGAACGCTATTGCAGAGGCTCGGCGTTTGGTAGAGGAAGGGTATCCGGAGGTCGTATTGACGGGTATTCACACCGGGTATTATGGTCAGGACTTGAAGGAAGATTGGAACTTGGCCCGCCTGGTTGGTGAGTTGGAAAAAATCCCTGGACTTCGTCGCTTGCGCTTGAGTTCGATTGAGCCCATGGAATATACTGATGAGTTGATTGAGAAAATTGCTTTGTCTGGTAAGGTCTGCCCTCACGTACATATACCCTTACAAAGCGGGAGCGATAGGATTTTAACCAGAATGAATCGTCCTTATGATTTAAAGGCCTACAAAGATTTGCTGGAAAAACTCCGGCATAGGATTCCGGATCTGGCTGTGACAACGGACATTATTGTCGGCTTTCCTGGGGAAACTGATGAAGACCATGCTTCTACTATTGAGTTTGCCAAGTCCTGTAATTTTGCTGGAATTCATGTATTTCCCTATTCTAAGCGGAAGGGGACTCCGGCAGCGGATTATCCTGATCAAGTTTTGAAAAAGCTGAAGGATCAACGAGTTAAGGAGTTATTAGATGTTGCTCGTACAAGTCAGGGGAGGTTTTGCCGACAGTTTCTTGGAAAGTCGGTAGAAGTGTTAGTTGAAAAAGTTGATCTGAAAGGCAGTGCTATAGGACATACTCCTCACTATATTCAGGTAGATATTCCTGCAGATAAAGATGGGCATCAGTGGGCAGCCGGAGAGTTTGTTACGATTGTTTTGGAAGAGCACCATATTTCTTGCTTAACGATAGGTGCCATAACTTTGTAGGCCCATCCTTTCAGAAAAATCCTTTTGAAGTTGTCAATTATAATGTTTTCTGAATAATATATAGGAGGTTAAGAACACTAATGTCGGATTGTATCTTTTGTCAAATAGCCCTTGGAAAAGTCCCTAGCGAAATCGCTTACGAAGATGATGAAATAATTGCTTTCAAAGATATTCAGCCGTTAGCCCCAGTACATCTGGTCATTATTCCGAAAATTCATTTGCGAAGTCTCAATGATGTAACATCTGATAATGAAGGATTAATTGGACATCTTTTCGGTATTATTCGGCGGTTAGCTGAGGAATTTGGCGTGGCAGAATCTGGTTACAGGGTAGTCACAAATACCGGAACAGATGGAGGCCAAGTCATTGGACATCTACATTTTCATTTGCTCGGGGGCAAAGCTTTAAATGCCAATATCGGCTGACCGATGCGACGACATCTAAAGTGCGCTTGACGCAACCTACTTCATCCAGTATAATAAAAAGGTATATTTGTGATGATCCAGTGGAGGGAGGGATAGACAATGAGTGAAGTCAAAGTTGGTAAAAATGAATCCCTTGATGCCGCACTCCGCCGGTTCAAGCGTTCTTGTCAAAAGGCAGGTGTCAGCGCAGAAGCTCGTAAACACGAGGCGTATGAAAAACCGAGTGTGAAGAGAAAGAAAAAGTCTGAAGCTGCGCGTAAACGCAAGTTCAAGTAAGGAGTGTCTCAATTGACCCTGAAAGATCGCTTGATTGAGGATATGAAGGTTGCCATGAGGGCCAAAGAGGAGGGGAAGGTAAGACTTTCCGTCATTCGAATGGCTAGGGCTGCCATAAAAAATGCTGAGATCGACAAGAAGA
Source organism: Desulfosporosinus sp. HMP52 (assembly GCF_000765145.1). Lineage (GTDB taxonomy): Bacteria > Bacillota > Desulfitobacteriia > Desulfitobacteriales > Desulfitobacteriaceae > Desulfosporosinus. Next base: position 45,443 of record NZ_JMGA01000028.1, on the reverse strand, counting down.
TTGAATTTAACGATGAGCAAGTCATCGAAGTATTAGCTCGCGAAATGAAGCTGCGTCGGGATGCGCTTGAGGTTTTCGGGCAAGCGAATCGCCCTGATCAGGTTAAAGCTTTGGGAGAGGAAATAGCCGTTCTTATGGATTACCTTCCTCAACAGCTTTCTGAAGGGGATATTCGCCAACTCGTTAATGAGACCGTTACCACACTAGGGGCACAAAGCCTTAAAGACCTCGGGAAAGTCATGGGGGCAGTAACCCCTAAGACAAAAGGCCGTGCAGATGGCAAACTTGTCAATCAAATTGTACGGGAAATTCTTGGGGCATAGTAAGTTTAGTTTTAGGAGAAGGCTCAGTTACACTAGTAACTGAGCCTTTACAATTTATAAGGTAATTATGAAGACTGGGTTTAATATGGAAATCAATTGAGATGGCAAACAAAACGTCCCCTTGCCATACTTGCCATACTTGCCATATTTAAGAGAAAATTCTAAGGCTTGGACTATTATTGCTTTTCCCTTCATAAATATTCGTGAGGGGAGGGTTTTTTTTGTTTAAGAAAATACAAACCAGTGTTGGAGAAGTATTGGATTTTCCACCGGATGTAGTGGGCGAAGGTCCTAAAATTACAATAACCGGAAAAAGAGAAATAATGGTGGAGAACTATATTAGCATCCTAAATTTCTCGGAAGAAGAGATACGCTTGGAAACTGCGGATGGGGATATCTTTTTTAGAGGGAAGGGGTTAATGCTCAAGGTCATTTTAGCGACAGAACTACAAATTGAAGGGGAACTGTCTTCCTTTTGGTTTGATGGAGGGGAGACAAAGTAATGTTTGAATGGCTGCGAAGGTTTTGGTACGGGCGTATTCTTTTCCTGGCCAGGGGAGAGCATTTGGCCCACTTTGTTAATCAGGTATCGAAAGAAGGCATCGCTCTCTATCATACACAAAAATCTGAGCGGGGTATGCGTGCTCAAATTAAGCTTGCCGATTTCAGGAGATTGCGCAGACCTGCCCGTCGTACCCATACTAGAGTTCACATTGTTGCTAAATATGGCTGGCCTTTTGTTGCTGCGCGTTGGAGGCGAAGAAAAGGATTGTTAATCGGAATCGTTATAATTGCTTCGGTTCTTACGATATTGTCTCAACTTGTCCTCTCTATTTCAGTGACAGGAAATAAAAATCTAATTGCCACTGACGTAATAGAACGTGCCGAGAAACTCGGGCTTAGAACCTGGGTGTATTCTAAAGACTTAGATTTAAACGGAATAGCTAAATCACTTCAGGAGCAACTTCCTGATGCAGCTTGGATTGGGATAGAACGTCAGGGAACAAGCATTCAAATCAGAGTTTCGGAGAAAACTCGTCCGTCTATTCCGGATGAAGTCGGAAACCTTGTCGCAAGTCGAGCCGGGATTGTAAAGGAAATAATGGTAATTGACGGAACCCCCCTGATTCATGAAGGAGAAACTGTTCGGGCTGGGCAAGTATTAATTAAGAGTCCGGAAGTGAATAATATGAGCAGTGCCAAAAATGCTCCGGTTTCTGTAGCCAGAGGATTCGTTCGAGGGCGAGTTTGGTATAGTGCTGAAGGACAAATCCCTTTAATAGAGGATAAGGTGGAAGAAAGTGGGAGAGTGGCCAAGGGAAGGGGTATAAAAATCGGCTCTCGCGTTATAATGCTAACAGCAGAAAAATCACCCTTTGAGCAATCTCGAGAAGAAGTGATCAGCCAATCTCTAAAACTGTGGAGGAATTGGCGCTTTCCTGTCGAAGGTATAAGAGTAAATCATATAGAACTTCATAATGTGCATATAGAACGTACTGTTTCCGAAGCGCGCCAACTAGCTGAACAAATAGCTCGGGCTGAAGTTCAGAAGAAAATAACACAGGGCGTACCGATTGTTGCAGAAACGGTTAAGGTTCTTTCTGATAACTCCGGTTCAGAACGAGTAAGAGTAGAGGTGGAAACCTACGAGGATTTAGCTGTATACGCGAATCCATAAGAGGGTGCCAATATGTTTCAGTCTTAGGATCTATAACGAACCTAGGAAGGGCACTTGGAAGTAAGGATGATGATATTGAAGATCAAAATGTTCAAAACGATCTGGGATGAGCTGTCTGGCCGTCTTGATTGGCTTAAACATCACACCACTTGGCTTCGGGCCATTGTTGGGGTGATGTATTTTCTGTTACTTACGGTTTTATTATCTTCGAATATTTTTGTGTCTACATTACACTTAGAAGTAGGAGAACCAAGTCCACAGCTTATTACGGCACCGTGGATGAAAAATATTGTAGATCAGGCAAAGTATAATCGAGATAAAGAGGCGGCTTCGAAAGCAGTCCAGCCGGTGTATAAGCCGGATGAGGAGTATCTGAATCTATTAACTAAGGAGATAGGGAGCGCTTTCACTGCTTTGCGCGATGCCTCAACAAAGTCGGATAGAATTAATGAACTCAGAAAAAGGGAACTTTTCACAAGTGTCTCGGAGAGTGCTTTGACTTTTTTGATAGAAAATGATTCGAGTGATCTTAACGAAATTGAAAAGACTGGTAGAGATATTATCTTGAGCAGAGCTCGCAGTTTAGATTCTGGGGCAAGAACCAGCGAGCAAATGCCGGTGTTTCGTGAGAACCTCAAAAAAGATTTTGAGCAGTCCCAGTTAGATGAGAATGCCAAAGAATTGTTTAAGGTGTTTATCGATCAAGAAGTAACTCAACCTACCCTGATCATTGATGAGCCTACTACCGAAGCCTTGCGAGCAGCTGCACGTGCCTTAATAAAGCAGGAGGTCTTGCATTATAAGGCTCAGCAAAAAATCGTAGGTACCGGTGAAATTGTGGATGAGACGACTTATCAGGTTTTGGTTGATTATGGTTTAATAAATAACCAGAATGCCTGGAAATCAGTGGTTGGAATTGCGCTGATCGTACTAATTGGCATGGGTTCTATTTTAACCTATTTGTTTCAGTATAAAAGAGATATCTTTGTTATGACAAATCGCCTGGTTCTTATTGGTCTTATCATGTGTTTGGTTGTGGCTATTGGACGTGCAGTGATTTCCTTAAATCTGGGGGCCGACTTTAATTCCTTGTCGGGTATGCTGATTCCCATAGCCTGGGCAACTATGACAGTTGCAATTTTGGTCGGTGTGGATATAGCTATTATGGTTTCCTTGGTTTTAGCAGTTTTTGTGGCGGTTTTAGTAGATCCTGTTCTATCGACTTCCTTTGGGCTTCATTCAGGGGTGGTGGCTCTTTTTGGCGGGATTGTGGGAGTTTATAGTGTGTCCCGTTTAAGTCAACGGTCTGATTTAGCTCGTGCCGGGATATTTGTATCAGCTGTAAATGTTTTTGTTATCAGTGGGATCGCCTTGACCTCGGATATGCGCTTAGCAGTTTGGGTAGTAGGTGTGATATTAGGTATTGTCAACGGATTAGCATCGTCATTTCTAACAGTTGGGGCATTGCATTGGTTTGAATCAGGATTTCACATTACCTCTTCTGTAAGACTGCTGGAATTATCTGATCCTAATCGACCATTATTGAAGCGCCTGTTGATGGAAGCTCCCGGCACCTATCATCACAGTATTTTAGTAGGCAATCTCGCTGAAGCCGCGGCAGAAGCAGTCCAAGCGGATGCCACCTTGGTTAGGGTTGCAGCTTTGTACCATGATATTGGAAAGCTAAAGCGTCCGTATTTCTTTATCGAAAACCAATTTACCCAGGATAATCCCCATGATAAGATTGCTCCGACTCTAAGCTCCTTGATTATCACCTCCCATGTTAAAGATGGTTTAGAACTGGCTAAGGATAATAAACTTCCGCAGCAGATCCAGGATATTATAGCTCAGCATCATGGAGATAGTCTGGTGAGTTTCTTTTATCATAAAGCCCTTGAGGAATATGAAAATGTACCGGAGGAGTCTTTCCATTATGAGGGGCCGAAACCTCAGACTAAAGAGGCGGCACTGGTAGCTTTAGCGGATAATGTAGAGGCTGCTGTAAGGTCTATGAAACAACCAACCCCGGGGCGAGTCGAAGGCTTTGTTCGGAAAATTATTAAGGACAAGCTAAACGACGGGCAATTAGATCAGTGTGATTTAACGTTTCAAGATTTAGACCGGATTGCTATGGCCTTTGTTCGTGTCTTGAGTGGTATTTTTCATTCTCGGGTAGAATATCCGGAGATGCCGAACATAAAGGATAACAACAGTAGCTCAATGCATAAAAAACTTGAAGGTCAAGGGGTTCAAGAGAGTGATAAAAATCCTCCCAAGGAAAAGCAGGGGGATAATCCTGAGAAGGATGCTGAAATAAAGGTTTCACAAGAAGGATGATCTAACAAACAAGATTTTCGATCTTTTGGTGAGTGGAGTATTACTACTGCCACCCTATAGTAAATAATTCATGAATACTACGAAACATTGAGTCGGCCCAAGTATAAAATTGGGATGATGCTGTTGACTAATTGTTACAATTTGAAGGGGGGGAGGGTAAACCAATCAGTCTACTCTGGTTAGATTTAAGATAAGGTTTACTCGAATTATATGATCATTGACATCTCTTGGGAAGAAGAATCAGTTTTACTCGCAGAACGTGACACTCTGGCAAATTTATTAAACCAAGCAATAAATGAGGCTCTGCAACTATCAGATGGCCCTGAAGAAGCGGAAGTAAGTCTATTGCTAGTTGATAATCAACGAATACATGCTTTAAATCTAGAATATAGAGGAGTAGACAGACCAACAGATGTTCTTTCTTTTGCCTTGCAGGAAGAGGTGGAAGATGAACCTTCAATTGAGGAAGAGGATCAAATGCTTGGGGATATAGTAATCTCCGTTGAGCGAGCAAGGGCTCAAGCCCAGGAATATGGACATTCCTTTGAACGGGAAATTGTCTATCTTGCGGTTCATGGTTTACTCCATTTATTAGGTTATGATCATGAAGAAGAGAATGATAAACAAGAAATGCGCAGTAAAGAAGAAGAGATAATGGCTGAATTGAAGTTAGAGAGAGTATAGAAAACTTTTGTGCCAATAATCTAAGGGAGGGAGCAGATGGGGAGCATTTATAGGAAACCAGGCTTTTTGCGTAGTCTAAATCAGGCTTGGCGAGGAATGATATACACTGTAAGGACTCAAAAACACGTCCAATTTCATCTCTTTGCAGGTAGTGCTGTTTTGCTCCTCGCTTGGTGGAGTGAGGTTACACGGCATGAATGGCTGATCCTTATTTTGGCCATCGGCAGCGTCATTGGCGCGGAAGTAATGAATTCCGCCATTGAAACTGTGGTAGACATGGTTCAGCCAAATTTTCATCCCTTAGCCGGAATGGCAAAAGATATCGCTGCAGGTGCTGTGTTAGTAACTGCTATTCAGGCAGTTGTAATTGGTTTTGTCGTTTTTCTTCCTCCACTACTACGTTTCGCGAGTAAGATGTTCTAGGGATAGGGGGTATTTTATATGAATCAGAGCCAATCTCAACTGTTTGAAAAAATGGCGACTGAATTAAAGGGACTGCTTGATTCGGATAGTATCAATGAGCTGGTTACTAAGGCTAAAGCCGCCTATGAAAATGCTTATGTGCCTTACTCTCATTATCCCGTTGGGTCAGCAGTTTTATTTTCCTCCGGTAAGATCTATTCCGGATGTAACGTTGAGAATGCCAGCTATGGCTTGACAATCTGTGCTGAACGAAATGCAATTTTCCAGGCTATTGCCCAAGGAGAACGAGAAGTAAAAGGAATAGCCATTGCGGTACCCACAGATGTTTTTCCATCTCCATGTGGTGCATGCAGGCAAGTAATCCGTGAGTTTGCTGTGGATTGTCCGGTTATTTTGATAAATGGCAAAGGGCAAATACGGTGGACAAGTTTGAAGGCATTGCTTCCGGAGGCCTTTGGGCCGGAGTTTTTATAGAATTCAGCTGAATAGACGCTATTGTTTAGGGTTATGGTAATATTGATTGCATAAAAATTAATGATAAAAAGATAGGGAAGTGCTTCACCTTTGGTTTCAACAAAATCACATCAATTTCGTTCAGGCTTTGTTTCTGTTATAGGCAGGCCGAATGCCGGTAAATCTACTTTACTTAATCATTTATTAGGCCAGAAGGTCTTAATCATGTCCGACAAGCCTCAGACTACTCGTAATAGAATCCAATGCATCCTGACGGAAGAACGTGGACAAATTGTCTTTTTAGATACTCCCGGAATACATAAACCGAAACATAAGCTCGGTGAATTTATGGTAGGGGCTGCCAAAGAATCAATGCGCGAGGTTGATGTGATTCTTTATATGGTAGATCTTTCAGCAGAGTTTGGCCCGGGGGAAGAGTTTATCATTGAGATGCTCAAGCAGACGAAAACACCTTGCGTACTTGCTCTCAATAAAGTTGACTTATTGACTAAGGAACAATTAATGCGGAGGATTCAGGAATTTTCTAGTTTGGCAGATTTTAAGGCTATTGTGCCTATTTCTGCAAAAACAGGGGAAAATACCGATGAGCTTTTAAAGGTGATTTTCGATAGAATGCCTAATGGGCCCATGTATTATCCGGAAGATGAAGTGACTGATCAGCCGGAGCGTTTTATTATGGCGGAATTAGTCCGAGAAAAGGTTCTTCAATTAACGAGGGATGAGGTTCCTCATTCCATTGCGGTAGTTATAGAATCAGTTGAAGAAAAGAAAACTCTAGTTAAAGTGCGTGCCCAGGTAATCGTAGAGCGAGACTCTCAAAAGGGGATTATCATTGGGGCCGGTGGCAAACAGCTCAAGGAAATTGGTCGCTTAGCTCGTTTGGATATCGAAGCTTTACTAGGAAGTCCTGTTTTCTTAGAGCTTTGGGTTAAAGTTAAAAAGGATTGGCGCAATCGAGCAGATAGCTTGCGCAATTATGGTTATGGAAAGGAAAAGGGATAATAATGAATCTTGCAGCTATAACAGATCATACATTGTTAAGACCGGCAGCATCTGAGAAGGATATTGTGACACTTTGTCATGAGGCTCAGCATCACAAATTTGCTACTGTTTGTGTTAATCCCTCATATGTTCAAATGGCAGCAAAACTTTTGCATGGCACAGGAATATGTGTTGCTGCGGTTGTGGGTTTTCCTTTAGGTGCAACCTTTACTGAAGTTAAAGTTCAAGAAATATTAATGGTTAAAGCCCACGGCGGCAAGGAAGTTGATGCTGTAATTAATATCGGTTGGGTAAAGTCGGGGAATTGGGAAGCCGTTGAGAAAGATGTTTCTAGAGTCGTTGAAGCAGCTCATAGTTGTGGTTTAATCATAAAAATCATTATTGAAACTTCTTTGCTGACTGAAGACGAGAAAAAGTCTGTGGCAGAGATTGTTAAACGAACCGGAGCGGATTTTATCAAGACTTCCACTGGCTTTGCCGGAGGGGGAGCCACGATTGAAGATGTCCGTAATTTAAAGGCTTGGGTCGGAGAAGGTGTAAAGGTAAAAGCGTCAGGTGGTATTAGGACTAAGGAGTTTGCCTTAGAGCTTGTTGAAGCAGGAGCGGATAGATTAGGTACCAGTGCAGTGCTTGCATGAGCTTGTGTGTACATTGACTCGGTCTTACGACACAGAGCAAACTAACCGTTCAAGCTCTTTTCTTTGGGGAGCGGGGTTCATCCTTCGGCGCTAGTATTGGCACATTTTATGTCTGAGCAGATAAACCATGTATACTAAGATTAAAGATAACAAAGAATAGAAAGGGTGAGTGGGCGTGGCCGTTTATCATGCGGACGCGTTGGTGATCCGCAGCAAACAATTTGGTGAGTCGGATCGTGTACTCACTCTTTTTTCCCGTGAGTTGGGGAAACTTCAGGCGGTTGCCAAAGGAGTGCGTAAACCTAAGAGTCGGCAACGAGCAGGAGCTCAGTTATTTACCTATGGAGATTTTCTGATCCATCGAGGGAAGACTCTGGACACTGTTTCCCAGTGCAGCCCTAAGGAGAGTTTTCCTCATCTTTGGAACGATCTGGATCGGTCATTTGCTGCGACGGGAATTGCTGAGCTTTTAGACATTTCCACGATTAAGGAGCAGCCTAATATTGAGCTGTTTAGACTTACCCTAACTTGTTTTTTTCTGCTAGAACATTTTCAACCCTCACTTGTACTTGGTGCCTATGCTTTACGGTTAATGGATGTCCTGGGCTATCGTCCTTTTTTAGAAGGATGTGCTGATTGTGGGGTTAGTGTCAAGGGGGACCGATTGTTTTTTAGTTTAGAGGCGGGGCTCTTATGTGGGAACTGTCGAGAAAGATATTCCGGGCGCTGGATTCGAGCGGGTAGTGTAGCGTTTATGCGGCAATTGATTCGTGCTGATATTACTAAGCTTGATCGGATGCGCTGGGGAGTCTGGATGGAGCAAGAGATTTTAGAGACATTACGGCTTTATATTGAACATAAATTTGAACGTCCTCTTAAATCTTGGAGAATGGGAAGTTTGATGCAGGATAACTTGGAGCAAAGTTTTGATGGAAAGGAAGGTAAATAATATGAGTGAATCCTGGACAGAACTTGACAAGATAGATGTAATTCGTGAACGTATGGGGATTGGCTATGAAGAGGCTCGAACAGCCTTGAACTTAGCTGAGGGGGATTTATTGAAGGCTTTAGATGATTTAGAGAGGGTTCGCAATGGCTTGGGCCCAGACTGGCATTTTGAAGAATGTGGCAAGGGTATTCTAGACAGTCTTAAATCCACGGTCTCCAGGATTAATCACTCCACGATTAGTCTGAAACGCCACGACAATACGATTATTAGCCTTTCGGCTCCTTTGGGATTAGCCCTGGCCTATACGATATGGAGGAAGCCCAGCCTGAGGTTGCTGACTCTTGTAGGTGCTGTAGGTGCGGCTTTGAATCATTTTGAATTGGAAGTAGCCTCAAAAGCGGATTATCCTTATGATAGAGAAACGGGAGAGTTTTAATTTTCGGTTCTTGGATTCGTGTTTACTGTCCTATTTGTAATATACGAATCCAAGAAATTATCATTTCTTGTCTAGGCTGTTATATTTCAGTTTCTCTTTCTCTATAATAACTACCCACTGATATTTATTGAACATCTAAGACATAATGTTCTCATGATAATTAAATTATTCTTAATGAAAGAGAGCAAAAGATGGATTCTATTGAATTAATTCACAAATACGTTCCCTACAATGAGCAAGAGGAAAAGGATAAAGCTATAATTTTAAATTGTTTAGAAGTCTATGAGGATGTTTTTACTAGAAATAATAAAATTGCTCATTTTACCAGCTCTGCGTTTGTATTGAATAAGGCGAGGGACAAAGTTCTGGTTGTCCATCATAATATATATAATTCTTGGTCATGGACGGGTGGGCATGCTGATGGGGATAAGGACTTGTTAGCTGTTGCCATTAAGGAATTGAAGGAGGAAACGGGGGTTGTTAATATTAACTTAATGGCGACCGGAATATTCTCCTTAGATATTCTTCCTGTTTTAGGGCATATAAAAAGAGGGGAATATGTGTCTCCTCATTTGCATTTATCAGCAGCGTTTTTGATTGAAGCTGATGAAAATGACCTCTTGATTGTTAAGGAAGATGAAAATAGTGGGGTTAGATGGATCCTTTTAGAGGAATTGATTGCCTATAGCAATGAGCCTCATATGCATAAAGTTTATGGGAAGTTTATTTCAAAAATAAAAGAAATAAAGGTTTGAGGGTAGGATTTGACACAATTTCTTCCTCAGCATATAATAATTAAAATCAATGACTTTAATTCTGCGATGATGGGAAAGAAATTCACGAATCCTCTCTTAAAGCGAGTTCGGGCGGGTGGAAGCCGAATGGGAGAAGTGAATGGGGCGGCTCTGAGCATATAAAACGAAGGGGACTCTTAGGGGTCAAACAGGGTGGAACCGCGGGAATAGCTCTCGTCCCTGTAGCTTGTAAAATTGCTACGGGGGTGAGGGTTTTTTTAATTTGAGGTCTTTGAAAGTAAGGGGCCAATGCCCGTTCACACACGTTCCGTTCACTAGCTCGTTGGATGCTGAGGCTATTCCGCCAACCTCTGGGTAGAGCAGAATGTGAACCTGGGCGGAATAATGCCTCAGCATCGGCACTCGCTTTATCGTGAACTCCACTAAAGTGTTCACTAAGCAATTGGCCCCTTAGTTTCTGCAGTCGGGGCTGGGAACGGGGGAAGATGGTGGGTCTTTGAAAGTAAGGGGCCATTGCCCGTTCACACACGTTCCCTTCCACTGGCTCGTTGGATACTGAGGCTATTCCGCCAACCTCTGGGTAGTGCGGAATGTGAACCTGGGCGGAATAATGCCTCAGTATCGGCACTCGCTTTATCGTAAACTCCCACTAAAGTGTTCACTAAGCAATTGGCCCCTTAGTTTCTGCAGTCGGGGCTGGGAACGGGGGAAGATGGTGGGTCTTTGAAAGTAAGGGGCCATTGCCCGTTCACACACGTTCCCTTCCACTGGCTCGTTGGATACTGAGGCTATTCCGCCAACCTCTGGGTAGTGCAGAAAGTGAACCAGGGCGGAATAATGCCTCAGTATCGGCACTTGCTTTATCGTGAACTTCCGCTAAAGTGTTCACTAAGCGATTGGCCCCTTAGTTTCTGGTTAGTTGGGGCTGGGAACGGGGGATATAGTGGCATTTAGGGTTTTGAGTGCCACTGCACGTTCACCCATATGAGTTGAAACCGCATCTTTATCTAAATAAATTCTAATAGGAGGTTTATCATGAAATTCCAAGACATTATTCTGACCCTCAATCAGTTTTGGGGTGAGCAAGGGTGTATCATTGCGCAGCCCTATGATGTGGAAAAAGGGGCTGGGACTATGAACCCGGCAACCTTTTTAAGGGCTTTGGGACCGGAGCCCTGGAATGTTGCCTATGTTGAGCCGTCTCGGAGACCTACCGACGGACGATATGGGGAAAATCCCAACCGCTTACAGCATTATTTTCAATATCAAGTTATTCTTAAGCCTTCGCCGGACAATGTCCAGGAGCTCTACTTGCAGAGTCTAGAGAAATTAGGGATCAATCCTCGCGAGCATGATATTCGTTTTGTTGAAGATAATTGGGAATCACCTACCTTGGGGGCCTGGGGATTAGGCTGGGAAGTCTGGCTTGATGGAATGGAAGTGACTCAGTTTACGTATTTCCAACAGTGCGGAGGGATTGACTGTAAACCGGTTTGTGCTGAGATTACCTATGGACTGGAGCGCTTAACAACCTATATTCAAAATAAGGATAATGTTTATGACATTGAATGGGTAGGGGATGTCACTTATGGTGATATTTATCTGCAAAATGAAATTGATTACTCCCACTATAATTTTGAGGTAGCGGATATTGAAGCCTTACAAACCTGGTTTGATATGTATGAGCGCGAGGCAAAACGGGTTGTAGAGAAGGGGTTAGTACTTCCGGCCTATGATTATGTTTTAAAATGCTCTCATACCTTTAACCTCTTGGACGCCCGGGGGGCAATTAGTGTCACAGAACGTACCAGCTACATTGCCAGGGTTAGAGCTTTAGCTCGTCTTTGTGCTCAGGCCTATGTAGAGCAGAGAGAGAAGTTAGGTTTCCCTTTACTAAAGAAAAATAACTCTGTGAAAGAGGTGAAATAAGATGGCAAAGGATTTTTTGCTTGAGATCGGAACGGAAGAAATCCCGGCAAAATTCTCACCGGGGGCAATGAGTCAGTTGGAAGAGCAAGCCCGCAAGCGTCTTTTGGAACTCCGTTTAAACTATAAGGAAATCCAGGTATTTGCAACTCCCCGGCGTCTGACGCTAATTGTCTTAGAACTTGCGGATACCCAAGAGGATCTATCCATGGAAGTTAAAGGCCCGGCGGTCAAAGCTGCTTATGATGCCAACGGAGCTCCCACTAAAGCGGCTCAAGGGTTTGCCAGAGGGCAGGGTGTGTCCATTGAAGACCTTTTTGTTCAGGAAATTAATGGGGTACCCTATGTATATGCTCGAAAATCTGAAGTTGGGCTGGAAACCAAATCTCTCCTCCCTCAGTTGGCTCTTGACCTGATTAACTCATTACATTTTCCTAAGCCGATGCGTTGGGGGGATCTGGATTTTCGCTTTGCTCGACCCATTCGGTGGATTGTCGCACTTTACGGCTCAGATATCATTCCCTTCGAATTTGTGGGTCTCAACTCAGGGCGTGTTTCCCGAGGACATCGCACTTTAGCAACGGCAGAGGTACTGATTAGTCAACCTTCGGATTATCGTGAGGCTTTGCGTCAAGCCTATGTGGTTATTGATCCAGAGGAACGTAAGGCTTTGATTTTAGCACAATTGAAAGAACTGGCTGAAAAAGTCGGAGGTAAGGTTCCTGAAGATGAAGAACTCTTGAGTGAGGTTATTCATCTGGTTGAATATCCGACGGCGTTATTGGGTGAAGTGGCTTCTCAATATATGCACTTGCCGGAGGCTGTCATTACAACCCCTATGCGGGAGCATCAACGTTATTTCCCCGTTCGCACTGAAGAAGGAAAGCTTTTGCCTTATTTTATCACTGTGCGCAACGGAAGCGATTTCGCTCTAGACACAGTTAAAGCGGGTAATGAAAAGGTTCTGAAGGCTCGCTTAGAAGATGCAGCTTTCTATTATCGAGAAGATCAAAAAGTTGCCTTAGCTGACTTAGTTCCGAAGCTTGGGAAAATTGTCTATCACGAGAAGCTGGGGACTGTTGAACAAAGGGTTGAGCGTTTAAGGGGATTATCCGGATTCATGGCTGAAAGTCTAAGTTTTGGAGAAGGCAAACAAGCAGAGGTTGATCGAACTGCCTATTTAGCCAAGGCAGATCTGGTAACCTTGATGGTTAGTGATTTTCCGGAGTTACAAGGGATTATGGGGGCGGATTATGCTCAAGCCAGCGGAGAGAAGCCTGAGGTATGCCGGGGAATACTCGAGCACTATCAACCTCGCTTTGCAGGGGATGCGACACCTGCTTCAGATTCTGGACGGGTAGTTAGCATTGCGGATAAACTTGATGCGATTGTCGGAGCCTTCAGTATTGGAATTCAACCTACCGGCTCTCAAGATCCTTACGCTCTCAGAAGACAAGCCCAAGGTATTGTGGCAGTTCTGTTAGATTCCGGATGGGATCTCTCTTTGCCCGAGCTCATCCAAAAATCCTACAGTTTATTTAAAGAGCAGGGGACGACAGCATTGCCCCTGGGCGAGATCTTACCTTTGTTGCTTGATTTCTTCCAGCAGAGGGTGCGGTTCGTGCTTCAGGAGCAAGGACTCCGCTATGATACAATCGATGCTGTTTTAGCGCTGGGTAGTGACAACATTAATCGTGCGGTAAAAAGAGCCCGAGTACTTTCGAAAAAACGAGGGGAAGAAGCGTTTGTTCTTTACGCGCAAACCTATACCCGCTGCTATAACTTAAGCAAGAAAGAAGCTCTGGCAGAGTTGAAGGAAGCTTCTTTGGTAGATGAAACTGAAATAGCCTTGGCTAAAGGGATATCTTCCCGTAGACAGGGTTTTGCTGAGATGATCGAGTTAGGCAGCTATGAGGAAGCCTATGATCTGGCTTGGGAACTTGTCCCTCAGATCGAAGCCCTTTTCCAAGCGGTCATGATTATGGTAGAGGATGAAGATTTGAAAAAGGCCCGCTTAGCGTTGCTTGGACAATGTGTGGAAATGCTGGGATGCTTAGGTGAGTTAAGCCTTTTAGCTTAAACGCAAAAGGGCTTTAGCAATTTTGAACTATAAAAGGGTCTGGAACAACTATTGTTTCAGACCCTTTCTGTTCAATATTTAGGCTCCAATTTTAAGGGATAGCTTTGGTAAGCTTGGCACATTAAGTAATTTATCGTCGCATGATTGTGGGTACTTTAATGGATCGAATAATTAATATTTGGAGTGTTTAGGTCAGGAGGCTTATGATATACAGCATATCGTAGGTTCTGCAATCAATTGTTGAAATATGCTTGGTAAATTTGTTCAGTCTTAAGAGCGGGTTAATCTCTTCATTATTAGTTCTATCATTGTCTGCTATCTTCGTAGAGGAATTGAGGGTGATGGGTTGTTGGGGCAAACTTTTTACACCAAATTAATCGAGTTCTTATTAAAAATAATTGGTTATATATGTTCACCTATCTATCCAATGAATAATATAATATGATATAATTGAAGCAAATTGAACCCAATAGTATGTCACATTGAGACAGAGCAATACATAAGAGGTGAAATTGGTTGGAATGGACGGAACGGCAACAACGAATAGTGGAGATCGTGAAAGCTTCAGGTTCCATCACGGGTGAAAAGATTGCGTCAATGCTTAATTTGACGCGAGCCACGCTCCGCCCTGATTTAACCGTCTTGACAATGTCCGGAGTCTTAGTGGCACGGCCACGTGTCGGATATTCCTATCGTGAAGATCTCGGCCCCTCTCCTATCATGGAGCGTATGCTTCAACTACGAGTCTGCTCATTTAAGTCTATGCCGGTCACTGTATTGGAAAATGCGAGTATCTATGATGCAACCGTTGTGATGTTTACCCAGAACGTTGGGAGTGTAACAGTTGTTGGCCCCGACAGAGTTCTGCTGGGAATGGTCTCTCGAAAAGATATCATGAAAGCATCCCTGGGAAAAATGGATCTTCAACAAGTTCCGGTAGGGGTTATTATGACCCGGATGCCGAACATCTACATGACAACCCTGGATGAGCCCGTCTTGAGTGCTGCTAAAAAACTGGTTCAGCACCAGGTGGATAGTTTGCCGGTGGTTGAAGGGTATGTGGATGAGAATGGAAATGAATGTTATGAGGTTGTAGGTCGGTTTACTAAGACAAATGTCACGAAACTGTTTGTAGAGATTTCGGAAACGAGATAAAGATCCTTGATATGAAGGTTAAAGGAACTACGTACAATTCGGAGGTGTTATTTTTGACGACCCAAGCGGCTGTTATTTATGTTATTTCAGATGCACTTGGTGAGACGGCTGAGTTTGTAAGTCGGGCTGCTGCGGCACAATTTATTGGTGTTAAGACACGCATTCGCAGGGTTCCTTATGTAAGGGATCAAACCCATTTAGAAGATATTATGGAAGAGGCTGCTGCCGAGCAAGCTATCTTAGTTTATACTCTTGTACTTAAAGACCTGCGTGAATATTTAGAGAAGAAGGCTTTAGAAAAGGGACTTAAAACCGTTGATATTCTTGGACCGCTGATTGGGGCTTTGGCCAGTCAAACCGGGATGGATCCCACCCATACGCCGAACATAATTCATCGCCTGGATGAACAGTATTTTAGAAAAGTAGAAGCTATCGAGTTCGCTGTTAAATACGATGACGGCAAAGATCCGCGCGGGGTTCTTTTTGCGGATGTCGTTCTGATTGGTGTTTCTCGTACTTCTAAGACTCCACTCAGCATGTACTTAGCCCATAAAGGACTTAAAGCTGCGAATATTCCTTTAGTTCCGGAGGTTGATCCGCCAGAGGAACTCTTTAGTATTCCATCCCGAAAAATAGTTGGTCTTACGTTGAGACCGGAACTGCTTAACCAAATCCGAACAGAGCGTTTAAAAACACTGGGCTTAGGCGCTTCCGCAGATTATGCCAACTTAGACCGGATTATGCAAGAGTTAGAGTATGCCCGAGGTATTATGAGACGTATCGGCTGTCCGATTATCGACGCTACCGGAAAAGCGGTAGAGGAGACAGCCAGCATTATATTAGAGATATTATTTAAGGGGGATCGAAATGAATAAGAAGTATGTTTATTTATTTCAAGAAGGTAAAGCTTCCATGCGCGATTTGTTGGGAGGAAAAGGAGCTAATTTAGCGGAGATGACTCAAATTGGCTTGCCGGTACCTCCGGGATTTACAATTACAACAGAGGCCTGCAACGAGTATTACAGCAACGGTGAGAAGTTTCCCGAGGGGATCTGGGAGCAAGTTTGGCCGGCTTTAGCAGAAGTTGAAGCGGCTTCCGGTAAAGTTTTTGGAGACAAGAAAAATCCTCTGCTGGTTTCTGTCAGGTCTGGGGCAAAGTTTTCGATGCCGGGGATGATGGATACAGTTCTTAATTTAGGACTTAATGATGATACAGTGGAAGCTTTAGCCGCTAACACGCAAAATGAGCGTTTCGCCTGGGATTGTTATCGCCGCTTTATTCAAATGTTTGGCGACGTTGTTTTAGAAGTAGAGCATTATAATTTTGAACAGATCTTAGAGACTGCTAAAGAGAAACAAGGAGTTCGCTATGACTCTGAGCTGTCCACGGAAAGTCTCAAATGGATGGTCAGTGAATATAAGAAAAAGATTGAACGTAAAACCGGCAGCCCCTTTCCTATGGAGCCAAGAAATCAGCTGCAACAGGCTGTTTTAGCGGTTTTCCGTTCGTGGAATAATGATCGGGCCAATGTCTATCGGAAAATTAATAATATCCCCCATGAGATTGGAACGGCTGTCAATGTTCAATCCATGGTCTTTGGAAACATGGGCTCAGATTCAGGAACAGGAGTGGCCTTTACCCGTAACCCATCAACGGGGGAGAGTGCGCTCTATGGAGAATATCTAATGAATGCCCAAGGGGAAGACGTGGTAGCCGGTATACGAACCCCAAACCCCATTGCTACTTTAGCTCAGGAAAATCCTGAGATCTATCAGCAGTTCTTGAGCTTTTCGAAAAAGCTGGAAGCTCACTATCGGGATATGCAGGATATTGAGTTCACAATCGAGCGGGGCAAACTGTACATGTTACAAACCCGTAATGGTAAACGAACTGCGTCAGCAGCTATTCGTGTGGCAGTAGAACTATTCCATGAAGGTGTAATCACTAAAGAAGAAGCTGTCATGAGAATTGAGCCCGATCAATTGGAGCATTTATTGCATCGTCGCATGGATACCGGGGTTAAGCTGCATGTACTAGCCAAAGGACTTCCCGCTTCTCCCGGAGCTGCTTCAGGAAGAATCGTTTTGAGTGCCGAGGAAGCAGAGCGCTTAGGGAATCTTGGCGAGAAGGTAATCTTGGTTCGGACTGAAACTACTCCCGATGATATTCGCGGCATTTTAGCTGCCCAGGGTATTCTGACCAGTCGTGGAGGTATGACAAGTCATGCTGCGGTTGTGTCTCGTCATATGGGTAAACCGGCTGTTTGCGGCTGTGATGCCTTGAAAATAGATTATACTCAAGGTGTAGTGGCTATTGATGGGGTTGAGTACCCACAAGGAACTATTATGTCTATCGATGGAGCTACCGGACGGGTGATCAAAGGCGAAGTATCCATGGTTGATCCTGAGTTGAGTGAAGGATTTAAAGAATTCTTAGGCTGGGCTGATGAGATTTCCAGACTGCGCGTTATGGCCAATGCCGATAGTCCCACGGAAGCCACCAATGCTCGAGATTATGGAGCGGTGGGAATTGGATTAACTAGGACAGAACATATGTTTATGGATCCTGAGCGGATTCCCATTGTGCAAGATATGATTTTGGCCCAATCCCTGGAAGAGCGGGAAGAGGCTCTGGCCAAGCTCTTGCCCATGCAGGAAGAGGATTTCTACGGAATTCTAAAGGCTATGCAGGGATTCCCGGTCACTATTCGTTTACTTGATCCCCCCCTTCACGAGTTCCTGCCCCATTCGGAAGAGTTAGTCGTCGAGATTACTAAGCTGAGAATGAGCAAGGATGAATCGGGTGCCCTACAGGAAAAAGAGTCCTTGCTGCGTAATGTTCGGGCTTTGTCTGAATTAAATCCAATGCTTGGACATCGTGGTTGTCGCCTAGGGGTTTCCTTCCCGGAAATCACGGTTATGCAAGCCCGAGCGATTTTCCAAGCCAGTGCCCGACTGATCAAAGAAGGATATGAAATTCATCCTGAGGTCATGATCCCCCTTGTTATGGGAAAAGAAGAGTTTATTATGATGCGGAAGTTAGTGGATGACACTGCAGCTGAAGTTATGCAAGAACAAAATGTCCAAATCAACTATCATGTTGGAACTATGATTGAAGTACCCCGAGCGGCGCTCTTGGCTGATGAAATCGGAAAAGTAGCGGACTTCTTCTCCTTTGGAACGAATGATCTCACCCAGATGACCATGGGCCTGTCCCGGGATGACGCACAAGGAAAGTTCTTACCAGTCTATCTGGACAAGAAAGTGATGAAAACAGATCCCTTTGTCGTACTCGATCGAGACGGGGTAGGCAAACTCATCGGCATCGGAGTAAATCTGGGTCGCAGTGCTAATCCTAGTCTGGGCTTAGGTATCTGCGGAGAGCATGGCGGAGAACCAAACTCCATTGAATTCTGCCACATTGTTGGTCTGGATTATGTCTCTTGTTCACCCTTCCGGGTGCCGATTGCTCGCTTGGCAGCAGCCCAGGCGGCGGTGAGGAACAAGGTTCAATAATTAAAACGAAAAGCAGAATAGAGATAGCTTTAAAGCTTAATACCAAAGCTTTGAGGGTTTAGGGGTAAAAATAGTGAGGGTATTGTCTTTTGTGATTTCAAAAGACAATACCCTTTTTTAATTTTGGAGGTGCAAAGAATAATCTCACCGAAAAGACATGAGATTATGGGCTTTGCACTTGGTAAATAGCGAGAGGCTATGACAGTAGACGTAGTACCGTCATAGTATCAAAGCAGTAGGGAATTAGCTGAAGAAATTCGCTGTGATCATTAAATATATGTCAGGGGACATGGCAAAGAGATGGTACAAATCTAGAATGGTGTACCCATTCAGGTACGAAGCAGGAGGCATGCTCTGGCTTGTTGAACAAACCCGTATACAATTACAGCCCTTTATAACCGGATCATTCGTGGATGGAATTAAAGGCAATTATTAGGCGAGGATATAATCTTCAATTACTGCAGGATGTTGTTTCTCTATTAGCGGACGGAATCCTCCTGCCGGAAAAAAATCATGACCATATGTTATTAGGTGATTGGACCGGGCATAGGGAATGTTATATTACTCCCGACTGGCTTTTGGTTTATAGGGTTGACAACGATGTTCTAGTTTTGACGCTTACCAGAACAGGTACTCACAGCGATTTGTTTTAAATAAGATACGAAAGTTTAGGAGGACTGCCCGAGATGGGCATCCCTCCTAAACTTTAGATAATGGATGTTAGTTCTGTGAGGGTTGATGAATTCTGGAGTTCGCTCATCTCAATGAACATCATTGGCCTATCCTATGTCATTCTGAAAGTTTCCGGCTAGTATAAACATCCGGAAGGTGTGTACGCTAGTATAAATAAGTTTGCCAGCACCTTTGGCAAACAACGTTTTTGACATGGAGGAATTACAGTGACTACCTACGACGAAATATTTAAACGCTTAGTGAAAGCTTCCTACAATGATAATCTAGAGCAAGAGATCCGAGAAATTGAAGCAAGTGGAAATGAAGCTACAAAAAAATATGTCTATTATGCCTTGGGGAATGGTGAGCAGGACAAAGTAGTATTTCAGATTAACGATTGTAAAGGGGAATGTACAGGCGAAAAACATAACTGTGAAACGTCCTGTATCTTTAATGCCATAGTCCGAGATATGGAAGGAAAAGTCGTGATCCAAGATCGCAGCTGTGTTCACTGCGGGCATTGCATCGATACGTGTTCCCTCAATAACTTAATTGATAAAAAGGAATTCATTCCTTTAATAGATCTTCTGAGGAAAAAAGAGGCTGCAGTCTATGCAATTGTGGCTCCTGCGATTATTGGGCAGTTTGGAGATCGGGTCACAATGGGTCAACTCAGAGCTGCTTTCAAACGTCTGGGTTTTTACGGTATGGTAGAGGTTGCGCTTTTTGCAGATATCCTAAGCTTGAAAGAAGCTCTTGAATTTGATCGAGCAGTTAATTCTGAGGAGGATTTTGTCTTGACCAGTTGTTGTTGCCCCATCTGGGTAGGTATGGTTAAACGGGTATATAATCAATTGATTCCCCATATCCAACCTTCCGTTTCTCCAATGGTTGCTTGCGGACGGGGAATTAAACGACTTCATCCCGAAGCAAAAGTGGTTTTTATAGGTCCTTGTATAGCAAAAAAAGCTGAGGCCAAAGAAGCAGATATCAAAGATGCCATTGATGCAGTATTAACCTTTGAGGAAGTTAAGCAGATATTTGAAGCGACGGGAGTTAATCCAGAAGATATGGAGGATATCACTAGTGGACATTCTTCCTCTGCCGGACGTATTTATGCCCGTACAGGAGGGGTATCGAAAGCTATTTCAGATACCCTTGACCAGCTTAGACCCGACAAACCTATCAAGATTAAGGCAGTTCAAGCCGAGGGAATTCAGGAGTGTAAAGAGATCCTTCGTTCCATTAATCAGGGAGACATTAAGGCGAATTTCTATGAGGGAATGGGCTGTGTTGGTGGCTGTGTCGGCGGTCCAAAAGCCCTCCTTAAATCTGAATTAGGAACTCTCCATGTCAATACCTATGGACTGTTAGCAGATGCCCGCACCCCATTGAACAATCCATATATTCAAGAACTCCTTGACCGCCTCGATATTAAGGATGTCAATGACCTGCTTGAAGGAGAGTCTGCTGCAATATTCCAAAGACAGTTTGATTTACAGTCTAGGCATGAATCTAAGTGAAGTATGCCCAGGGTTTAGTAAAGGTCATCTTAGAAGACATATTACTACACCTGCTCCAAAGCTCATCATATTTTCATTTCTCCATGGAATAATAAATATGAGTTAGGCAAGTGAGAGGAGTCGGTAAGGTGCAAGAGTTTTATAAACTATCAGCAGCAAAAGTGTTGGAAGCTTTGGGAGTTACGGAAAGAGGGTTAACTGATGAAGAGGTAGTAAGCAGGAGAAAGGAACAAGGCTTTAATGAATTAGAAGAAAAGGGTCGGAAAGGTCCGATTCGGATATTCTTAGAGCAGTTTAAAGACTTCTTAGTACTGATTTTATTAGCCGCTGCAGCAATTTCCGCTTTGTTAGGTAAGCTGGAGAGTACATTAGTAATATTGGTTGTAGTTATTATTAATGGAATTTTGGGGACTGTACAACATCTCAAAGCAGAACAATCCCTCAAGAGCTTAAAGTCCTTATCTTCCACGAATGCTAAGGTGTTAAGAAATGGTCAGAAGATTGAAATCCCATCAAGAGAAATCCTCGTGGGAGATATTTTGTACATAGACGCTGGAGATTTTGTAAGTGCAGATGGAAGAATTCTCGAAAACTATAGTCTGCAGACAGATGAGAGCTCCTTAACAGGAGAATCTGTGAGTGTTATAAAGAATTCTGAAGTCATTGAGGGAGAACATATCGCCATAGGCGATAGAAAGAATATGGTTTTCTCCGGAAGTTTTGTAACCTATGGCAGGGCTGTAGTGATTTCGACTGGTATTGGCATGCATACTGAGATTGGAAAGATCGCCAATCTATTAAAAAATGCCCAAGAGAAGAAAACTCCTTTGCAGGTTAATCTCGATGATTTTGGTAAAAAACTTGCTGTTCTAATACTTGCTTTATCGGCATTAATTTTTGCAGTCAACCTATCTAGAGGCCATGCGCTTATGGAATCACTTTTGTTCGCCGTATCTTTAGCGGTAGCAGCGATACCGGAGGCTTTAAGCTCCATTGTAACTATTGTTCTAGCTATGGGCACACAGAAATTAGCTAAAGAAAACGCTATTGTTAGAAAGCTTCCTGCAGTTGAGGGTCTTGGCAGTGTCTCCGTGATTTGTTCCGATAAAACCGGAACCTTGACCCAGAACAAAATGAAAGTACAAAAGATTTTTGTAGATGGGAAAGTTTTAGAACACGATGAACTGGATCATGATAAATGGCTGGAAAAAATGCTTGTACAGGTAGCACTGTTATGTAATGATGCGATAACGGTTAAGGACAAAGAAATTGGTGATCCTACAGAAATTGCGCTTGTGAATTTGGGGGAGATATATGATTTAGATGAAGAAAAGATGAGGATGGATTATCCCAGACTAGGGGAAATTCCGTTTGATTCTGATCGAAAGCTAATGAGTACCGTAAATAAGTTGAATGGTAAAACTATGATGCTCACTAAAGGAGCCTTAGATGTTATGCTTTCCAGAGTGGTAAGCGTACAAAAGGATGGGGGAATAGAATCCCTAACGGAGGAAGAAAGAAATAAGATTGAGACAGTAAACAGAGAGTTCTCTGAAAGTGGGTTAAGAGTATTAGCGTTATCTTATAAAGAAATTAATGACACAGGAAAAATTGAATTAGAGGATGAGAAGGAGCTAATATTTATAGGGCTGATTTCCATGATGGATCCGCCAAGAGAGGAATCGGCACCAGCGATTGCCAGTGCCCAAAATGCTGGGATAAAACCTGTCATGATCACTGGTGATCATAAGATTACCGCCTCTGCCATAGCAAAACAAATTGGGATTTTAAAGACTGAAGCAGAGGCTGTGGAAGGCTATGAGCTCGATCAACTAAGTGATGAAACCCTTAGAGAAAGAGTGGAGCAGATTTCGGTCTATGCTCGGGTATCCCCTGAGCATAAAATTCGAATAGTAAGGGCTTGGCAAGATAAAGGCAATATAGTTGCGATGACTGGTGATGGGGTCAATGATGCTCCCGCTCTTAAACAGGCGGATATCGGTATAGCAATGGGGATTACAGGAACAGAGGTTGCTAAGGATGCTGCATCTATGGTTTTGGCAGATGATAATTTTTCTACAATTATAAAGGCGGTTTCTAATGGACGAAGTATATTTGCTAATATCAAAAATTCAATAAAGTTCCTGTTGTCAGGAAATACTGCTGGAATTTTGAGCGTAATATATGCTTCCGTTGTCGCACTGCCTGTTCCTTTTGCTCCGGTGCATTTGCTCTTCATCAACCTGGTAACGGATAGCCTTCCCGCCATTGCCATAGGGCTAGAACCCCACAATGAAAATGTTATGAAGGAAAAACCAAGAAGAAAAGACGCTCCCATCTTAGACAAGTCCTTTGGGTTAGAGGTTTTAGCGGAAGGCTTAATAATTGCAATCAGTACAATAATAGCCTTTTATATAGGATTGACCACTGGAGATACGGGGGTGGCTACTACTATGGCTTTTGCAACACTTGGTTTTTCTAGGTTATTACATGGGTTTAACTCAAGATCCAAAGAGTCAATTTTTCACGTAGGGATCTTCACTAACAAGATACTTTGGCTGTCAGTGATTATCGGGTTTTCATTAATGACACTGGTAGTAACCTTAAAACCACTCGAAAGAGTTTTCGAAGTTGTATCGTTAGATTATACACAGTTTATAACAGTATTTGGCCTGTCCCTGATTCCTTTGATAGTGGTTCAAATTTATAAACTGTTGTTTGTCAAATAATCTTCTTTAGCTGAAGAATCTCTCTGTGAAAATGAAGAATAATTCCCCAGTCTTCATGAAAAAATATGGATGGATTATCCATAACCAAGCTTGATCAACAAGGAGGGTAAGGAATTGTTGTCGTGAGTTGTAAGAGGGGAAAGATGAGAGGTGTCTAGTTGGCAGTGGAATAATTTGGAGTGATCCTTTGATATTGCTAACTGGACAGGGAATATGTTATTCTTTTTATATCATACTAATCACTCTATATTTCAAACACTATCCTGGATAAAAATACAATAAAAAATATAATGTTATTTGTGCATGAAGCTGACTTTATTGGAAGGATGAGATTATGAATCTTCTCGTTACTCCTCTTATGATTATGATGGAGAATAAACTAGAGGCCTCAGCTCTACGGCAAAAGGTAATTGCTAACAATTTGGCCAATATTGATACTCCAGGATTTAAGAAATCACATGTCGAGTTCGAAGATGTTCTACGCCAAGTCCAGAACAAAGATAGACTATCTTTACATAAAACAGACACTCGACACATTGATCTCTCTTTTACAAACATCGAGGCTGTTAAAGCCAGGGTAGAGATTGATAATTCTACTTCGCTTCGAAATGACGGAAATAACGTAGATGTTGATAAAGAAATGGCTGAATTAGCGAAAAACGGCCTTGATTACCAGGCTTTTGCGCAAATCTTAGCCGATAAATATTCCGGGAGAAAAAAGCTTATTACTGGCTAGGGAAATAATGTTATAGGAAAGCCTTATCTCAAGGGTTTGAAAGACTTATTAAAAAAAATTAGACAGGGTATTATTTCTTATGATCTAAAGAAATAATACCCTGTTTTTATTGAGCATAACATTTCGCAACGGGCGATTGTAAAACATCTTTGATTTTTTGGATTAAGAAATACCGATTTTTACTCCTATAACCACATATTCCTATGCTTTGGGCACATTTAAGTCACAATATATAGTTATACTCTTTAAAAGATATATTCGAAAAAGGTTTTAAAATGAATAATGTTACCGGGAACAAAGGGTATATCCTTTGTTTTTAGTAGTCTTTGGAAAGAAGGTTTTTCATGTTTCAAATATTGGTGGTTGAGGATAATAAGAACTTATTAATGTTAATGAAAACTCGTCTGGAACAAGCCGGTTATCGAGTTTTGCAAGCTGAAAACGGTGAAAAGGCTCTGCAAATTCTTGAAAACGAACATGTGGATTTAATTATCTGTGACATCATGATGCCCTATATGGATGGCTTTGAACTCATTGAAAGCCTTAGAGATGCAAGATTCACCCTGCCGATTTTAATTGTGACTGCTAGAGAGGATTATGAGGACAAAGAAAAAGGCTTTAGGTTGGGTACAGACGATTATATGGTTAAGCCAATTGATATGAACGAGCTGATTTTAAGAGTAGCAGCTCTGCTGAGACGGGCTAAAATTACCAATGAACATAAAATTGTTATCGGTGAAATCCTACTGGATTATGACAATTTGAGCATTACTGGGCCAGACCTTCAAATTGAATTACCCAAAAAGGAGTTTCTGTTACTCTTTAAACTGTTGAGCTATCCGAAGCAAATTTTTACAAGGCAACAGCTTATGTCTGAAATCTGGGGGCTGGATACAGATATCGATGAACGAACGGTGGACAGCCACATCAAAAAACTGCGCAAGAAGTTTGATGACAGGCCGGAGTTTAAAATTATCACGATTCGCGGTCTGGGTTATAAGGCGGAGAGGAACTATGATTAAAGATTTGACACATTCAATTCGCGCCAAAGGGACGTTAATAGCCATTGGAATCTTGGTTTTTTCCTGTTTCCTATCCTTTGCCTTGATGACGATTCTTTTCTTCTTGCTCTATCATGGTGACTTGAGTATCCGAGAAGCCCATGCGGTTTTTGGAAGTTTTATGCTGGTAACACTGCTCTTATGTGTAGCCTTAGGAGGTTCCCTATTGTACTTGGCGATGCGGAAAATTTCCGAGCCGATTATTCGAATTAGTAATTCAGCCAAAGAGGTTGCAAAGGGCGATTTTTCTGTAAAGATGGACTATCCGGGCAATGATGAAATAGGGGTCCTGGCCCAAAATTTTAATTTGATGACGGCGGAACTCGGTAATATGGTATATCTCCGCAAAGATTTTATTAGCAGCGTTTCTCACGAATTGAAAACACCCATTGCCTCTATCCAAGGCTTCGCAGAAATGCTCCAGGATAAGGATTTGTCGGAAGAGGATTTTCGATCTTACACAAATATTATTATTGAAGAAGCAAAGAGATTAAGCCATTTGAGTTCCAATATGCTGCGCCTTTCGAAACTTGACCATCAATTCATTCCAGAGCATACCAAACCATTTTCCTTAGATGAGCAGATTCGAAAGACGATAGTTCTTCTAGAGGAAAAATGGTCTCAGAAAAGTCTAGAACTTAACATTGATCTCGCTCAAATAGCTTACACGGGTGACGAAGCTTTGATTCAACAGATTTGGTTAAATCTATTGGAGAATGCCATCAAATTTTCTGCGCATTCTGGAACAATTTATATACAAGCAAAAAAAACACCCGACAATGTGATAGTTGAGATTAAGGATCAAGGTATCGGGATTGGGAAGAGGGATCAAGACCGGATCTTTGAAAAGTTTTTTCAGGGGGACAAGTCACATTCCAAAGAGGGAAGCGGCCTGGGCTTAGCTATTGTTAAGAAAATAGTGGATATCTATGCCGGAGAGGTAATTGTTGAGAGTGAATTAGATCAAGGGACGTCATTTGTGGTTAGGCTGCCGTTTAGAAATTAATACCCCGAGGGCACACTGAGGACATAATTTTGATTTAAAGTAAGAGTACCAAAAATTTGTGAAGGGACTTGATAACATGAAACGAAAAATCTTTACCTTTGCCTCTCTGGCGCTGGTGGCAGGGCTCATTACGTTTGTAAATCCGGTAAAAACTTTAGCCCTGGATGCTCTGTCGATTTTCCGCGTAAACGATGTGAAAACCATTGAAATTACAATGGCGGACTTGCAGGAAGGAATGCAAGCAATTTCTAGCCTAAAAGAAGATTTCAAGGGAAAAACATTTGAACACAAATCTCTGCTTAACCTTATTTCACAACCGAAACATGAAGTGACAAAACTGAATTCAGCTGGAGAGTTTGAGGCTTTCAAACTTCGTTTACCTTCTAAACTAGCATCTCAAACCCCTGAAATATCTGCGCTGAATTCCAGGGAAATGAAGTTTACCTTAGATGTGGATACCAGCAACGAACTGTTGAAATTGCTGCATAGTCCGCAACAACTTTCCAGCAGTTTAAACGGTGTAGAAATGTCTATGGTATCTCCAGCTGCAGCCTTCGCAAAATATGAGGATGTCCTATTCTTAGCCACCCAAAAGTCCTATTTAGATGCCCCCCAAGCTGCCAAAGAAGAGTTGCGAAATGTTATGTTAGATTTGCCCTTAATCCCTACGAATCTTCGTCAACAGCTTGCCGAAATTGATGAAAATAGTTCTGATATCTATCTTCCTGTCCTAGTAGGCTTCGGCAGAGAAGTAGATTTAGGTGGGAAAAAAGGTTACATCTACACTATGTCTGATTTAAAAGGATTTGCTGAAAATCTGCCTCAAGATATGACAGCCACAGGATCACACAGTAAATCACTTGAAAACTTAAATGGTAAGTCTCACGAAGCATCAATGAACGAAATGGGACAAGCATTGATCGACAAATACGGTGAAGAAAAATTTGCTGCTTTGAAAGAAGCTCATACCATGGCTATGGAGGAAATGTCCAATATGGATAACGCTTCTGTACTAATCTGGACTAAGGATGGCAATTTATATAGTTTAATTGGCAATAAGACGGATGCAGAGCTGGCAGAAATCGCTAGGAGTGTTCGTTAATGATCATCGAAACCCATGCTCTTACAAAAAAGTATGGTAATAAAACAGCCTGTGACCAAATCAACCTTTCAGTAGAAGCTGGGCAAGTCTATGGCTTTCTTGGCCGCAACGGCGCAGGGAAGAGTACCTGTATTAAGATGTTAACCGGGCTTGTATTCCCCACCTCTGGGAGGGGCAAAGTCCTGGGTAAACCCCTGGGTGATGTTTCCGCGCGTGAAAGAATGGGCTACCTGCCTGAACTTTTCCGCTATCAAGATTGGATGACCGGATTAGATTTGCTGAATTTCCATGCCCAATTAATTAAATTGAAAAACAAGAAGGATCAAATTGGCAGGGTCTTGAAGCTAGTTGGACTTGAAGGACAAGAAAAGTTCAAAGTTGGCTCTTATAGTAAAGGCATGCAGCAACGTATTGGGTTGGCCTGTGCGTTGCTGCCTAATCCCCAACTGATCTTTCTCGATGAGCCAACATCTGCTTTGGATCCCATTGGTCGTAAGGATGTGCGAGACATTATTGTTGCTTTAAAAAAGGAAGGGGCAACTGTCTTTCTAAACAGTCATCTTTTAAGTGAAGTGGAAGCTGTATGCGATAGTGTTACCTTTATTCACAAAGGTACGGTTGTTAAATCCGCCCGGATGGACGAGTTATTGATGAATAAAATCTCCTTAACCATTAGAGCTAAGGGTATGACTGCAGATTTATTGGTAACCATGCATAACCAATACCAGTCCTTGCAGATACTAGCAGATGGAAGTTTAACAGCTACTTTAAAGGATTACGAAGAGATTCCTGCCCTGGCAGCTAAGCTGATCTCTAATGGTTTGACACTTTATGAGTTGACACCCCACCGAGAGACACTGGAAACTGTGTTTATGCAGCTTGTCGGCGAGGAGGGGTTATCATCGTAGCAATCCTAATTACCACGCTTAATGAAGCAATCCGTAAAAAAACTTTTATCATAATGGGTATTGTCACTTTTTTGTACTTGTTATTTTGGACAGTAATGCTTAATTATTTTCCTAACACATCAGTGACCCATGGAATGGGAAATCAGTTTAGACCTTTTGCGATTCAAATGGTTACGAAAATGGGCTTTCAATTTTCTGCCATGTTAATAGCTTTGCTCACGATTATGCTTGGCTCCGGTGCCATTGCCTCAGAACTGGAGTCCGGACTGATTCAAGGGATTCTTACTCGTCCGATTCACCGCTATCAGTTTATTCTTGGCAAACTTGGAGGATTATTTCTATTAGCCTGTACCTACGCAACCCTGCTATTCTCCTCAATTCTGGTTATTGGAGCTTTATTTGGCCTAAGTACGATAACAAGTCTCACCTTCTCGCAAATCCTTTCTGGATGGTTGCTTTACCTTTTGCTGCCTGTAGCAGTTCTTTGCCTAACAATATTTGGATCCGTGACTTTAAAAGCAGTGCCCAATGGAATCTTAATGATTTTCATTTACATTTTGGGGAATGTTGGTGGAATGGTCGAAATGATTGGGCAGTATGTAAATAATAACTCGGTTATTGGTACCGGAATTTTTATTAGCTTAGTCTCGCCTTTCCAAACGATTTATAGTACGATGGAACGCATCATGGTTCCAAATTCTGAGCTGGCAGCCGGTGCCATGGCTGGTGCCAGTTTATCCGGCAGCGGTAAACAGGCAAGTATTTGGATGTTCGTCTATATTGCCATTTACATGCTTGGATTTGTGACCTTAGCGATACGGAAATTTTCCAGGAAAGATATCTCTTAGCACGGGCTCTAAAGAAAAATTTATAAATATTGATCAATAAGAAGACACAAGAGAGTCGTAATAGCTCTTTATGTCTGCTAATATAACTCTTTGCTTTATTATTAAGGCAAAGAGTTATATTATAATGTGTGTAGACTGGAATAGGCGTAATCGCGAGATAGAAAGGTTAATTATGTTGACAAAACAATTCCTAGTGGTTGCATCAATTGTCGTGTCCTTGTTAATGGTTATTGTAGTCAATTTGGTACGAGTGAAAAACACAAAAAAACCAGCAGTGGCGAAAATGATTATTTTACCTCCATTCTTTATGGCTACTGGTGGGAGTATGTTTATTTTGCCAATGTTTAGACCAACCCTGCTAGAACTGATAAGTTCCGTTGTTATGGGCATGCTTTTTTCTGTCATCTTAATAAAAACTTCTAAATTTGAAGTAAGGGACAACCAAATCTATCTCCGAAGATCAAAGTTGTTTTTAGTAGCCCTGATAAGTCTAGTCGCTTTGCGCATGATCGGGAAAATTATCCTTGCTGAGGCTATTCAGATCGATCCTACTCAAATGACCGGAATTTTCTTCATCTTAGCCTTTAGTATGATTCTGCCCTGGCGAATCAGTATGTACATAAAATTTAAACGGTTAGAACGACAACTCCAAGAAGTGTGATTTTTGCTTAGGCAAAGAATAAAATCATGGCCATAATCTCTCAGGGAATAGTCGAGATTATGGCCATGATTTTGGTTTGGCGCTGTTGTGAGGAGAGGACAACTGAAAAACAAGAAGGAGTATGACCTAAAGAGTAACAATATTCAATAAAGTAATTGATCTATAAGTTCTAAAACGACTTCAAACGTTTTAGAAATGTCACATTTATGACACAAACACTATTTTTATAAGTGATAAACTTAAGAGAGTGTGGGGGAGGTATGGCTTTTGAACAAATACATATTGATTGCCGATGATAATGAGGGCATTCTAGAAATATTAAGTACCTATGTGACTAAAGAAGGTTTTCTTCCGATTATTGCCCATGATGGGGTAGAGGCAATAGCGAAGCTTTGGGAATATAGACCCCTACTCGTATTACTTGATGTCTTAATGCCCAAGAAGGACGGGTTTGCGGTTTGTCGGGAAATTCGTCAGAGTTCCAATGTACCGATTATCATGATTACCGCCAAGGGCGAAGATGGTGATCGCATTATGGGTCTTGACATTGGCGCAGATGACTACATTGTAAAGCCTTTTAGTCCAGCAGAAGTCATGGCGCGCATTCGTGCAGTATTAAGGCGTCTTGATATTTCAGAGGAGCAAAGCAAAGACATCGTCCATTATCCTGGCTTGGAAATTAACATTTCGGATTATGAAGTGAAAATCGAAGGGCGACCCGTCAGCCTTACAAAAAAGGAACTGGAAATACTATGGGTCTTGGCATCAAATCCGGGAAAAGTTTTCTCGAGAGATAACCTTTTAAACAGTGTGTGGGGGTATGAGTATTTTGGTGATGCCCGTACTGTGGACACTCATCTCAAGAGGTTAAGATCAAAAATAGCTCCTTCTCAAACCTCTGGCTGGGAGATAAAGACTATTTGGGGAGTTGGCTATAAATTTGAGGTGAGGCATGTTTAAGAAGAGTATTGCTCTAAAATTAACGGCTGGTTTTGTTGGAATAGTGCTCCTTTCTATGTTAGTCATAGGGGGATTGTTTATTCAGATGTTCAGGCAGTATACCTTCAGCAGCCGAGAACAAACTATGCTGGACCGTGCTCGAAGTATAGCGGAGGTGATTGCCGAGAACTCCCAAAGTAGTGGTCAGTTTGGGGGCTTCGCTGGATCTATGCGCTTCCTGGATACGATGACTGAGGCAAAGGTGTGGATCACTGACAAGCAAGGGAACCTCTCTCTGATGTCTGGAATGGGTTTTGGAAAAGGCAGAGGTGCAGGTGCAGGTCAAGGCCAACAAGGCCAAGGCCAAGGCCCGGGTACAGGAATGGGTATGAGTATGAGTATGAGTATGAGTATGAGTATGAGGCAAGGGCAGCCTTTTAACTCAGAGCCTCTCCCACAGGAGGCTGAAAGAGTAATTGAAGGGGTTTTAAGTGGACAAGAATCAGTCAGTGAAAATTTTAGCAGTGTCTACAATGAAGCCACTCTGACTGTAGGCGTACCGATTATTGATCCCGACCATCAAGTTATTGGCTCTGTACTTCTCCATTCCCCGGTTACGGGAATTACTGCAACAGTCAATAAAGCAGTTCGAATTTTGGCAATCAGTCTTCTGGGGGCGCTTGTGCTAGCCCTGGGTTTAGGTGTTTTCTACTCCCTGCTCTTTACCCGTCCCTTGAAAGCCATGAACCTAACTGCCTTAGAAATGACGCAAGGAAATTATTCTGTTAAAACAGGAGTTAAGCGCGAAGATGAATTGGGACAACTGGGGAATTCCCTTGACCTTTTGGCCGGTAAGTTAGGTTATACGATTAATCAGCTTTTTCAGGAGAAAGGAAAACTCAAAGACATCATTGCGAGTATTTCAGATGGAATCGTGGCCTTTGACATGACTCTTAAACCCATAAGTGTCAATTCTGCACTTTCGGAAATTATGAATAGACCTCATCCCTATTTGAATGAAGACATAGAAAAGGACCTCAATGAATTGAAAATTGAGGTCCAGCTTACGAAAGTAATGGAGGATAAAAAGACCTCTCAAGTACTCAAAGATTGGTTGGGTAAAAAGCTTATGTTTACTCTTTCGCCAATTGTCGATAACTCGGGAATGGTGACAGGGAGTGTTGCCTTAGTTCAGGATATTAGTAGGAGTGAGCGGCTTGAACAACTACGACGGGACTTCGTGGCCAATGTGTCTCATGAATTTCGCACTCCTTTGACCGTCATTCGTGGATCCCTTGAAGCCATGGTGGATGGAACAGTAGAAAACAGCGAGGAGATTAAACGGTACCACCAAAGGATGCTTTCTGAAACCCGCGGGTTGGAACGATTGGTAGGAGATCTTTTGGAGCTTTCTCGCCTTCAATCCGGCAAGATTAGAATGAATAAAGAAAAGCTGTATATGCCAAATCTTCTTGAAGATGTGGTGAGAAGTCTTCAGACCATTGCCGTAAGAAAAGGGATTAAAGTCGAGTATCTTTCTAAACAAGATATTCCTCCTTTTGAAGGAGATTATGATCGCTTGCGCCAACTGTTGGTAATATTTCTGGACAATGCTGTCAAATATTCGCCGGTGAACACCACAGTGACCGTTGAAACAAGTCTATTTAATATTACGACTCTTTCGGTGATAATTCGCGATCAAGGTGATGGAATTGCACCGGAAGAATTGCCTTATATCTGGGATCGTTTTTACAAAACTGATAAATCAAGAAACAGCGGAGGTACCGGGCTCGGCCTTGCTATTGCAAAGCATTTAATAGAACTTCAGAATGCATCGGTTTCCGTGCAGAGCGAGTTGGAGAGGGGTACAGTCGTGGAAATAAAGCTGCCCCTTGGTAACCCTAAAGTTTAAAAGCACTCACAATTTTTTGCAAGTCCTGAACCATGGCAACTAACTCTTTGCTCGACAAGTTAATTTGTTCCAGGGAAGCAGTCTGTTCTTCTACAGCTGCCGATACAGTTTGAGTCTGATCTGCGGCATCTTGACTAATTCGATCAATGTTTTGAGTGGAAGAGACGATTTTTTCTGTACCACTAGCTATTGCTTGAGTCGTAGCGGATATTTCTTGCACTTGATTAGAGACTTGAAGAACCAGCTTGGTGATATCTTGAAATAATTTTCCGGCGGTATCGACAGTGTCTATACCTGCTTTAACATCTTTAATTTCATCGTCCATGGCCCTAACTGCTTCGTTAATATTATTTTTGTTTGCTTCAATTAACATAGAAATCTTTTGAGCAGCTTCCTTGGATTGTTCAGCTAGTTTTCTAACTTCATCAGCAACTACAGCAAATCCTCGTCCTTGTTCTCCGGCTCGTGCTGCTTCAATTGCTGCATTAAGTGCGAGAAGATTTGTTTGTTCAGTTATTCCAGTGATAACTGTAATGATTTCGTTGATCTGCTCCGAGCTTTCCGACAAATTCTGAACGGTCTGTTGAACCTGCTCTGTTTTTTGATTGATACTATCCATCTGGACAACCACTAAATTAATAGCCTCTTGGCCCAGATGAGTGGTTTGAGTGGTTTTGGCTGTCAATAAAGCTATCTCATTGCTCGTGGCTGCAACCTGCTGAGTGCTGGCAGATAATTGTTCAATAGCCTGGACAGTATCTGCTATTGAATTAACCTGATCCGCAGAGCCAACAGCCACTTTCTCAATTGATACAGCTATTTGAGCCGACGCCTCTGCACTTTGCTCTGTGATGGTTAGCATTTCGCGAGATGAATCAGCTACCTGCTCAGATGCCCTAGAAACATGTTGGACTAAATTCCTTAGGTTAGCAGCCATAGTATTGAACGAACTGCTTAAGTGCCCAAACTCATCTTTATAGTTAGAATTAAGTGCTTCAATAGATAGATCACCCTGGGCGATCTTATCGGCTGAATTCACAATATGATGGAGGCGCCTTAGAGTGCGTGATACGATTATCCAAATGACCATGGCTGATATTAATAGTTCAATGATTATAAAAATAATGATTTTATTACTAAGCCCAGACACTAAATGGTCAATCAGTGAAATTGGCACTCCAATAAAGGTCATACCTATAACTTTGCCTTGTTTATCAATTATTGGTTCATATATGGTTTGGTTTTTTACTCCAACTACAACAACTTCTCCCTTGTAGGTTTTACCCTCTTTAAGGGTGATCTCTTCAACCTCGGATGACACCTTTGTTCCAACAGCCCGTGTGCCGTCCTCTTTTTTTACGTTTGTAGCGATACGAGTATTTCCTTGAAAAATTGTCACATTATCATTAGAGAGTTCGCCGATTTGGTCAACAATAGTACTATCATTTATGACACTTTCGCCTTTATATAGTTTGTTATCTTTAATCGACCAGTCTCCTGGAAATGACTTGTCGATAATCAAATTACTGAGAGCAAGATCAGAGTGCAATTTTTCTTGGGCCATTGTCATCATTCCACTATGAAGTGTTCGAATCGAAAAAACGGTTATTACTGTTGTTGCTACAAACACTAAAGCAACAATGATTGTGACTAGTTTAGTTTTAATACTAAAATTCATTTATTCCCCTTCTTTCTCCAAATGAGATTAAATCTCGATATCATACAACACATTATTTGTATATTCGACATTTATTCACGATATTCCTTCAACACCCATTTTTAGCAAACATAAAATTTTTGAACCGAGTCAATGTTTTGAACTAGGTAAATTATGAATCTCAAGAAGCAACGGGCATTAACGTGCCGTTTCTCTCCTTTCCCTTAGGAAGGCAGGTATTTATCCGGTCATTATGCTAAAATAAAAGAGAACTGTTTACAGAATAGTTTCTAGACAAGGGGGGATAAGATGAGCGGGAGCTTAAACATTCGTCAACGCTCGGAAAAAGAAGAGGAAACGCGACTCTCACCCTATGCAGCAAAAAGCAAAGATGCTAAACGCGAGGGTCTGGAAGAAGAGTGCCCAATTCGCACAAAATTTCAACGGGATCGAGATCGGATTTTGCATAGCAAACCATTTCGTCGTCTTAAACATAAAACCCAGGTGTACATTGCTCCTTCAGGAGATCATTATAGGACTAGAATGACTCATAGTTTAGAAGTATCCCAAATATGTCGCACTATTGGCCGGGGACTTCAGTTGAACGAAGATCTTATTGAAGCCATAGCTTTAGGACATGATGTAGGGCATACTCCCTTTGGCCATGTTGGGGAAGAGGCTCTACGACGCATTATTGGCCATTTTGAGCATAATGAGCAGTCCATTCGCATCCTCAAGGTGCTGGCTAAGGATGGTCTGGGTTTAAATCTTACGGATTGTGTTCTGGACGGAATCTTAAATCACACTGGTGAAGGTATTCCGAAGACCTTGGAAGGTCAGATTGTTAAAACAGGAGATAGGATTGCTTATCTGTGTCATGATTATGATGATGCTTTAAGGGCCGGCTTGCTGACTGAAAGTGACTTGCCCCTGAATGTCAAGGGAATGTTGGGGGTGAAACCAAGTGATATGATTACCACAATGGTAGTGGATATGATAGATGCGTCTACTGGAGAAAATCAAATTAAACAGTCTGTTGAGATCAATGCGGCAATGAATGAGTTTAGACAATTTATGTTCGCAAGGGTCTACACCAGTTTAAATTTGCGGGAAGAAAGGGAGAAAGGGCAGTACATAGTTCAAGCACTTTTTAATTATTATCGTCAGAACTTTTCAAAACTTCCTCAGAACTTCTTGGTTTGGGCCGGTGGTGATAAAACTACTGCGGTTGTTGACTACATTTCAGGTCTTACCGATAATTATGCCATTGATCTTTTTCAAAGCTTATTTATTCCTCGGAAGTAAAAAGATGATGAAAAAGTGGTTGAGATTTAAATCTCAACCACTTTTGTAATATATTCCATAATTAAAGTATAAGTTTTGTCTTAGAGAAGTAAAATAAAGCTATCAGACATAAGGTAGTTAGTGTGTTATTGAATAAAAAGACAAATCAAAGGAATCTACTATGGATTAGCTAGGATTTGATAATTAAGCTCTCATCGGGTTTGATTGGATCATGGGTATCCAAATGACCGAGAATGCCAGCGTGTTTTGCGCCCTCCAGAAGAAACTGGACACTCTGGACATTAGGAAGGGTCGTTAAGGTGTTTACAATACTATATATGGTCATTTGTTCCCCGGCAGAGCCTCCCCCAAAGTTTGCTTTAAACTCCTTAGAGAGATTAATCGTAGCTATTCCATCTGCGCTTACCTTAGCGTCAAGAAGAGTGGTTCCTGATGGGAGAGGGGGTTCATATCCACTAGGAGGGTGAGCTAATTCGTTAAACATTGCCTTAATAACTGCCTCATCCTTTACTTCAACGGTTCGTTCAAAAGAAACCAACCCTGTAGCATCTGAGTTAGGGAAATAAAGCTTCATTTGTAGGGAATTTTTAGGTTGCTCTATTGTATCCGTATTGGAAGGCGGCGGGGTGGTTGCTGTATCCGAAGGTTTATTATCAACCTGAGCTTTGGAGGAATTGCACCCTGTCAGAAAGGCACCTGCCAGCAACAGGCAAAAAAGCATAGCTAAAATAATTGTGCGTGTTGATCCCTTTGTCATAAAACATTCACCTTCCTTAAGTTAATTGACCTATGAGCTTAATGTTCGTCCATCGGCACTAGTCCAATCTTTTATATATACTATCATGCTTTTTAAATGAGCGAAAGGGCTAAGGGATTGATTCTAGTTTTTAGGCAACTGATCATAGATAATTTATTTTTATAAAATAATTGTCGAAGTAAGAAGGTATTATCCTTGAAAAAGAAGAATTAATACAATTGAAGAAGATGATTTTACCCTCACTAAACAGTTTCACCGAATGAAGAACTAAAAAAGAGGATTTTATGAAGTTTCGGCGAAAGAAATGTATATGTAAGGGTTGACAAAATAAACAAAGTGTGGCTGGAAACTGAAAGGCGTAGGAGACGTGGATATTAGACTTCATCAAGAATTTATGCCGGAAGAAATTATCGAGGAAGTGCGATTACGCACAGATATTGTAGAGATTATATCTGAATATGTAAGCTTGCAGCGTAAAGGGAAAACTTATTTGGGGCTTTGTCCTTTTCATACGGAAAAAACTCCTAGTTTTACTGTAACCCCTGAAAAACAAATGTTTTATTGTTTTGGCTGCAATGTTGGGGGGAATGTTTTTTCTTTTCTTATGAAAAAGGAGAACTGGTCCTTCATCGAATGTGTTCAGAATTTGGCCTCTAGATATGGTGTGGCATTACCTGAGAAAGAGTTATCTCCGCGTGAACGGGAAGCAAATCGACGTCGACAGCGTTTTGAAGAAATCCATGAATTAGCTACCAGCTATTTTCATGAACTTTTACTTAATGCACCTGAAGGAGAAGTTGGAAGACTCTATTTCTCAAAACGCGGGGTTGACTTAGATACCATGAAGAGCTTTCGTCTGGGTTATGCACCTGATCGCTGGGATGGGTTACTAACTTTCATGAAGGAACGAGGAGTGCAGCCAAATGAATTAGTAGAGAATGGGCTGGCGATAGAAAGGGGAACCCAAGGCAAAAGCGGAGGTTATTATGATCGCTTTCGAAACCGTGTCCTCTTTAGTATTCTTGATCGACGAAACCATTCAATTGGATTTGGCGGTCGAGTTCTAGATGATTCTCTTCCTAAATACCTTAATTCTCCGGAAAGCGAGTTCTTTAACAAGGGGCATCAGCTATATGGCATACATCGGGCCCATCAAGGAATTCGGGAGAAAGGGTATGCCCTTTTGGTTGAAGGCTATATGGATGTGATAGCGCTTCAGAATGCCGGCTATCCCAATGCAGTCGCCTCTTTGGGGACAGCTTTAACAAGGGATCAGGCCAAGCTATTAAGACGGTATACACAGCATGTCATCCTGCTTTATG
The DNA here is from genome assembly GCF_000765145.1 of Desulfosporosinus sp. HMP52. GTDB lineage: Bacteria > Bacillota > Desulfitobacteriia > Desulfitobacteriales > Desulfitobacteriaceae > Desulfosporosinus. The sequence goes on along the minus strand of NZ_JMGA01000028.1, from coordinate 7,929 downwards.
ATTCTGATGAAGCCGGAATCCAGGCTGCGTTAAGAGGAGGAGAAATTCTTCGAGATGCGGGAATCCGCTTGGATGTAGCTACTTTAAAAGGAGCAAAAGACCCTGATGAGTTCCTGAAACGGTATGGAGCCGAGGACTTTGGAAAAGTATTAGGTCAGGTTTTGAATTATTTTGAGTTCAAATACCGGACGCTTGTTAAGGAAGTTCCTCCTCAGACCATTCAGGAAAAAGCAGAATTAGTCGTGAAGCTTGCTCCGGATATCATAAAAGTTAGCAGTCCAATCGAACGTGAAGGTTATGAGCGTTTCTTGAGTTTTGAACTTGGTCTAACTTTTGAGGCGGTACAACGAGAAATCTATAGAGTAGAAAACAAAAATACTAAAAATGTACAATTTATCGAATATTCTCAGCAAAAACAGGTTAGTTCTGGGAAAAATAGAGATAATATTAAGGGTGAAATTATTTCTCAAGGTGAAAATACTCCAGCTTCACCAACAGTCCATTTAAAGGTGTATCGATCCGAACGTATTCTTTTACGGTTACTTATAGAGGAGATTTCATACTTGCCAAAAATTAAGGCGGAATTGGGAGAATCCTTTTGGAAGGTACCGGAGCATCAGCAAATCTTTAATTATCTCAATCAGGAGGGTAAATTGCCTGTTAACAGTGAAGAACAGGTTCAAAGCCGCTTGGCTAGTTTACTCCTGGAAGAGTTAGATATAACCCATTCCGAGCGGCTTTTAGAAGATTGTATCCAAGGGATTCTTTCTACTCAAGCAAATGAAAGAGTCGAGGATCTTCAAGCCCGCATGGCGGCTTTAGAAAAATCCGGTGACATGGCAGGGGCTATGGCTCTGTTGAAAGAGATAGGAGAGCGGTTGAAACGTGGCGAATAGTAAGGTTATAGGCACCAAAAAGAATGATCCGAGGGAAGGTGGGGGACAGATGAACGAAAAGCAAAAGATTGACAATGTCCAAGCCCTCATTCAAAGTGGAAAAAAGAAGGGATCTTTAACTTACAAAGAAATTATGGATGCTCTTCAAGGAATTGAACTTTCCGCGGATCAAATTGATGATATCTATCAGCAACTAGGACGCATGGGAATAGATGTGGTGCCGGAGCCTGAGGAAGTTGAACTGGAAATCTTAAAAGGCGTTAAAGTTGACGAAGATGATGACATTGTAGAGGATCCGGACGATGATGTTGAGGAAGAGGCGGAAGTGGATCTTTCTGTACCAGAGGGTGTAGGAATTGATGATCCTGTTCGCATGTACCTAAAAGAAATCGGACGAGTTCCCCTGCTCTCAGCCGATGAGGAAATCGAATTAGCCAAACGAATGGAGAACGGTGACGAAGAAGCAAAACGCCGCTTAGCGGAGGCAAACTTGCGCCTTGTGGTTAGTATCGCTAAGCGCTATGTCGGACGGGGCATGCTTTTTTTGGACTTAATCCAGGAAGGTAATCTTGGTCTGATTAAAGCTGTAGAAAAATTTGATTATGTTAAAGGCTTTAAGTTTAGTACCTATGCCACTTGGTGGATTCGTCAAGCTATTACCCGCGCCATTGCAGATCAAGCTCGGACCATTAGAATTCCCGTGCATATGGTTGAAACTATCAATAAGCTAATTCGGGTTTCACGTCAACTTTTACAGGAATTAGGAAGAGAGCCAGCTCCCGAAGAAATTGCTAAAGTAATGGATATTCCTGTGGAGAGGGTTAGGGAGATTATGAAAATCGCCCAAGAACCTGTGTCTCTTGAAACCCCCATTGGGGAAGAGGAAGATTCCCATTTAGGCGATTTTATTCCGGATGATGATGCTCCGGCACCCGCTGAGGCTGCTTCGTTCATCTTGCTAAAAGAACAGTTAGAAGAAGTCTTAGAGACCTTGACCCCGCGCGAAGAAAAAGTTCTTAGATTACGCTTTGGACTTGATGACGGACGCACCAGGACTTTAGAGGAAGTTGGACAGGAATTCGGTGTCACTCGTGAACGTATCCGACAGATCGAGGCCAAGGCATTGCGTAAATTACGCCACCCTAGCCGTAGTAAGAAATTGAAGGATTATTTGGAGTAAAGTCTTCTTGAGATTACAGCCCAAGTACTTCAGGGAAGATAGAACAGCGTCGCAGGTGGAACTACCCTCTGCGGCGTTTTGTCTTTATCGAAGTGTGATAGAGTATTTCTATTCATAAGAGGCTAAAAAGACGTGTCCATCAAAAGGTGAATTGAAAGGAAACTTCCACTTTGTAAGACTAACTTCCACATGTAAGTGTAGTAGGGGTGGAAATAAGTTTTACAATCGAGGCGTCTCTAAAAAACTTTAAAAAGTTTCGCCAAAGACTTGACTATAGGTCGTTAATTACGTATAATAACCCGTGCAGAGCATTCCTCGATAGCTCAATGGTGGAGCAACCGGCTGTTAACCGGTAGGTTGTAGGTTCGAGTCCTACTCGGGGAGCCATTTACTTCAGTTCTTTTCGGGCCCATAGCTCAGCGGTAGAGCCCCCCGCTCATAACGGGTTGGTCCTAGGTTCGAATCCTAGTGGGCCCACCAACCTTCCGTACTAAAAGGTAATCAAATGTTCGAAATGTTCGAACGCCTGGAAAAATAAGGAAAAAGACCCTTCCGAGCAGAACTCGGAAGGGTCTTTCCTATTATTAAGATAGTAAGAGTTAATTATTGGGAAATAATGTCCTTTTTCCTTTGCATTAGGAGCATAGTTCGTTTCTTTAGCTCCATGCAACAGTTTATAAACTTAACCCGCCAAAAATTTATCAATCTGGAATTGCATAAATTACTACGACTGTAGGGATTAATTCCCCATCCTTGCCATAAGTCCCTTAACTAAAACTCTGAGCATTGCGCTAGCAGGCCCTAAAGAAGCGATAGCCCCTGCTAAGTTAGCAATGCATAATAAACAACACGGATCTCAGGCTGAAGTCTCTACTAGGCCTCATGGCCTGCTAATGAATCATCTTTCATTATGCTATAAAAATAGTCTAGGTATATTGAGAAAACAAGGTATTTAGTTGTCCAAGAACATCTTAGCTATCGAATTTGTTCGACAATAACTATTTTTTAGGAAATCCTTAATATTCTTACCAACTATTCTATAGCTTCCTCCAGGACTAACCTGTAATGCGTTTAGCTTATTTTGCCTACATAGCCTTGTAACATGCTGAGGTGTGAATTTGAGGAATTCCGCCACTTCCGTAGTAGAGTATATATCATCATCATTAATATTTTCAACTATGGATGGTAGTTGAGGGATTAAACCCAAGTTCTTTAATAATAGCGCCTTTTTTTCCTCGGAAATAGATTTAAGAATAAGAGCATCATTTTCGTCATTTGACATACGTGTTAACCCCCTTTAATTCAATAAGTACTTTTGTCATTTCACGAAGTTTTGATCGCAACATTATCTTATTCGTTACGGACTTGCGTTTCAGAAGCCTTTCTATTTCTTCAATTCCTAGTTCAAGATCTCTTATCCTCTTTTCCCTAGGGGAAATCATTGTTTGGGGTAAGAATTCAGGTATTGAATCGAATTTGCTCTCTTCCGTTTCCAAGGTTAGAGTGGGATACAAATTTTCCCTTTCATAGGAAGCGAGTGGTTCTGGTATCTGTCGTTTTTCTTCCCAAATTTTTAGGTTGGCGAGGTCCCAAGGAAAGTTTAGGGCATTATTAATACATAGAATATACTGACCCTGCGTAGGCTTACTTGTATAGTGTTTCACGTTAACAGTACCCCTCAATTTATGTCTTAAGTGAATTTCTGCAATTCGGTTCACTATATCTGCTGGTAAGTTTACGGGCGTTTTCTTAATCCAATCATTGATAGAGCGCCTCAAATCGTGACTGCTGACGTTCCCTCTAATTTTTGTTTCCATTTGATTCTTTGTTCTTTGAAAAATTTCAAATGCAATAGCCTCCCCACAATCCCTAGCTTTTTCTAGCCACAAGGCATATTCCATTTCATTATTAATGTGACTTGGGACTTTGTCGAAAAGCTCATCATATTCACGAACGGCCTTTTGTCGCAAAAGATAGGTCTCCGATGTGTGGAATTTCATGAAATCCGTTTCGAGATACATGTTGATTATTTCACGTAGTTTTGGGACGACTGCAATATGATATGGTTTAAATGAGGGGGAATAGCCTCCCTTCGATTTATACGCAGGAAGCACTAGCGCTCCGAAGCCATTTCCGACGTCCCTTAGAAGACCTCTTTCGTCTAATTCGAAGTCACCAATTTGTATCTGAACTGCCTCACTTAACCTTAAAGCCAAGAAGCCAACGAGGCATAAATAAATGACAAACTTAAGTTTGGTTTTTTTTATGCAGGTTCGGAAAGCAGTAGTAATTATTGTAATAAAGTCTTTTCTAGAGATAAAATTCCCATCCCCCGCCACGAAAGTCGAAGTTGCAGGTTTAGGCATCCTCTTATATAAATTAACTAATTGAGTTCTATTACTCTCTTCTATAGTGTAATTTTCCAACAAATAAGGTATGAATTGTTTTAAGTTATGTGCCTGATTTCTGGTTACCTTTTTAACCATAAGATAATCAGCTAGAGTTAATGAGAAGACTGAAAACTCACTTATGCCAGTTTCAGTGCAGCCCCGAGCTTTAATGACTTTTATTAAAAAATTCTTAAGAGTCTTTTCATTGCTTATTGCGTTGGTAGGCTTCCATTTCGAATCACTTACTTTTTGCGATTCGAAAAAAATCGCTATACCTGCCGCTTTATAATTAACGAATTTAGTGATAATTACCTGGGTATCATTGTTTAACAAGTTGACCTTCTCCTTTACTCCTTGCAAAAACGTAACTAAATACATAATGTAAATTCTCATTTTTTTGTATTTACATTGAGTGTAGTTAGCTTTAAGAAAATTCAGATAATCGTTGAGAACACCTACTAATTTGTGATTATCAAAGCAAATTGTGAGTCCTTGTTCGACGGTCCAAATGTATAGATCGATAATGGAACTTATTCGAAAACTGCGGTTAGTTATTGATAAGAACCACCCTTTAAATTTATCCCTGTTGTCTTCAGGTATCTCATCAGGCAATTCGTTAAGAAGTTCCTTGCCCTTTGGGTCCGTTGCAAATTGTTTACTGGCTTTTAAGAAGATTTCAAATAAGTAACGAAAGGCCTTTGTATCAATAACGCTACATCTTTCCAGTAGAATTTTTACATGTGAAAGCTTAAGAAATAGAGACATGGGGTATTTGCTGTCTTTAAATAAAAAATAAAAGGTTCCTTTAAAGTGAGGAGATTCAAATACTACGGTATTGCCTTCGTTTTTGGCCACTTCTGCAACCCACTCAAGCACATGCATCGGGTCAATCTCTCGTGAATCAAGAGGATATGTATGACCAAGAGCAAATTCAATAAATTGAGAAACTCTACTTTTTGAAGCTGCTCTTGGGCAACGCAATTCAGAAATAAACATTTTTTTCACCCACTTGTACCCTAATGAATGCTCGTGCATTCGCTTTAATAAATATCTGATTTATTTTGGAATTGAAGACTCCTGCGACGATATAGAGTTTTTGAGAACTGTACGTACGTCACGGATATTTGAAAAATAAATGCTTTGTAAGGTGAGTGTTGCCAAAGAAAAAAATATTTATTCATCGAGTGTATAAATATAACCAAGTGCGGTTACATTATGAAGTTGATTACATTGTACTTGTACTAGTACAATGTAATCAATGTGATCCATTTACCGAAAAAAGTCACGTTCTATTGCTCTTGGCATGGGGGTCATGCAACAGGGATACAGCGTGCGTTTTGTACTGGTTATGCAACTCATCTAGGAGTTGCAGCAAGAGAATCGGAATACCGTCTTCCCCGTTATCTGAAAAATTGGAACAAGTATGATTTAGTGATTCTATATGAACTCTACCCCTTTGGGAGAAGGGGGCAAGCTGCTCTTTGAGTTTACTTCTCAGCGTTATGAATGTGAAAGCCTCATTATTACTCTAATCTGGAGTTTTCACGCTGGACTGAAGTGTTTGGAGATTTCCCTTTAACCACAGCACTATTAGATCGCCTAACTCACCATTCTCACATCCTTGTATTTAATGGTGTTTCGCACCGATTCCGTGAGTTTTTAAGGCGCTTAGAGGGGGGCGAGGAGTGAATAGAAAGACGACAATACCCTACAACCTTGAGCAAGACCAGTGGTGTGCCAAATTAAATGGGCGGATGTATACCTTCATATGTATTAACATCTTTTTATTTGCCAAGGTAGGTCTGCTTTTTAGTTATCAAGGCGGTCAACTTTTAAGTTGAAAAATACATCTTCCGTTTCTACGGTTACAGCGGGATACAAATTTTTGCTCTCATAGGAATGGAACTGATCTGGTATCATTCGTTTTGCTTCCCAGATTTGTAGGTTAGTTAGTTCCCAAGGAAAGTTGAGTGCATTATTAATGCATTCGATATATTGAACGAGCGTAGGCTTGTTAGTATAGAGTATATGGTTAAAGCTATCTCTAGATTTAAGCCTTAAATGAATTTCCGCAATTCTATTCACTATATCGGGTGGCAATTTCGAGGGTGTTTTCTTAATCCAATCATTGATAGAGCGTCTCAAATCCTGACTACTCAAGTTTCCGCTAATTTCTGTTTCCAGTTGACTCTTTGTCCTTTTGAAAATATCGAATGCTATTGATTCCCCACGATATTTTGCTCTATTTAGCCATATGGCATATTTTTCTCTCTCTTTATTGTGGTTTGGGACTTCGTCGAAAAGAGGATCGTATTCACGAACGGCCTCGGTCCGCATAAGGTATGTCTCAGGCGTGTGGAATTTCATGAAATCCGTTTCGAGATACATGTTGATTATTTCACGTAGCTTTGGGACGACTGCAATATGATATGGTTTAAATGAGGGGGAATAGCCTCCCTTCGATTTATACGCAGGAAGCACTAGCACTCCGAAGCCATTCCCGGCGTCCCTTAGAAGACTTCTTTCGTCTAATTCGAAGTCACCAATTTGTATCTGAACTGCCTCACTTAACCTTAATGTCAAAAGACCAACGAGGCATAAGTAAATGACAAACTTTAGTCTGGTTTTTTCCCTGCAGGTTCGAAAAACAGTAGCAATTATGGCAATAAAGTCTTTCCTAGAGATGAATTTCCCATCTCTCGCCATGAAAGTCGAAGTTGCTGGTTTAGGCATTCGCTTATATAAATTAACTAATTGAGCCCTATTGCTCTCTTCTATAGTGTGATTTTCCAACAAATAAGGTATAAATTGTTTTAAGATATGTGCCTGATTTCTGCTTACCTTAACCATAGAATAATCTGCGACTGTTAATGAGAAGACTGAAAACTCACTTATGCCAGTTTCAGTGTAGCCCCGAGCTCTAATGACTTTTATTAAGAAATTTTTAAGAGCGTTTTTATTGCTTATTGCGGTGGTCGGATTCCATTGTGAATCACTTGCTTTTTGCGATTCGAAGAAAAACGCCATACCTGCCGTTTTGTAATGAACGAATTTAGTGATTATTACTAGGGTATCATTGTTTAACAATTTAACCTTCTCCTTTACTTCTTGCAAAAACGTAACTATATACACAATGTAAATCCTGACTTTTTTGTATTTACATTGAGTGAAGTTAGCTTTAGAAACTTCAGATAATCGTTACATCTTTCCAGTAGAATTTTTACACTGAAAGCTTATGAAATAGAGACACGGAGTGTTTTTTGAAGCTGCTCTTGGGCAGCGCAATCAGAAATCAACATTTTTTCACCCGCTTTTTTGAAATCTGTACGTACGGATATTTGCAAAATAAACGTTTTGTAAGGTGAGTATTGCCAAGAAAAAAATATTTATTCATCGAGTGAATAAATATCATCAAGTGCGGTTACATTAGGAAGTTGATCATATTGATTACATTGTACTAGTA
>NZ_JMGA01000026.1 GCF_000765145.1 Desulfosporosinus sp. HMP52 | reverse complement strand
GCGACTTGCTTTATATTAAATTGAGTAAAGAAGGAGAGAAAAAGAATGAAAACTCCAGAACAATATGAAGAGAGCCTACGTCAACTCAAACTTAAGGTGTATCTGCAAGGTGAACTCGTAGAAAACCCAGTCGATCATCCGATCATTCGACCATCTTTAAATTCAGTGAAAGCAACCTACGAGTTGGCGCAAAAACCTGAGTATGAAGATCTAATGACAGCGACATCTCATCTTACAGGTAAAAAAATTAATCGTTTCTGTAATTTACATCGCAGTACAGAGGATCTTGTCAAGAAGGTGAAAATGCAACGACTGCTCGGTCAAAAAACAGCTTCTTGCTTCCAACGTTGCGTGGGTATGGATGCCATCAATTCTGTTGATAGCGTAACCTTTGAGATGGATCAAAAACTAGGTACAAAATACCATGAACGGTTTACTCAGTTCCTCCTCAAAATCCAAGAAGAAGACTTGGTGGTCGACGGTGCCATGACCGATCCTAAAGGGGACCGCGGTATTGCTCCTAGTAAACAGTCTGATCCAGATCTTTACCTTCACATCGTTGAGAAGCGTGAAGATGGGATTGTCGTTCGGGGGGCCAAGGCTCACCAAACGGGTGCTATCAATTCTCACTGGATCCTTGTTATGCCGACGATCTCGATGGGCCAAGACGACTCCGATTATGCAGTATCTTTCGTAACCCCTTCTGATGCTGAAGGCATCTACTATATCTACGGTCGACAATCTTGCGATACTCGTAAATTAGAAGAAGGAGATATTGATGTCGGCAATAATAAGTTCGGTGGGCATGAAGCGTTAATGGTGTTTGATAACGTATTTGTCCCTTGGGAAAATGTATTTATGTGTGGTGAATATGAGTTTAGCGGTGCTTTAGTTGAGCGCTTCGCTGGGTACCATCGCCAAAGCTACGGGGGCTGTAAAGTGGGGGTAGGCGACGTCCTCATCGGTGCCACTGCCCTTGCCGCAGAGTATAATGGTGCTCATAAAGCTTCACATATTAAAGATAAATTGATCGAGATGGTACATCTCAACGAGACTCTCTACTCTTGTGGCATCGCTTGTTCGGCTGAAGGATCGAAGACGGCTTCCGGTAACTATATTATTGACTTGATGCTTGCTAATGTTTGTAAGCAGAATGTGACTCGTTTCCCTTATGAAATTACTCGGCTTGCCGAAGATATTGCTGGCGGATTAATGGTTACCATGCCATCTGAAAAAGACCTGCGTCATCCAGAGATAGGGAAGGTTATTGAAAAATACTTTAAGGGAGTCTCTAAAGTTCCAACCGAGCACCGCATGCGCATCCTACGTCTAATTGAAAATATCACACTCGGCACGGCGGCTGTCGGGTACCGTACGGAGTCGATGCATGGAGCTGGCTCACCTCAAGCTCAACGTATTATGATTTCTCGTCAAAGCAACATGGAACAGAAAAAGTCACTCGCTAAAGTAATTGCTGGTATTCCAACTGAAGAATGATATCTAACAAGGATTAATAGTGATATGACGTTAAGCATTAAATTTTGTGGCGGGTGTAACCCGCGGATCGATCGTGGCCGTATCGCGGATCAAATCAGGAATTACTTCGTCAAGTATGGTGTACCGGTGATAACTAACGATCTAGAGGCTGATATTATCATTTATATTAGTGGTTGTTCGGCAAACTGTTCTGAGCGCTACACTAAGTGTGATAAAACGTCTGTCGTTATCGCCGGTACCACCGTGAATGCTATAACGGTGTCTGAGCGGCAGTTAAGCTCTGTCGTCATTGAAAAAATTACTGAACTACTGGAATAGGGGGACTCTTCGTGGAAGACGTTGTTATTGTTGGGGGTGCGAGAACACCCATTGGAGATTTTACAGGTTCACTCAAGGATGTTTCCGCTGTAGATTTAGGTATAGTAGCTACTATAGGAGCTCTAGAGAAATCTGGAATTAATAGTAGTGTAGTAGAAGATGTAGTAGGCGGCATGGTCTATAAAGCGGGGGTTAAAGGAAATCCGGCTCGTCAAATTCAGCTAGGCGCTGGAATTCCAAAAGAAGGTGCTGCTACGACAGTCGATCAATTGTGCGGTTCGGCTATGCGTGCTCTTGAAATTGCGTCTCACCAATTAATGTTAGGCAAAACATCAGTGGGTCTTGTCGTAGGGATAGAAAGTATGTCTAGAGCACCCCATCTACTACTCAATGCCCGGCAAGGTATCCGTTTAGGCTCTGATACAATGCAAGACCATCTTCTCTACGATTGTTTGATTGACGCTTTCACAGGGTATCACATGGGTATGACGGCTGAAAATCTTGCTGAGAAGTACAATATTTCTAGACAAGAACAAGACGAGCTTGCAATGCTTAGTCACTATAGAGCTATTGAAGCAATAAATAGCGGCAAATTTAAGGATGAGATTGTACCTGTAGAAGTAAAAACGCGCAAAGGTACTACAATCGTTGAAGTTGATGAACATCCGCGGGCGGATATATCTATTGAAAAGCTCAGTAAACTGAAGCCAGCTTTCAAGAAAGATGGGACTGTAACTGCTGGGAACGCTTCCGGAGTCAATGATGGAGCTGCAGCAGTTGTCTTAATGACAGCAAGTAAAGCGAAGGAACTAGGAGTAAAGCCTATCGCCAAAGTTCTATCCACCGCTTCATATGGTGTTGAACCCGAAATCATGGGAATTGGTCCGGCCTACGCGATCCCTAAAGCGCTAAACTATGCGAACCTTAAGCTTAGCGATATCGACTACTTTGAAATCAATGAAGCTTTCGCTGCCCAATTTCTAGCCTGTAATAGAGAACTAAAAATCAACCTAGATAAGGTTAATGCTAACGGCTCAGGGATTGCGTTAGGCCATCCCGTTGGATGTACAGGTGTCCGAATTATCGTGACAATGCTTAATGAACTTAAACGTCGTGGCGGGAAATATGGTGTTGCCTCCTTATGTGTGGGAGGTGGGCCAGCCATGGCTACCGTTATCGAAATGTTACCGTAGATTGGAAGGGATAAACGTGAAAAAAGTTGTTGTTCTTGGTGCTGGTACAATGGGTGCGGGTATTGCGCTCGTAACAGCTCAAGCTGGTATGAAGGTTATTCTTCGTGACGTTTCAGAAAGTCTCGTTCAAAAGGGTCTGAGTATTATTGAAAAGAACCTAAATAAAGCGGTTGAAAAGGGTAAAATTACAGCTGAGAAAAAGGCGGAGACTATTGGGAACCTCATAGGGGTTTATGATTCCGAACAATTCACTGAAGAATTACAGGACACGGACCTAATTATTGAAGCGATTGTTGAAAAAATGTCCGTAAAGAAAGCCGTATACCAAGAATTGGATATGCAATGTCCAGAAAAAACAATCTTTGCTACAAATACTTCTGCATTAAGTATTAGTGAAATAGCCTCATCCACAAACCGTTCCCAAAATGTAATCGGGTTGCACTTTTTTAATCCGGCAAATGTAATGCAACTTGTTGAAGTTATAGCTGGAGCATCGACGAGTCCTGAAACGATTGAACTCATTAACGATTTTGTAAACAGAATCGGGAAAGTACCCGTTCAAGTGAAAGAAGCTCCTGGCTTTATCGTCAATAGAATGTTAGTGCCTATGATTAATGAGGCAGCCTTTATTTATATGGAGAATGTAGCATCTGCGGAAGATATCGATACTGCAATGCGCCTGGGAGCGAACCACCCGATTGGGCCTCTTGCTTTGGCTGATATGATTGGTATAGATGTGTGTCTTGCTATAATGGAAACATTGTACACTGAATTCGGTGACCCCAAGTATCGTCCTTGTCTGGTGCTGAAAAAGATGGTCCGATCTGGTTTCTTAGGGCGTAAAACAGGTAAAGGGTTCTATCAATATTTGCCTTATGCTTTGGAGAAGACCAAAGAGAAGGGATGTCTGCATTTTTAGAGAAGAGATCGCCTAATTTTGTTCAAACCTAAAATGGGCTAAACCTAAGAATTCGTTAAAGGTGAAAGGAGAAATTTTAATGAAAGTTATTCGTTTTGAATATCAAGATAAAACTGGCTATGGGGAGCTCGAAGGGGAAAAAATATTTCTTTTAGACCGATCTTATCTCGAAGAAAACTGTAAACGTACTGGGGAAATGGTCAATTTAAATGAAGTTAAATTATTAACTCCAGTACAACCGAGTAAAATTATTTGTGTTGGCTTGAATTATTCAAAACATATTGAAGAAATGGGAGATATCCTTCATGAAGAACCCGTTATCTTTCTCAAACCGCTGACTTCATTAATTGGACCGGAAGATGAAGTGATTATTCCTAAAATGAGTAACCGTGTGGAGTATGAAGCAGAGCTTGTTGTAGTTGTCGGAAAGACTTTGAAGGATAAGGCAGAAGATCAGGTGCTTGACTCTATTTTTGGATACACCTGTGGCAATGACGTGACAGCGAGGGATCTTCAACAGAAGGACGGTCAATGGACTCGGGGTAAGGGATTTGATACCTTCTGTCCAATCGGACCTTGGATCGTAACAGATTTAGATGTAAGCGAACTTGGTATTCGTTCAGTTCTTAACGGAGAGACCAAACAATCGTCCAATACTAAATATTTTATTCATTCGGTTGCTAAACTGATCAGTTATATTTCTCAGGTCATGACCATAAATCCAGGTGATGTAATTATGACGGGTACTCCTGAAGGAGTAGGCCCTATGAAATCGGGGGATAAAATTGTGATCGAAGTAGAAGGAATTGGTCAGCTGCGCAATAAGATTGGATAAGATTCCTTAGAATTTTTTCACCCTTTCTTTGGATGTGTTGTGCAGCTTAATTTTTAAATTTATTATATACAATGTTAAACACCTTTAACTCGTATGTTGAGACGGGTTAAAGGTGTTTCTGTCTTGTTTCCTTTGCTCCACCATGAGTGTCGACACGGGAATATCCCTGAATCTCATAGACAGAAACTTCATCAAGTATTGGGGACCACTTCGTGGGAACAGGAAATATATCAAGAATCACCCCAACTAACATTGTTCGGTGATGTTGACATAGAAGGAATTGGCGAAGAGATCAGATGCACCGTGGAAACTTTTAAGCTATGCTGATGTTAATAGGGACGGCCTGAAGGATGAAGGAATCAATTTATCTTGATCAATCACAACGAGACAACGGGTCCGTCACGCTTCATATTTATGACAGTAGCGGCAATGATATATGGAACGAGCAGGCCGGCACTTCACATGTGGGCTGGACTTCACTTTTCCTCTGCGAACAGGGCGGAGAATATTATCTTTTGCGATATCTCCCAGGCATGTGGCAGGGTTATTGTACATATACCTATACCCTTTTCACTCTGGAAGGCGGCGCCGAGCATGCCGTCCGCAGTAACACAATCGAGTTTGACGTAAACGGCGTGAATAAACTGGACGCGCCCAATATGATCGCCTTTGCGGAGGAAGTGAATGGGTTGCTCGAAAAGAGTACCCTTCTCCTGAGCAGCGAAGGCGGAGAATATTCCTTTGGCCCGTCGTCAGCTGACCGGTTCTTTGAGCGATATTCATGGCTGGATGGAATGCCGAAGTTTATGCAGACGGTGACGACCTTAAGACACCTGGTTATGGATGGAAAAAATGTTTCTTTACATGATTTTGGACGTGCACTCACAGCTTTTGAGGGTTTTAATATGGATTTTCAGATAAGGGATCTGTCCGAAGAAGTCCTTGGGAAAGAAGGAGCTCTCCTTTTCTGAGTGGGGCAGGGAGAAGTAATCCCTTGAAGGAGAAATTGCCTGTGTGTTGAATATAGTTATTAAAGATTTAACCATAATAAATGGCTTTGACCGAAGGCGAATACACAGCGTTCCGAGTGGAAAAACAAAGGAGTTGTTTGGAAATGTTGACGTTACTGGCAACCTTAAAAGTAAAACCTGGCAAAGAGGTCGAAGTGACCGAAATTTGTACTCAATTGGCCAAGGAAGTTCTTGGTAAGGAAAAGGACTCTTTGAAAAGTACAAGGATAAAGAGGCCTTCAAAGCCCATGGGAGTTCAGCTTATTTTCAGGAAGCAGCCCAAAAGTTTGAAGACCTACTAGAGGGTAAGATCCAGGTTAAATTTCTTGAAGAAGTTTAATAGGCAGCAGCGAGCGATTGATGCCAAACATAAAAGTAATAAGTAAGAGGAGGCTTCGCGTGTCGATGCGAAAGCCTCCAGTTGCTTTACTTATCTCAAATAACTACAAGAACAAGGGCTAAGTGAGGGAGGGTTAATATGAGTAAATATCGAGCTTGGCTGTTACTTGTTGCAACCACTTTATTTTGGGCGGGGAACTATGTATTTGGCAAGTATGTAATCATGGAGATGACACCGCTTTGGATTACCTTCTCTCGGTGGCTGTTAGCCTTACTTTTATTAATTCCGATCGCTTACTTTCTTGAAAAACCGAAATGGCAGATAGTAAAAAAGGCGTGGATACCTTTAATAGGTATGGGAGTATTGGGGAGCATCGGTTACAACCTGGTTCTTTATTCAGCCCTAGCGTACACTTCGCCAACGAATGCCGCGTTAGTTAGCGCCTTAAACCCTGCTGTCATCGTCTTATTTTCTGTCTTTTTACTCCGTGAAAGAATAACATGGCTTCAAACTTCAGGGATTGTTCTTTCCCTGATAGGAGCTTTCGTGCTCATAACACAAGGCAATTTTGGACAGTTACTTCAACATGAGTATAACAAGGGAGATGTATTCATGCTTGGAGCTGTTGTTATATGGACTCTATACTCGATTATTGGAAGGCGCCTGACAAGCGTTCCCCCTATCACTTCTACGGCAGTATCCGCTGTGTTTGCAACGTTAATCTTGGCTCCGTTTGCTATCGCGCAGGGGATCGATGTGACAAAGATCAGCCCCTTAACAATGACCGGGATTCTTTACATCGCAATTTTTCCGTCAGTGTTTTCATTTATTTTCTGGAATATGTCCATTCGAGCAATTGGAATTAGCCTAGCGGGGATATTTCTGAATCTAATCCCTGTCTTTACTGCCATTATTAGCTGGATTTTGGGAGAAAGAATTACGGGAACTCAGGTCCTTGGCGGAGCGCTCGTTTTCCTGGGAGTATATCTAACATCAGGAATGTTGAATCATAGATTTGAGCGGTCCTATTTTCGAAGCACAAGTGATTAGCTGTTCAGGTTAGGGTTATGAACGTCAACGGTTGAAAGCAGCATATTGATGCATTGTTATAGGGAATAATTTTAAAAACATTAGGCAAAACTAGTGTACTGTTTTTGGGAACGAGCAAAATATTAATGGAGAATGTTGAATATTAAGTGAATTTACAAAGCTTAGGTATAACTCCAACCTTTGTAAACAGTTTTAGAAGTTAAGCCAAATAGACATCTAAGACGAAAACCCAAAGGAGGGAAGCCGGAATGACGAGATTAGGGCTCATAACAAAGAGCCGTTCCGTATTTAAGACCTTTCTGTCTCAAATTAATGATGTTTTAGGAGAACTCGTTTCTGTGGTTGGATACTGTCTTGATGAACAATCTCCTGTACCATTGGAATGTGACCTTTGCCTAGTTTCTTTTTTCGGGATTCGGGAGCTAGCTGAAGAATTGACTCATAAGAAAGTCATTGTAGCCCATCGAACACTGGATATTACTCAGCTGAATAAAGTCTTCGAGTTAAAGGAAGGCACTAAAGTATTTGTAGTCAATAACTTTAAAGAGTCTACAGAAGAAACCATTGAACTCCTTCAAACAATGGGGCTATCCCATCTTAATTTCTTCCCTTATTATCCAGGCATTGATCTTCCCTTGTGGCAATTACACCTGGAATGAGAAAATGAATAAGCAGATGCAGATCGTCTTGGACAATATTAGTGACGGGGTTATTGCTATTGATCACCATCTAAAAATCATATCCTGTAATGATTTCGCTAAAGTTTTACTCAAAGTGCCATTGGATAAGGATTTAACAAATGAACCTCTTCCTCACATTATTCCAGGTTTAGATCTCGAGTCTATTACTGCTAATGGGATACCAGAAGTCAACAAACTATGGAAAATTAATAATACTCAAATGTTAGTGACGAAGACTCCGCTTTTCGATGATCTTGGATTAAATGGAATTATGCTTATTTTAAAACATATCACTGAAGCGACAAAGACCTTAGAATGTCAGAATAGTAATCGGAACAGTGGATACCTTGCGAATAGCACAATCTGAATCGATGAAGAGAGTGATTCATACGGCTCAGAAAATTGCAACAACGGATCTTCCTGTTTTGATATTAGGGGAAAGCGGAACAGGCAAAGAGCTAATAGCACAGGCTATCCACAATGCCTCCTGGAGACAAAATAAACCGTTCATCGCCATTAATTTAGCTTCCTTGCCTGAAACCTTAATTGAGAGTGAGCTTTTTGGTTATGAAGAAGGTGCCTTCACGGGCGCACAAAAAGCGGGCAAACCCGGATTGTTCGAGCTTGCGATCGGGGGTACTCTTTTCTTGGATGAAATCGGTGAAATTTCACCGCATATTCAAGTGAAATTACTCCGGGTTTTAGAAGAAAAAGAAATAAGGCGCATTGGCGGAGCAAAAATAATCCCTATCGATCTTAGAATTATCGCGGCTACTAATCAAGATATCAATAAGATGGTTAAGGAAGGTTCTTTCCGCCGAGATCTTTATTTCCGGATATGTGTATCCCCACTCGAAATTCCACCTTTGCGTACCAGAGTCGATGATATTATGGAATTGGGTGAGTACTTTTTCTCGAGTTACAATAAAAAGAATACTAAAATTACCCCTGACACACTAAATTTAATGCTAGCTTACGATTGGCCAGGAAATGTTCGTGAATTAAAAGAAATAATTAGGTTTTGCACGCAGTTAGGAGAAGATGAGCACGAAGGTTTTGAATTGTTTAACCAAACCCTCTATCGCTTAACTGAGCGAGCAACCCTTAAGAGTATGGAGGAAGTCGTCGAATCTGCTTGGGAGTCGTTGAGTGCAATGGGGAATGTTCGGGACTTCCTAGCTATGCTACAGGAACTGATACAAGCGAAGAAAAATGGGGAACGTATCGGACGAGAGTCCCTTCAGAGGAAGCTCGAATCTAAGGGGATTCATCTTTCTCAACAGCAAGTACGGACACGTTTGGAGAGCTTGCAGAAGCTTGGATGTATTAAGAGTAGTTCAGGCAGAAGGGGAAGTTTTATTACCTCTGAAGGTGAACGGTTACTTCATTACCTAGAATCTTAAGTTTTCTGCTTCCAACAGGTTGTAATAGGTTAAGAGAATTTAACCTATTACAACCTGTTTTTTTGACTGAACCAAGATAATACCTAATATTTAGACTATTTTAAATTGGCATACTTCTTGCAATCTCAATTTACAAATTATTATAAAGGGGGCTACTACTTTGGAAAACATTCCTACTCAGGACAATCAAATCCAAGTAAAAGGAGGATCGGGGAGGGTTAGGGCTGTTACCGCAGGCGCGGTTGGTAATGTCATGGAATGGTTCGATTATGGTATATACGGCACCTTAGCACCCATTATCTCATTAGCTTTTTTCCCTAGTAAGGATCCAATAACCAGTTTGTTGTTAACATTTGTGGTTTTCGGCGTCGGTTTTGTAATGCGTCCACTTGGTGCAATAATATTTGGATACATTGGAGACAAATACGGACGCAAACAAGCCCTATCTATAACGATTTTGATTATGGCCTTTTCCACTTTTGCTATCGGGCTTATTCCTCCTTATGCCTCAATCGGAATTTTCGCACCTTTGTTACTTACATTAGCTAGGTTGCTCCAAGGAGTTTCTACCGGAGGTGAATGGGGCGGGTCAACCTCATTTATAGTAGAAATGAAAAAGGTATCATTCTGCTGGATGTAAGGTCTGAGGCTGAATACGCAGAGAAGCACATCCCCGGAAGTTTGTTAATCCCGGTTGAGACTATCGAGACACAGGCAATGGAAAAGCTTAAAGACAAGGATGCAGCCATTTTCGTTTATTGTCGAAGCGGTAATCGAAGCGCTGTTGCTGCTTAGGCACTTGCTAATATGAATTATGCCAATGTCTATGATTTAGGCGGTATCAATAGCTGGCCGTATGAAACGGAAACGACTCCCAGTCCCAATCATGAAGTCAGTAATCTGGAGTTGACTTAATCTCGTACTTCCTGAGTTTTTTATATAAGGTAACTCGACTGATTCCTAAATGGGCAGCAACTTTTGATTTGCAGTTGTTATGCTCCTTAAGCAGGCTGATAATCATATGTTTTTCGGGACTTAATTCAGGGAGAGTGGTTTCTGGTAAACTTTCAGTTGGGGGAAAGTCGATTCTATCAAAGTAATTATTTGATAGGATTGGCTCTTCACATAAGATGGCAGCTCTTTCAATTACATTCATGAGTTCTCTGACATTACCATACCAATTATAGTTGAGAAGGGAGTTCATGATGTCCTGGGAAACTTCCATTATTTCTTTCTGATACTGGGCGTTGAAAACATTTAAAAAATGCTTGATGAGCAAGGGGATATCTTCGCGTCTCTTTCTTAAAGAAGGAACTTCAAAATTTATGACATTGAGACGGTAAAAGAGGTCTTCCCGATATTTACCTTCTGTCATTAACACTCTCAAATTTTTATTGGTGGCGGCAATAAACCGGATATCAACGCTGAGAGGTTTCGTACCTCCGATTCGATCAAAGCATTTATCTTCTAAAACTCTCAGTAGTTTGGCCTGAAGGGCCAGGGGGAGATCTCCAATTTCATCAAGGAAAATAGTTCCCTTGTGAGCCAGTTCAAATTTACCGGGTTTTCCGCCTTTCTTAGCACCGGAAAATGCTCCTTCTTCATAGCCGAACAATTCGGATTCCAGGAGGTCAGCAGGTATGCTGGCACAATTAATCTTGATAAACTTTCCGGAGCGGTTGGATAGTTCGTGAACGGCATTGGCAATTAATTCTTTACCCGTACCGCTCTCCCCAAGGATCAAAACCGTAGAATTGGTTTTAGCAATGATGGGGAGCTCTCGCTTGATATTTTTAACTAAGGGATTAGCGGTAATAATCTTCTTTAAACAACTGAATTCATCAATTGCACTGTCTGCCATTAATTTAGAGGTATCAACCATTGATTCCAAGGTTTGAAGACGGGAAAGTAAGGTCTTAAGATGATCAATCGGTTTGTAGGTTATCTTGAAGATATACCCATAAATCTCCTTTTTGGAGATGATTTTATGGATAGAGACCAGACAATTAGTGTTATTAATCAATATTACTTCTGAGTAATCATCGGGGAGCAGGGGAAGTTTTTTATGGGCTAATACGGGGATGAAATCAACAATTTTCTGTTCTTGTATCCTGGAAGGGCTAAGCCCTAATAATTCGGAAAAGCTTTTACTGTTAAAGTTAATCCTTCCTAGCAGGTCAGTAATGACCAGAGCATCATAGGCATTTTCTAAAACTGTTTGCAGGGTGTTAATGAGTCCTTGGGTAGTTTTTAATTCCAGAGCAATATTATCTAAGGAAGATAATTCTTGAAATATAATGGAGACACTGTCAATCTTTTCAGACTCAATTAAAGGAAGCATGGTTACATAACAATTCAAATTCCTAAGCGCGAGTTTATTGAGGATAAGTTTTTCTTTCGTCCGAAAAATCTCTTTTAAGTAATGACCAAGTTCAGGAAAACAGTCTGTAAGCAGTTGATTATTCAGGTTGTGATGAGTCAGTCCTAAGATCTCATGACTTGCTTTATTGGAATGAATAACTTTCTTATTGTTATCCACGACAATGATCCCAATGGGAATGTTTTGAGTTATCGAATTTAAACGCTCTATAAACACATCTCGTTCCCGAAAGAATCCTTGGATTAGATCGCTTTTTGTGACTACTCCAAGGATTTTTTTTTCTTCATCCAACACGACGGCATGGGCAACATTGGCCTGAAGGAGCTTTTGACGACCACTGTGCAAATCTTCATCTGAGTTCAGAGTCAGGACATTGCTGAGATACAATCCATCGATGGTAGTATCTAAGGTTGCTCCTGCCAGGAGAGAGCGGTATATTACATATTTTGTAGTGATTCCAATCAGCAGTTCCCGGGAATCTACAACACAGGCAATATCCGAACGATATTCAATAAAGGCGGCAAGAACCTCTCTAATCGTTGATTGGGGCCTAAGTTTGATAAAGTCTGTGGTTATTAAATCCAGAGATGTATACATTAAGGCCACCCCGTTCCTGTTGCTTCTACAAGTTTGGGCTGAGCAGCAAGTCCTTTGTCAAATATACTCTAACGCAAAAAGGTTAAGAAGACAAGGTTATTGTCTGAATATTCGGTTTTAAGACAATATTTGTGTTATAGTCTTTTCAGGAGATTAGCTGCGCCAGAGCAGGTAAGATGACAGAACTTACCACTTGGTATTGAATTTGCATATCTTAAAAGGCACAAGTAGTGAGTCTTCCCCTAGTAGATGTCTGCTTGTAAGCAGGAAGTAAATTAAGTAAAGGAGAGAGTCCATGAAGAAGATTTTAGGGATCATAGCTTCCCGTCGAAAAATTGCTAATGGAGAGATCCTTTTGAAGGAAGCCTGTAAGGCAGTTGAAGAAAACTATCAGCTGGAGTTGATCAGGCTTCCTGACTTAAAACTGGAACCCTGTAAAGGTTGCTATGCTTGTCTTAACCCGGAAAAATTATGCCCTTTGGGAGATGATTTGTATTATTTGGCGGATAAAATTAAAGCAGCAGATGGAGTCATTGTCTCTTCCCCCTGCTATGTCTTGGGGCCGGCCGCTATTACTAAATTATTAAGTGATCGAACCATTGCTTTGGCTCAATTGTTAGACGATTTCTGGGGAAAACCTTGCGTGATTATTGGTACCGCCGGGATAAAAGAGTGGGAAGGGTATACCATGTCCGCACTTGTCATGATGACTCGCAGTATTGGTTTAGATGTAAAGGATGCTCATATGTTTATTGGTGCCTTGCCCGGCGAGGCTGTGGAGGCAGCTGGTGCCCTTCCTCGTATTCGGCAATTAGGGAAAGCTCTGTTTGGGGAAAAACGTGGAGCAGAAAATGGTCAGTGTCCAACCTGCTGGTCGGATCTTTGGAAGTTTCCCAAGCCTGACCTGTCTGTTTGTCCAATTTGTGGTCAAGAAGCAAACCTTATCATTAATGATTCTGGTCTAAGCTGGGAATATGGACCTAGTGGAGCGAGGCTTGGATACGAAGAACTTAAACGACATTTTCAAAAGTGGCTTCCGGAGAAGGCTCAGGAGTTTGGTGCACGGCGCAAAGAGTTGGAACTCGTTCGCAACAGATATAAAAATCAGGGACAGTGGTTAACACCACCTACTTAACGCTATTTACAGTTGTTAATTTACAAATGTAAAGGGGTAGGGGGGTCAGCCTGGGTTAAAGTGAGATTAAAGGCCAATTAATATGCCATAATAGTCATACTATTCTGGCATATTAATTGCATAAATAGATTGGCATAACAAGCATTAAGCTTAAGCAAAATTAATTTCTAACTCAGAATTGGTTAATCGGGTGAAAGGATGGAGTTGATTATGAAGTCAGTTAGGATTGGGGCTTCGGTTGGTTTTTGGGGGGATATATTTACTTCCGCCGTTGATGTTGCACGATATGGAGATGTCAAATATATCTGTGGTGATTCCTTAGCCGAGTTGACCATGGCGATCCTGCAAAAGGCAAAGAATAAGAACCCCAAGGACGGGTACACCAAAGATGTTTTTCCCTTAATGACTAGTTTGCTGCCCATCTGTAAAGAAAAAGGAATTAAGATCATCAGCAACTGCGGGGGTATTAACCCCCTGGGGGCCATGGAAGCTGTCAAGGGGATTGCTAAAAAATTGGGTCTGTCGGATCTGAAGATTGCTGTAGTCGAAGGGGACAATATCCTGGATCGTCTTAAAGAGTTTGGTGACAAGGGATATTTAGGAGATATAGGCGCGGAACATGGCGGCTTATGGGATAAGGTTCTCTTTGCTAATGTTTACCTGGGCGGAAAGGAAATTGCTAAAGCCTTGTCAACGGGTGCTGATATTGTCATAACCGGCAGAACTACGGATAGCGGACAATTTCTTGGCCCGGCAATGTATGAATTAGGCTGGCAGGAAGATGACTGGGATAAAATTGCCCAAGGAATTGTCCTAGGACATCTTATGGAATGCTCCGGACAGGCGACAGGTGGAAATTTTAGCGGTGAGTGGTGGAAGGTCGATAAGCTGGGAAACCTCGGCTATCCTGTTTCTGAAATCTATGAAAACGGAGAATTTATTTTCAGCAAACCTAGAAATACCGGGGGGATGGTAAGTGTTGATACGGTAAAAGAGCAGCTTCTCTATGAGATCCACGATCCTACATGTTACCTTACCCCTGATGGGATCGTCGATTTCTCCACAGTTAAATTAGAGAATGTAGGAACTGACCAGGTCAAAGTAAGCGGAGCCACGGGAAAACCTAAGCCCCCAACCCTCAAAGCCATCTTAGGTTATACTGCTGGATTTGTTGGAGAGGGGAGTATTACTTACTCATGGCCTGATGCTCTGCCAAAAGCTCGCAAAGCCGAAGAAATCCTGCGACAACGAATTGACATGCAGGGTATTAACTATGAAGAAATACACAGCGAATATATCGGACTTAACTCCATTCATGGCCCTCTGGCCCCAGAACCGGAGTATGAAACCAATGAGGTCATGCTTAGGGTTGCTGTCCGCACAAGTAGTAAAGACGAGGCAGCTAAGATAGGCAGAGAATTTCCTGCTCTGGCCCTAAACGGACCACCCCATGCCAGCGGCCTGGGTGGGATGCATTCAATAAGGGAATTAATTGGTCAAAAAACTGCCTTGATTCCGAGAGAGGAAATTGAACCTCTCGTTAAAATATCCGTCGAGGAGGTGTAAGAATGATTGTTCAACTTTGCGAAATAGCCCAAGTGCGATCGGGCGACAAGGGTGATTGCAGCGATATATCCCTATTTGCTCAGAATAAAGAAATGTTTGAAGTGTTTAAAGTGGAAATCACCGCGGAAAAGGTTTTTGAACACTTTAAACCTATGGCCGCGGGGCCGGTACAAAGATTTGAAATGGAGAATGTGTTAGCTCTTAAGTTTTTAATCGACGGGGCTTTAGCTGGGGGCGCATCTCAATCATTACGCAGTGATAATCTGGGAAAATGCTTTGGCTCTAATCTTTTGCGGATGAAGATAGATGTTCCGGATCATATTTTGCAGGGGGCCAAGTGCTTCAGGTATCCTCACTCCTGAGGGACCTCTGAGGTCGTTAGATTTTTCAGAGTAGCCTGCCATGCCTCTGGCGCGGCACCAAGACCTTATAAGAAACGAGGAGATAACCATGGATGAAAGACAGGCCAAATATTTAAAGGAAGTGGAGAGAATTCATAAAGGAGGACCGGAAAAGTATCATCTGAAACTCAAAGAAGAAAACAAGCTCTTTGTCCGTGACCGGCTAAAGTTACTCTTTGATGAGGGATCGATTGTCGAAGAAGGGACCTTTAGTAACTGCCTGGATCCTGAGCTTCCGGAAGATGCTAATATCGTAGGAATGGCCAGGATCAACGGCAGGCAGGTTTGTTTCTCTGCCGCAGACTTTACGGTCAAGGCTGGGTCATGGGGGGCAAAGGCTGTACAAAAAATCCTGCTTCTCCAGGAGAAAGCCCTGGCTATGAAGCTCCCGATTATTTACCTCATTGATTCAGCGGGAGCTAGAATTACTGATCAAAAATTAGTATTCCCCGGCCGAAATCACGGAGGCAAAGTTTTTTACAATCAGGTGAAATTATCTGGGATTATTCCGCAAATCACGATTCTTTTTGGAGCTTCTCCGGCGGGTGCCGCTTATGTCCCGGCTTTCAGTGATTTAGTAATCATGGTGGAAGGAAAAGCCAGTGCCTTTTTAGGATCTCCGCGGATGGTGGAAGCAGTTATCGGGGAAAAGGTGTCTCTGGAGGAACTTGGAGGAGCGCGCATGCATTGCACGGTGAGCGGGCTTGGGGATGTTCTGGCTAAAGATGACACTCAGGCCATTGAACTATGTAAGAAGTATTTTGCTTATTTGCCTCAAAGTTACCTGGAAAAACCGGCGAGGTCCGGTGCTGAGGAACCCAGTCAGGGTAGACCCGTCTCAGAAATAATTCCCCATAACCAGAATCAACCTTTTGATATGCAGGAATTAATCGAGAGGATTGTGGACGAGGGCAGCTTTTTGGAGTATAAAGCTTTGTTTGCCCAAGAGCTCATTACAGGATGGGCCAGAATCAAGGGAGAGGTGACCGGGATTGTTGCCAACCAGTCAAAGGTTAAAGGAGGGACATTATTTGTAGATTCCTCGGATAAGGGAGCCAGGTTTATTTGGTTATGTAATGCTTACAATATTCCCTTGGTTTTTCTGGCGGATATACCGGGATATATGGTGGGGTCTCAGGTGGAGCGGGCGGGAATCATCCGGCATGGAGCCAAGATGATTTCAGCAGTTTCTGAAGCGACGGTTCCTAAACTCACCCTTATTGTGCGCAAATGCTATGGAGCGGGTCTGTATGCTATGGCCGGGCCCGCCTTTGGGACAGATTCTGTGCTGGCCCTCCCGTCAGCTCTCATTGCGGTAATGGGTCCGGAAGCCGCGGTTAAAGCTGTCTATTCCAACAAAATTGCCGAGTTGGAAGGGGAGGCCAGACTGGCCTATGTGAATAAGAAGAAGGAAGAATATGCGGACAATATCAACATTTATGATTTGGCCTCCGAGCTGATTGTGGATCAAATCATTGGTTTCGAAGGGATTAGGGAAGAACTGTCTTATCGTTTAGAAGCCTATGGGGGCAAAGAACGAGTATGGCCAAAGAAGAACAATCCCATTCATCCGGTGTAAAGAGGTGAGGATATGAGGTGTGACAACCTACTATATGAAGAAAAAGAGGGGATTGTCTTTTTGAAGCTTAACAATCCCCAGCGGAAAAATAGTTTAAGTGACGAGTTAGCCGAGGAACTGGCCGCACTCTTAAGAAGCTTAAATGAACGGGATGAGGTTAAAGTTATTTTGTTATCGGCTATGGGGGATACCTTTTCGGCCGGAGGGAATTTAAAGGCTTTTGAGAAGGACATAGAGCTTTCTCCCGCCCAACATTATGTGCGTTTGCGAAAGAACTTGGAAATCTTCAAGAGTATCCATGAATTGCATAAACCATTGATCATCGGAGTCAATGGAGCTGCTTTCGGAGGGGGAGTAGGATTAGTAGCTGCCGGGCATCTGGCGGTGGCCTCTGATGAAGCGGTTTTTGGACTTACAGAAATTAACCTGGGCCTGGCTCCCTTCGTAATTTATCCCATGATTAAGGAAGCTGTGGGCAGTAAGAAAGCCTTAGAACTCATGTTAACAGCAGAAAAGTTTACTGCCGCGCAAGCGTTAGAGTTCGGCTTAGTCAATAAGGTCGTACCTGGAGAAACCCTGGAACGCACTCTCTGGGAGTTTGGCAGGCGCTATGCTCGTTTAAGTCCATTAACCATGGATCTGGGGTTAAAGATTCATAACTTAAACAGAGAGGCTGACCTGGAGAAGATGATGGAAATCATGGGGGTTTACCGAATCATTTCTTTTACAAGTCAGGACTTAAAAGAAGGGATCAGCTCATTTATGGAAAAACGACCGGCAAACTTTACGGGAGTCTAAGGGTGGATAAGCAAATTCAAGGAGGTAGAAACCATGAAAATCCTGGCGAATATGAGTGGTATCATTAACGACATACGGGTCAAAGAAGGTGATCTGGTAAAAGCCGGAGATGTGGTGGCGGTTATTGAATCCATGAAGATGTTGATTGACGTCAAGGCGGAAGCTCCTGGGCTTATCATGAAAGTAGTCTGCCAAGTAGAAGATTTTGTTCAAGAGGGTCAGTTGTTGTTTGAATAAAAGCGAGGTGGAGTTATGAAGGATGTTTTAAATTCCTACTTTTCCCAAGAACATGAGAGGTTGCGCGAAGAAATTAGAGTCTTTGTGGCCCAATGCATCTCTCCCTTTATTAACGACTGGGAGGAAAAGGGCTGCGCTCCTAAAGAAGTCCTGCGGGAAATGGGAAAGAGGGGTTTTCTTGGTCTGCGTTACCCCAAAGAAGTGGGAGGATACGGCGGAGATTATTTTATGAACATTATTCTAATGGAAGAATTAGCACGATGTGGAGCGGGAGGATTCCCTTTAGGAATAGCTGTTCAGACAGATATGGCCAACCCGCCTATTCTGCAGTTTGGCACACCGGCCCAGATAGCAAACTATTTTACGAAGGCGATCCAAGGGGAAAAATTAGGTGCCATCGGAATAACTGAGCCGGATCACGGTTCTGATGTCGCCTCAATCAAGACCAGAGGGGTTAAGAAAAATGGTAAATGGGTGATTAATGGGAGTAAAACCTTTATCACCAATGGTCCCTCGGCAGACTACATCGTTTTAGTGACCAGAACAAATCCCGGACCGGGTTTTAAGGGAGTTTCCCTGATTATTGTAGATCTGGACTCACCGGGAGTAACTGTGAGCAAGAAACTTAACAAATTAGGAATGTGTTCTTCGGATACGGCTCTGCTTACTTTTGAAGATGTAGAGGTGCCTGAAGAAAATTTGTTAGGACAAGAGGGTAAAGGCTTTTATGAAATCATGTGGGAACTTCAGGGAGAACGACTGATTGGGGCGGCAGGGGCCATGGGGTATGCCGGTTACTTATTGGAAAGGTGGGATGAACTAGCCAGAGAAGATCCCGCCTGGAAGAGCATCGCGGAGAAGGCCGCTCAAGAGATTAAGCAGCTAAAGGCGAGGGTTGAGACTGCCAAACTGTTTAATTATGGCCTTGTCAAGAAATTTATCCATGGCCAATATGATACCCAGCTCGTCTCTATTGCTAAATATTACTGCGCAAGATTGGCCTACCAGGTTGCTGAACAATTGCTCCTTTTGGCAGGACCTTTGGGTGTAAAAAAGGACAATCCCTTCGAACGAATTTGGCGTGACTCCCGCGTGTATCGAATTGGCGGAGGTACGGATGAAATCATGTTAGAAGTGATCGCCAAAGATCTTAATTTAGCCTAAAGGAGGGCGGAACCATGAGTGAAGCGTCAATCTATCAGGAGACATTGGAGCGCTTTGTAAAAAGCGAAATGCAATTAACTGAGCAAACGGAAATTTCCTGGGACTACTTTCAGAGTGCGTATAAGAAGTTAGCTGAGCTGGGCTTTACAGAGGTGATCAGGCTGGAGGAGGTTGATAAGCCCCTGCTCCTTAAGAATATGGCACAAATCTTTACGAAAAGCAGCCATCTTTCCTTAGCCCTGGCCATTCTTTGGCAGCTTGCCGTAAATCTGACGGTGCTGGATGAACTTGAAGGTTTCAGTGAAGCAAAGGATAGGTTGGCAGCGAGTATCGTAAAGGGCGAGACCTATGTAAACTGGCCGTGGCATAATCTTTCCTCCGGCGATAGGATCTACCCTCTATCCTTCTGTTCACCGGACGAGAAGTATTTTATTCTCGATAGAGATGAAGATAAGGGTTTTAGAGTTTTCCTTCAATCAACGCTTCCTGAAGGCAGCCAGTCTGTGGAGAGATTTGGGTGGTCCGGTCTGAAAGAGATTCGATGGGCCAGAGAGGGGGAGCAGCTCCAAGGCAGTATCTACCTGGGGAAGCTAAGCAAACAAGGTTTCCAGACCGTGCAGGATCTTGAACGCTTTCTGACCATTGCTTGTGCCCTGGGGCTGATGGACATGACCCTGAAGGCAGGCTATAAGTTCGTCAAAGAGAGAACACAATTCGGCCAAAAAATTTGGGATTTTCAAGTGATCAAACACTATTTGGCGGATGCCTACAGCAAATATCAAGCGGTGAGCATTGCCTTCGCAGAATTAACCGAGTACTTCTCCCGGGGAAACAAGATTACAGGAGAGGGAAAAGCAATCCAACAAGTGGGGTTCGATTATTTACAGCAGGTAACTGACATTACCTTGCAGGTTCACGGCGGGAGCGGATATATGCGAGAATACCCGGTGCAAAGATTTTGGCGGGATGGAATGTTATTGATTCTCTATGGAAAATAGAAGGGAGGACTGGAGATGGACGGGGATCTGAATTATAATCTGATTTCCAGAATAGCTGCAGGGGATATTTTAAGGAGGGTAAGCCGTAAGTGTCCAAACAAAGTGGCTTTGATCGACGGTGATTATGCCATTACCTTCAAGGATTTAAACCAGCGAGCCAACCGCTTTGCTAATTATCTTCTGGCTAAGGGTTTGCAAAAGGGTGACAAAGTTGCAGTCCTTGGTATTAATTCCATAGACTTCATAACCTGTTATTTTGGAATCTTTAAAGCTGGTTTGGTTTGGGTTCCTATCAATTTCGGATTGTCAGTTGAGGATATCCATTACATTATTGAGCATTCAGAGAGTCAGTTCATCTTCGTCGATCAGATTTTGTTACCCAAACTGGGAGATCTCCCCCAAAGTCCTGCTTGGCAGAGTCGCATAGTGATCCTGGAAGGAGACGTGGAGAAGTACCCAAGATTTGAAGATTGTATCAGCGAGACAGCCATCGAACCTCGGGTCTTCATAGCAGACCGTGACCCCGTTTTAATCATATATACTAGCGGTACCACCGGAAAACCCAAGGGGGTGGTACAGTCGAACCTCAGTATTTTTACGACGAGTTTGGCCAATGCTTTAGAACTAAAACTTAATTCAACGGATGTGACCACTTCTGTTCTTCCCTTGTTTCATATTGCTCAATTTATCTTGAGTTTCTCCTGTCTTAATATGGGCGGAACTCAGGTGATTTTCCGGAGATTTGATCCGAAACAATTTGCTGAGTCGGTGGCTCGGGAAAAGATTAACTGGGTCTTTTTGCTGCCCATGATGTACAGGGCAATTATGGCCTCGCCTTACGTTAAACCTGAACAGTTCACGACCGTCCGTTTTTGTCTCTATGCCATAGCCCCTATGGACGAGGTGTCCTTAAAGAAAGGTATTGAGTATTTTAATGCCGAGTTCGCTTTGGCTACCGGTCAGACAGAGATGTGTCCGGCGACCTTATCCTTTAAGCCGGAATATCAGTTAGTAAAGTTCGGACCTTATTGGGGCGAGTCGAGTCTGATCATCGATACAGAGATCATGGATGATGAAGGGAATATTCTGGGCAAAGGCGAGGTCGGAGAAATTGTTCATCGGGGTCCGTCGGTCATGGTGGAATACTGGAAAAATGAACAGGAAACGAATCAATCCAGAGCTTTTGGCTGGCACCACACAGGTGACCTGGGCAAGCTTGATGAAGATGGTTTGCTTATCTTCGTCGATCGAAAAAAGGACCTAATTAAATCTGGGGGAGAAAACGTTCCTTCAATTCTTGTGGAATCCGTAATTATGGCTCATCCAAAAGTACTCAATACAGTCGTTGTAGGTCTGTCCCACCTTCGCTGGGGTGAGGCTGTTACGGCCTTTGTTATTCCTAAGCCCGGAGAAAACATCACCAAGGAGGAAATTATCGGACATTGTAAAGAGCGCTTGGCAAAGTTCCAGGTTCCGAAGGATGTTATTTACGTGCAGGAATTGCCGATTAATTCTAGCGGAAAAATTCAGAAATTTCAGATAAAAGAAAAGTACAGAGATCATTTTCAGGAAAGCTCTCAGGATGATGTCTTTGAGAAGAGGAGACGAGATGTTTAATAAAATTCTTATCGCAAATCGCGGAGAAATTGCTCTGCGTGTGATCACGGCGTGTAAAGAACTAAAGATACAAACCGTTGCCGTATTTTCTGAAGCGGATAGGGCGGCTTTGCATGTTAAAGAGGCCGATGAAGCGGTTTTCATTGGCCCGGCGTCGAGTTTGAAGAGTTACCTTAATATCTCCAATATCCTGGAGGCTGCCGTACAAACGGGTGCCGATGCAATCCATCCGGGTTATGGTTTTTTAGCAGAAAATGCCCGTTTCGCTGAGACGTGTGAATCATTGGGATTGACGTTTATTGGACCGTCAGCCCAAGCCATGGAAACAATGGGCGATAAAGCAAAAGCCCGCAAGACAATGATAGAAGCAGGTGTTCCGGTAGTACCCGGTTCCAGTGATGTGCTCACCGATCAAGAGATGGCAGACAGGGCTGAGAAGATTGGATATCCAATATTGGTCAAGGCCTCGGCCGGTGGCGGCGGTCGAGGAATGCGGATTGCCCGAAATGCTGAAGAACTAACTGAGGCAGTTCAGAACGCTCAAAAAGAAGCGCAAATGTTCTTTGGTAATCCGGAACTGTATTTAGAAAAATATCTGGAAGAAGCCCGCCATATCGAATTTCAAATTCTGGCAGATAAGCAGGGGAATATTGTGCATTTGGGGGAGCGGGATTGCTCGCTGCAACGACGCCATCAAAAATTACTGGAAGAAGCACCTTCCAGCGTAATCTCACCGACATTGAGAGCGAAGATGGGATTAACGGCGGTTCAAGCAGCCAAGTCAGTGAATTATTCGAGCGTTGGAACGGTAGAATTTTTGCTGGATAAGGATCATAATTTCTACTTTATGGAGATGAACACCAGAATCCAGGTAGAGCACCCGGTTACAGAAATGGTCACTGGAATTGATATCGTAAAAGAACAAATTCGTTCGGCTGCGGGAGAACCATTACGGTATGAACAAAAAGACATCCTGATTTCCGGGTGGGCGATTGAATGCAGGATTAATGCTGAGAATCCGGAGAAGAACTTTATGCCTTCGCCGGGTACTATTAAAGCGTATCAGGCTCCCCAGGGTGATGGAATTCGCGTTGATAGTGCTGTCAATCAGGGCTCTGTTATTTCACCCTATTATGACTCTATGATTTGCAAGCTGATTGTTTGGGGAGAAACCCGGCAAAAAGCTATCGGAAAAATGGAAAAGGCCTTAAGGAATCTTAGAATTGAAGGCGTCCCGACGACTGTTCCCTTTCATTTGAAAGTGCTCGGGAATCCCCATTTCCTTAGGGGGGATGTTGATACGGATTATATCGAACGATGCATACTAGTATCCAGTCCGTGAAAATGAATATTTGTCACCTAGGCATCTGCTGATGAAGGCAGATGCTTATTTTCGGGAAATGATAGCAATAAAGTGCTTGCAGGATAAAAACCCTAGGGAAGTTTAAGCCAGGCTTACATTCAGAAAGCGAGAAATATCAAACTCCAAAGCAGCAATGCAAATTTTTCTTGACAACTCCAGACTATTGCAATAGTATAAACAAAACTATTGCAATAGTCTGGAGTTGTTTTCCGAAATTCGTTTATGGAGATTATCTGGGAGCAGTCAGTAGTTCATGCTTACTAATCCTGGATTGTGAGGGAGATGATAGGTTGAAAAGGAAGATACAATTAGTTCTTATGCTTGGCTTGCTTTGTGCCTTCTTATGGTCATCGTTAGCATTCAGCAAGCCTGAAATTAGTTCAGGTAAGAGTGATCCAGAGAATACTGATGAAGGATTACCCGTGGCAGAGCTGAATTTGCATAATGGTTTTAATAACGAAAATAATTGGGCTACGATCAGCGGAAAAACAACAAATTATGTCAAATTGGAAGATATAAACCCTAGCATGGTTCCTGAGATAAAGATGGATATAAACATTGATTCTTTAGGTGGTTTGATTGTCAGAGAAACAGAGGATGGGATACTCTGCAGTTATAAAGTAAATTTTGCAACGAGTTTGGTTAATGAAAATAATTCTAAAAGCAGACCCAAAATATCAAAGCTGGATCTTGAAGGTAACCTTGTCTGGGACAAGGTTTATATGTATCCGACAATCTCGGGAGAGATCAATAATTTGCAGGTTTTTCCTGATGGAAGTTATATCTTTTCAGTGCAGACATTTCCCCGTTACAGTGATCAGGGCATGTTATGGGAAAAAAGTATCCTTGTAAAATGTGATAAGAATGGAGAAGAACTTTGGCAACAGGAGTTTGACGATGATCTAGGGGATATGCTGCGTTATCTTTTTATCACGGAGAAGGATGAAATCCTAGCGGTAGGAAGGTGGTCGGGTGAAAAGGGGAAGCAGACGAGGACTGGAGCATTTGATATTGTCGTTACAAAGCTGGCTAAAGATGGTCAGGTCATACTGCAAAAAGGGTTTGGGGGCAGTGGCTTTGAAAATCTTGACGGCGCAAAATATGATAAGGATCTGGGAATGATCATCAATGGTCACACGACATCACAAAATGGAGATTTCGGACTGCATGAAGGAGGAAAGTTTGCTGATTTTGTTGCTAGGATTGATGTAAACCTTTCCTTGCAATGGGTAGTCAAGACTAAAGAAAATGAACACTTTGTCTACAATCAACTGGGCCTTGCTGAAGGTTATGTCTATGTTCTCGGGTATGAGGGGAGCAGCGCCGTTGAAGGTACGCTTGGCAGCGGTTTTCTAATAAAGCTTGATGAAAACGGAAACAGAGTGTGGTTGAAATCCGGCCTTCATAAAGGGTTGTGGGGGCGTGTCTTATCTTTGCTTCCACATATCAATATTATTATTGCGGCAGGACAACAAAATCAAGGGAGTATCTTGATTGTTGATTATAATGGGCAGGAAGAGAAAAGTCTTGAAGATTTAAAATATGCTACAAGGAATATCAGGCCCACGTCGGACGGCGGTTACATAGTTACTGCTGTCAGGGAAATAAACTGTATACCTCAACCTGCCTATGTCTCTTCCGTTTGGTATGATACTGAGCTTGTCGTGATCAAATATAAGCATGATAACACTATTGAATGGCGAAAAACTTATGATAAGTACAAAGATGAAATGGGTTTGGACTTTGTGTTTCCTTTAGATAATGGTAAGGTTATCGTCGAAGGTTGAATAAGACCATTGTTCTCCGATCAGTTCGACAATACTATCACTGAGAGCGGCAGCGAGTTTTTCAGGATAGGATAGGTAGGTTGTTTTTAGGTCCACTACAAATTGAACACCCTCCTGCGTTGATTTAATGCAGGAGGGTATTTTCATTTAGACGACCGGGCCTTCAGACAATGCCCAGCTTCGTCCAGTTATGGGGGATGGTCTATTATCCGTGCCCCCGATATGATTTATGCTACATGATCTATCTTCTTGTCTTCGCATGCTGCTTGATCATGTTGCATCTTAGTAATGTGTTTCATTTCTAAATAAATTAGGATAGCGGTTAATAGGGTTGCTAATCCATCTGCAATAGGGGCAGTTCTCCAGATGCCATCGATTCCCCAGAATTTTGGCAAGAATATTAAGAGAGGGATAAACAGTAAAACCTGTCTGGACAGACTGAGTATAATGGAGGGGATTGCTTTTCCCACGGCTTGAAAGTAACTGGAACCAATGATCTGAAAACCAATCAAAGGGCACAACGCAAAATATACCAGCATGGCCTCAGCCGTCATGTTCGTAAGTGCCACATCGTTGTTACTGAACAATCCTACAATTTGTGTTGGCCATAGATAGATAGCTAAAAAGCCAAGGATAGAGATCCCAGTACCTGCGATAGCTGCCTTCTGCAAAGTCTCTTTTACTCGGGCATATTGCTTCGCTCCGTAATTATAACCAATAATGGGTTGAGCACCCTGACTAACCCCTACGACAGGCATCAATAGCAACATAGCGACGCTCATAATGATTCCTACGGCAGACAAAGCTAAATCTCCGCCATAGGCGAACAGACTTTTGTTAAGTATCAGATTTTGAAGGCTGTTTGCAAGCTGCATGGCAAAAGGTGCGAATCCTATGGCTACGATACTGGTTAGTATAGCGATCTGAGGTTTCATATTTCTCAACCTGATTTTTACGATGCTTCGTCCTGAAAAGAAATAGCTTAATACCAAGAACGTCGTAACCATCTGACCTGATATTGTTGCTAAAGCGGATCCTTTAATACCTAAGCCCAATTTAAAGATAAAGATATAGTTTAGCACCACGTTGATAAACGTGCCTGTTAGTTGTGTAATCATGGCCAATCTGGGATTGCCTTCTGCTCTTATGAAGTTGTTCATGCCCATCCCCAGTGAGCCTAAAACGGAACCCAGCATGATAATGTGCGTGAAATCTCTGGCATAGGGTAAGACTTCCGGACTGGCACCAAATAGAATCAGAATGGGATCTGAAAAAAGAAGATAGATGACCGATATAATTAGGGGTAAGATGATTAACATCGTTAAGGCGTTGCCGATGATTTTTTCCGCTTCTTCCTTTTTCTGTTCTCCCAGACGTATAGAGATCAACGCTGTAGCCCCAATTCCTATCAGCATCGAAAAGGCCATCAAAATAAGCATTATGGGAAAGGCTACTGTTGTCGCCGCAATAGCCAGTGATCCAATTCCGCGGCCAACAAATATTCGGTCAATAATATTATAAAGTGCGTTCACCAGCATACCGACGATGGCTGGAAGAGAGAATTTCCAAAGCAAACTGCCAACGTTCTGTTTCCCCATGGCTAATTCATTGCTCATAATTAATCCACCTTCTATAATTTGTTCATAAATTTCACAACGTTCTTTAGGTTATCTGCAAATTGCTCCATTTCATCGGAATCGACATTCTGAAATAGTTCCTGCATACTCTGGAGGTGATTGGCAATAACAATTTCTATTTGTGCTTTTCCGGAATCGGTCAGCGAAACCAAGGACTTTCGACGGTCATTGGCAAAATCGCAACGTAAAACAAAACCGGATTCTGTCAATTGGTCTATTAAAGTGGTTACACTGCCTTTCTCCATATATAACATCTTAGCAATTTCAGTGGAGGTCAAATTTTTAAACCGATATAATATCATAATGATTTTGACATGATTTTTCTTCATGCCGGTTTTACTTTCATTGTTTTTCCGAAAGGAATAAAGGAATTTTTCATGAAACATATCCATAAAACTAAAGAGTAAATCATGTAATTCTCTAGTCTCAGAATAATTCAAAGCCTACACCACCAATCTTGTTAGAAATCTAACTGTTAGAATACTAACTTTAAGAATACTAACCTAGTTTACTCCGAACATTTATCCTCGTCAAGTATAAAATAAGAAAATGCCTTTTCTTTATACTCATAGCGCCTCTTCTTAATAGAGGGTGGATGTGCAAACAGAAACCTCGGAATGAGACATACGCATTCCACACAAATATTACCAGGAGGAAAATTCATCACGCCAACGAATACTTAACCTAAGCCATAATATTGATCATTTGGTCAAATATACTTAAGTCTAAATAGAGGCAGTAAGATGCTTCAAGAGCGATGGTTAAATGAATCTAAAGAGACGTGAGGAGAAAAAATAAGATCATGAGTAAAATAAAAAAAGCCTTAGCTGCTCTGGTTATGGCAAGTATGACATTGACAATGGTCCCTCTTAACGTATTTGCTTCCGACACGATTCCGACTCGATTGGCAGGTACAAATGCTGAACAAACCGCAGTCAGAATTGCTGATCAAACAGGTTGGACTGGAACGGCAATTCTTGCTTCTTCAACTTCCTATGGTATGGTTGATGCCCTAACCTCCGGTCCGCTGGCCTATTATTTAAAAGCGCCTATCCTTCTGACCGGAGCTGGAAACACACTTGACTCTGCTACCAAAGACGAACTTGTTAAACTCGCCGTTACGAAGGTTTATGTGACCAGCGGAACTGCGGTGATCAGGCAAGGAGTCCTCGATGAGCTGAAAGCAATGAATATTACGGTTGTACCCCTTGGTGGAGGTGACCGATTTGAAACCTCGGTTAAGATCGCTCAACTGATGGTTACCCTCGGGGCACCGGTGACGAAAGTTGCGGTTGCCTACGGCTGGTTAACCCAAGACGCCCTCTCAATTGCCTCTATTGCTTCCCAGGCCAGTCAACCGATTCTTTTGACGAACAGTGCTGAACTTCCTGATATTGTCCAAGAATTCTTAAAAGAAAATCCTCACATCACGACTTCTGATGTCATTGGCGGAACCGGCGTCATTAATGGTACTGTGTTAAACCAACTTCCAAAGCCTACCCGCCATTCTGGGATCACAGCTTATGATACGAATGATCAAGTCATTAAAGACTTTGCCGGTTCTCTATTCTTTGACCAGGTATACTTAGCCAATGGAGTTACAGGTATTGATGCTCTTTCCGGTGCACCGCTGGCTGCTCAAACTAAGTCTGCAATAGTCCTCACTGACGGTGTTAAGTCTCCTGCTGCAGGTGTTTTCGTGAAAAGCAAGATGTCCGTTAATAGTATTGTCACTGCACTTGGAGGCGACGCAGTAGTTACGGAGAGTCAACGTTATCTTGTAAATACAAGGGATACAAATGGACAAAACGCAATAATTGCCCAAAAAATAGAGGATATAGCCAATCAGAATGATATTCCGCCTGCGCTGGTTAAAGCTATTGCTTGGATAGAGAGTGGATGGAAACAATACGAATCAGATCCAACAACAGGACAGCCTTTAACCGATCAACCCTTTATATCTGCCGACGGCGGCATAGGAATTATGCAGATTTCTCCGGCCAATTATCCCGAATACGATGTTTCCAGGCTGAAAAGTGATCTGGATTATAATATTGACACAGGCTGTAAAATTCTCAATAACAAGTTTCGAGCCTACCCCAAGATTGGAGACGGGAATCGCAACGTCTTAGAGAATTGGTATTTTGCCCTATGGGCCTATAATGCTTGGACCAAAGAAAATAACCCGAATTACTATACGGGTCAAGACGCCTATCAGGATAAGGTATTTGGCCTTCTCGGGCAAAAATACAACAGTGCAATTACCTTTGCTCCAGGTGCCACAATTCTTCCCAGATCCCTATTACCCCTTACAGATCCGCCGAATCTCTCCAGTTGCTGGAGCACTCCAACTCCCATGCACAGCGGGGACCTGGCCTTTGATTCTGAGTCATTAATGACGAATGGAGATTTCTGGTATAACTATGAAATCCCTCAGCAGCCCAGGGGCGATTACTATGTACAAGCTTTAGCATTTTATAATACTCTTTACAATAGCCCATTGGTCTCGTCAGGGGATAAGACCATCGTTTCTCAGAAAATCCTTAACACCTATAACAACCTCTTAGATTCAGCGGATGCTTTGGTGTTAGAGAATAAT
Organism: Desulfosporosinus sp. HMP52; assembly: GCF_000765145.1. Lineage (GTDB taxonomy): Bacteria > Bacillota > Desulfitobacteriia > Desulfitobacteriales > Desulfitobacteriaceae > Desulfosporosinus. Next base: position 15,695 of record NZ_JMGA01000026.1, on the reverse strand, counting down.
GCAACATCCTGCGCAATTGCAGCAAAATATTACTGGACCGTTCTTCAAGGACCGAACTTGGATTCTGCAATTAAGAACCGGGCTGGTTCGGGTTATCAGAATACTTCTGCTAAAGTAAACCAGTCCTAAGATTTAAAACTGTTCAAATCCTCCATTAAAGCGTTGACGCTGTCAAAGGTTTGCTCATATTGGGATGGTTATTGATATCATCAATAGCAGCCAAGCTTTCAGCATTAGGTTGTTCAATGCGGAGGTCAAAAGGAATGCCGCCGTAGCGAACGGAATAATGCAGGAAATATTCATAGCTGTGTAGCAGACTGTAAAGTATGCAACTGGCTCACCTATATATTGATCCATATGCCGGGGATGGGGAGAAGTAAAAGCATGGTCAAGAATGACAACGTTGTCGTTTCTGGGCCATGCTTAATTTTCGAATGATCTTCCTTTTGACAATAATTGTAATTGCTTTTGCTTTAGCGATAGGAAGCGAAATAATGGGAATAGATTATGGAGCTAAATTTTTGGAATTACGAAAGAAGAATAAATTAAGTCAAAAGATCTGGCCGGTATTGTAGAAATCGGTCAACCTACGATTAGCGAGAGTCGAAAAACCATTGAGCGGGAAATCAAGACGTGTTTTGCCAATGAGCACAGAGGCTGCTCCATCCAATTGGAAAAACAAGCTTAGGACTACATTCTGGAGAACATTCGCAATGCCATTAATACTAAGCGTAATATAATCAGCAAGCTCTATGATCATATAGAGACTAAACAGGAGCTAAAGGTCAATGGGAGAAAGGTTGAGTAACTAATCTCTATAATTAAAGATTTCCTAGATAGGTACTTTAAATATTTTCGCAATATCACTGAGAGAGCAATCTCTAGACTTAACGAAAGTTGTTTCGAGCTTAGCAGATGCAAATACATCAGTAAAAGGCTTGAAGGCTATTCCAATGATATTAAAGGTGTTTTAGAAATAATCGATAAAATATCTAAATTTGAGACTCCCAAGGAATATTAGTTGCCCTTGCAAAAATCTCATATAATTCTGAATTGACTTGTATCTGAGTGTTAAGTATATTACATTTATAAAGTTTAGGCTTCAAAGAGTATAGAAGAATGAAGCTTACGCTTTATTCCTTTGTAAACCGATATAGCAAGGAGGACTGAATAAAAAATGCGCCTACATAAGATTATCCTGCATCAATTGCAGATGCCTCTGAAGAAACCCTTCGAAACAAGTTTTGGTGTTCAGAATGACCGCGTCTTTTTGTTGGTGGAGGTGCATGGCAAAGAGGCAGTTGGCTATGGAGAAGTCACTGTCATGGCTGCACCCTTTTACAACGAAGAAACTCCTCAGACTGCTCGGCATATTATTAAGGACTTCCTTGCTCCCCTGGTACTCAACAAAGAAATCGGGCACCCGAGGGAAGTCACCAATCTCTTTAAGCCTATCAGAAGAAACAATATGGCCAAGTCGGGACTGGAAGGGGCAATTTGGGATCTCTGGGCTAAGGAAGAGGGCCTATCTCTGAGTAAGGCTCTTGGCGGTGTCAAAGAAAAAATCGCCGTGGGGGTGAGCGTCGGAATTCAGCCGTCAATGTCTGATTTAGTTGAAGTGGTCGGCAGATACCTTACGGAGGGATACCGCAAGATCAAGGTGAAGATTAAACCAGGCCGAGATCTTGAAACCGTAAGCATCTTACGTGCAGAATTCGGAGATATTCCTCTAATGGTCGATGCCAATTCGGCTTATTCACTCGCTGATTCAGATATCTTCAAAGAAATGGATCAGTATGGCTTAATGATGATCGAACAGCCCCTGTCCCATGATGATGTGATTGACCACCGGAAACTCCAAGCAGTGATAAAAACCCCCATCTGTCTTGATGAAAGCATTCATACCTTGGATGACGCTCGCCAGGCCATCGAACTAGACAGCTGCAGAATCGTGAACATTAAGGTCGGTAGAGTTGGCGGCTTGCAGGAGGTTATCCGGATTCATAACTACTGCCAAGAGCATAAAATTCCGGTCTGGTGTGGCGGAATGCTGGAATCAGGCGTTGGACGGGCGCATAATCTCGCCCTTTCATCTTTACCGAATTTCACCTTACCTGGTGATACATCAGCATCTTCTCGTTATTGGGACACTGATATTATCGAGCCCGAGGTGATGATGTCCAGTGATGGGTATATTCAAGTTCCCAGCGGACCGGGTATCGGCTTCCGGGTCGTGGACTCTCAAGTTAAGCGATATTTGATAAATAGTGAAAGTATAATTTGACAGGTGATAACATGCAAAACATCAAAGAACAGATACGCAAAGGATATCAGGAATTAACAACCCGTCAAAAGACCGTGGCTAAATTCGTGATCGGTCAACCGAAAACTATCGCTCTTCATTCTGCCCAGAAAATTGGCGAGCTGACTGAAACAAGTGAAACCACGGTGATTAGATTCTGTTATGCTCTTGGATATTCTGGTTATAGTGCTCTGCAAACAGAAATTAGAGAGTCGTTGCTTAATTCCGACGAAGAGGAAGGACCGCTCAAGAACTACCGCGATACTACTGGAGAACTGATTGGTGAGAATAATCTCATCCAACGCGTAATGGAGCAAGATGTTGCTTTCATTCAACAAACTCTTAGTTCGATTAATAACGAACTCTTTACCAAGGCTGTTGATCTTATCATACAGGCGAAGAAGATTGTTGTCGTAGGGTTTAGAACCTCATATTCCTTGGCCAACTGGACTTCTTTAACACTAAACCTGATTCGCGGTGACACTTCTCTCTATAGGGGCCCGATTGATGACGCCGACAGTATTATCATGGAAATGGATGAACATTGGCTGGTCATCGCCTTTTCCTTCCCACGTTACGCATCAGAGACAATTTCTTTTGTACAGGCAGCGAAAACTAAAGGGGTTAAAGTTCTGGGGATTTCGGATGATGAGCTTTCCCCCATAGGGCTTGAGGCCAATGTCTTACTGAAAGCCATTACTCCGCAGCCATCTGCTTTGAATGGTATGGCCGCAATTTTCTCTCTCCTGAAAGCCCTAACTACGGGGGTGGCAGCGGCTGATTGGCCAAAGGTTCAGGATCGAGTGAGGACCTACGACGGACAATCTGGTTTTGAGTTTCACATACCAACCACAGAATCATGGGGTTAAAGAGATTAGGAGGACGGAAGCAGTGAAACATGAAATTAATTATAAAGTTTTAACCTCCGTAAGTGAAATTGAAGAGACCCTGACTATGCAGAAAAGAATTTGGAGCGCCAGCGTCGCTGCCTCCCTCCCTGAGATGATGGCTACAAGCCATAATGGAGGTGTGGTCATCGGGGCGTTTATGGACAAGATCATGATTGGCTTTTGTTATGGGTTTCCTGGTTATAAAGGAACAGAGGCCTACCTTTGTTCTCATATGCTTGCAGTTGACCCGAACTACAGGAATCTCGGGTTAGGCAGAGAGCTAAAGCTGAAGCAAAGGGATTGGGCTATAAATTATGGCTACCGGAAAATGGTCTGGACCTTCGATCCCTTGGAGGCTCGCAATGCCTACCTGAATCTTTGCAAACTGGGAGCTTATACCAAAACCTATCTCCCGAGTTATTATGGAGAGATGGAAGATCAGTTGAACCAGGGTCTGCCCTCAGACCGCTTTTGGGTAGAGTGGGAGCTGCTCTCCGAAGGAGTGACGAAGGCTATAGACGGTTCCTCCTTGAGATCAACTCAATGGCAGAGTTATCCGCTGCTTTCTGAATGGAGTCTCCAGGGAGAATATCCAAGACCAGAAGCCCTGAAGGAAATTCAAGCTGCCTCCGGCTTTCTGGTCCCAGTTCCATGTTCTATCCAGGAGATCAAGGCTAATAACCCGGATCTGGCCAGAGAGTGGCGACTGGCGGTTCGCAGTCAAATGATACTAATGTTTGCCAAGGGATATTCTGCGGTAGGATTATTGCGTCAGGATGCCTCCATCAGCTATTATGTTTTAGAAAAAATTTAACCTGACTGCCATCTGTTCAGAGCAATTTCTAAGAAACCAGGGTCTGGAATAATACATACAGAAATCAGAAATTGACGATTTCCGTATAATCTTTTTTAAAGGAGACTGTTTAATGTCAGAACTTCTCCATATTCTCAAAGAACGCCAAGGCGAGATGCTATCCTCTCTGGAACGACTTGTTAAAGCGGAGTCTCCCAGCAATTCCAGAGAATTAGTAAACAAGTCCGGTGAACTGGTTGAACATCTTTTTGCTCAGCATTTAGACATTCGTGCTGAAAAAATTCTTCAATCTCAAGTGGGCCACCACCTAAAGCTGACTTACGGTAAAGGGGTAGAACAGATTCTGGTCCTCGCCCACCTGGACACGGTTTGGGATGTAGGGCGTTTGCCCTTTAGAATTGAAGGAAATCGCGCCTATGGCCCGGGTATTCTGGATATGAAGGGTGGAATTATTCAGTCTCTCTGGGCAGTGAAGACTTTAAGAGAATTAGGGGTGCGCTTAAAAAAACGAATTGTCTTTCTTATAACCTCGGATGAAGAGATTGGAAGTCCTACTTCCAGAGCCTACATAGAAGCGGAGGCTCTAAAAAGCAAAGTTGTTTTAGTAGCAGAACCGGCTGAAGCTAAAACTGGGGCGCTTAAAACCGGGCGTAAAGGGGTTGGAATGTTTGTTGTGAAAGCACAGGGAATAGCAACCCATGCCGGAAACAATCATGCTCAAGGGGTAAGCGCCATTGAAGAATTAGCACACCAGATTCTTAAACTACAACAATTAACGGATTATGAGAAAGGCACAACTCTGAACGTCGGAGTGATTAAAGGAGGTACACGCTCGAATGTAGTTGCCTCGGAAGCTGAGGCCGAAGTGGACCTTCGAGTAGCTACTGCGGCGGAAGGCAAACGCTTAGAACAAGCTATATTTGGCTTAGAACCAAAGTTAAAGGGTTCATCACTAGTTGTTACGGGTGAAATGAATAGGCCGCCCCTCGAACGAACAGCTGCAATTGGGGCGCTTTATGGGATTGCCCGCAATATCGCGGATTCTCTTGGTTTTGAATTGGGGGAGGCTAGCGTGGGTGGAGGAAGCGACGGAAACTTCACCGCAGCCTTGGGTATCCCCACCCTGGACGGCTTGGGTTGCATTGGCGACGGAGCTCATGGGGAGAATGAACACATTGAGATCGATAAGTTAGCCGAACGGGCAGCGCTCTTTGCTAACCTGCTGGTGAAAATAGACTAAGTAATAGATTGATTAAGGGAAGAATAGGCTGATATAATGATATTTACACCATACACTATTTGATTTGATTCAAAGGGGGGAGGAAATCAATGTATGATTTCCTGCTACATGTTATTATCCTAAACATCCTAGTGGTTCCCCTGGCGTTTGTCGCTGGCTATCAGCTCAGAAGATTCGTTCCACAGAAGATAAGACTGATGATCGGATTTACAGTGGTATTAGTCTTAACAACAGTTACAGTTATTCTAGCCTTAGAATTTCAGATCCATTCAACACTACTTCGCTCAGCGCAAATAGCGATTGCTGTAGGGTTTCCCCTTGGAATAGCGGGTCCACCACTTAATGACTGGAAAAAGAAGAATAATTAATTGCGCGGAAACAAGGGTTGGTCCACTGTAGTATTGCGACAGTGCTTATAACAGTTCTCTTTGCTCTTGAAGGCATAGAGAGCTGTTCTTTACATTATAGCGCAAGTTATTATCACGGCTCATAATTAAATAAGAATCGTAGAAAAGATCAGGCCGCCTCGTGTTTGAGGCGGCCTGAGCCATGGAATAATCAGGGATAAGTTTCATCATTTTGTCTGGAAGATTATGCTATAATAGTTGCAACAGTTTGTCTTGGGACGGTTGGCCACACCCTTTTAGAAAGGGGGTGGTAGGATGATCTCAATGTTTGAGGCAATGTATCTCATGATTGCATTTGCGGCACTCGTTGTTATGATCATGAAAAAGAAATAACCGCCCCTAGCCGGATGGCGGTTATTTCTTATAACCCCTAATTCGGGCTAACCGTTGCGGTTAGACAACCTGCCGGGCTGACGTGCTTGCAACACGTCAGTCCTTTTATAATATTATACCCATGAATTGTTAATTATGCAACCAGCATACCTATAGCTGAAGCCTCTATTGGACCTATGTTAGGTAGGCTTTAAAAAAGTCATATAAATAGAAGGTATGTCTAAATCTACATAGAATTAGTAATGATACACCAGAAAATGGCTTTTGAAGGATAATATTCATGGCGTTATGATGAGTGGAGGTAATAAATGTTTGGAGTAAACAAGAATAACCAGGAAATGATGAGAAGAATGCGGCGCCAGCAGGAGGAAATCATCGTCAATCAGAGACTTCTGGCCGACAGACTGGAAGCCATCGAGAACAAACTGGGGATTAAACCCCCTGCATCCCCTTCTGTCGTTAAAGAATCGCCCCAAGCCCACATGCCGGCTAAACCTTTAAGAGAAGATGCCGGGGTACAGATGCAGATGAAGGTGAAACCGGAGTCAGTATCGGACCTGCAAGCTATACCGGAGCGCATGGGCAGGGAACAAGGGAATATTGAGTTTGAAATAGGCAGGACCTGGTTCAACCGCCTTGGGGCGGCAGCCGTTATTCTGGGATTGGTTTATTTCCTGAAGTACAGCTTTGATAACCAGTGGATTGGTCCCACAGGGCGTATTGTCCTAGGTATTATGGTGGGTCTGGTCATGCTGGGTGCAGGGGAAAGGCTGAGGAAGAAATATGTTATCTATTCCCAAGGACTGATAGGAGCCGGGAGCCTGGCTCTATACTTCTCCGTCTATGCCGCCTATAATTTTTATCATCTCATCTCACCCGCCTGGGCTTTCGCTTTTCTCATCGTAGTTATGGCCAATACAGTCTTTACCGCCGTCCGCCATGACTCCCTGACTATCGGCATCCTGGGCATTGTCGGCGGTTACGGGGCCCCCCTGCTGATATCTACGGGGACTCCTCTGCCCTGGATTTTCTTCGGCTACTTATGCATTCTCACTTTGGGAATTTTGGGAGTATCCATATATAAGCGCTGGGATTCCTTCCGTCTCATCAGCTTTTTCTTCAATCAGCTGCTGATTTTGGTCTGGTACTTCGGAATGTATAGGAATGAATTCATACTGCCTACATTTATCTTCGTCGTGGTGAATTTCCTGGCTTATCTGGCTATTGCCAGCGGCTACAATATCAAAGTTAAATCTCAGGTTAATTCCGCCGAGACTATCCTAATCTTCCTCAATGCCACCACCTTTTTCATCTGGAGCAGGATTTTCCTGCAGGGTACCATAATCAAAGACTACATGGGCTTTTACGCTCTGGCCACGGCCCTGGCCTACATCTATATCGGACGTCTGGCCTACCGGCTGAACCAGGAAGATAAAAAGCAGGTCTATACCCTCTTTGTCGTAGCTATCAAACTTATCACCGTGGCCTTTTATCTGCAATTAAATCACAAATATGTGGGTTATGCCTGGGTCCTGGAAGCCTGCGGGATTTTCTTTTTGGGAAGTCTATTGAAAAGCCGCTTTTTGGTCCTGGTCGGTATTATTGTGCTGATCCTGGGCAATATGGCAATACCAGCCTGGTCCAGGAATGAAAATTACCTGGCTATTTCCTGGCTGGGGGAAGCTCTGGGCCTGTTCCTAATGGGATATAAGCTGAAAATTCCGGACATCCGCTTCAGTAGTATGGCCGTCCTGATCCTAGGGAGCATCGTGGCCCTGGAGAATGCCAGCGGTTATCAAATGTATAGGGCCAAGGTTTTCCTCCTGAACTGGCCGTCCTTTGCACTGCTTTTGGCCGTCTCTGTCTCGGGAGCCATCTATTACCTCTATAACCGACTGGTCCTTGAGAAAGAGAAATACGTGAAATTTGGAGTAGGAGTATGGGCCCTTAGTTTAATATTTGTTTCCTTGACCTTTGAAAACAGGCACTTTTTCCAACTCCACCCCTACAAATACTTCCTCTCTCCGGAACAGTTAAGCTTAGGCCTCTTATGGATGATTTATGCTATTGTCCTCTTTAGCTGGGGCTTAAAAAGAAATATTAAGGGGATGAGATATGCCGCTTTAGGTTTAACCTCCGTCACCATGCTTAAAGCCTTCTTGATGGATTTGGCCAGTTTAGCAACCATTTATCGAATTGTGCTATTTATCATTTTAGGCTTAATCCTTCTAGGCATCTCCTTTGCTTACCAGAAGAAGCAAAATCTCTTTGACAGGGGTGAATCACAGTGAGGTTCACAGGCCGGACCGCCGGAAAAAGGATAATCAAAGTTCTGATGGTTTTGATTCTATTTCTAATTCCCATGCTCTATTCGCCAAATATTTTGGCTGCAGTTCCTGAGGATTTCCACTATGTTGGCGAGGTGAGTCCCGGTTCCCCTAATTCTACGGGCTTTTTCATCCTGGAGATTGAGGCTGAACCTAATTCCGTGATGGACGCCTCCCTGCGGGATCTGCGGATATTCAACAAGGAGGGCCGCGAAACAGGCTATACCAGGCTCCAGACTCAGGAATCCAAGGAGAGCCTCATACCCCTGGAAATCATCAACAAAGGTAACATTCAGGGTACGGATCAATACAACTTTACTCTCAAGGGTATCCCCGCCGGCGGGGCTGAAATTACCATAAGGCTGGATAAACCTGAGTACCTGGTTAAGGCTCATATTTTGGGAAGCAATGACAATGAGAAATGGCAGGAAATTGGGGTCCAGACCCTTTACGGGATTAATGACAGCAATAACCAGTTTACATTGAGGGGATTGGAGTATTCCTTTATAAAGTTCGAGTTTGCCCAGCCCAAAGGTGAGAATTTGAGTGTATCCAGTGCAGGATACAAGAGCTTGAAAAAAGACAAACCAGAGGTTGATTATAGTTCTTTTCCCATTCTCCAGGAGGAGAATGGGAAAACCACCACCCTTACCCTGGACTTGAAATACGCCAATCAAAACAGCAGGCTTATGAAGCTCATCACCGGGGAGAAGGGTTTTTACCGCCGGGCTTACTTGGAAGCCAGCAATGACGGTCAGCAGTGGCGAAGGGTCACCTCCGGCTATCTCTACAGAGGAACTGAGCGGGGGGATGAGAGCCTTTCCTTGGAATACCCCCTGACCCAGGCCCGCTGCCTGCGGGTTATCCTGCAGAATGATGATAATCAGCCCGTGAAGTTTTCCCAGGCCCAGATAGGGCTGGTTCCTATCCGCCTCCTGGTCAAGGACGAAGGGGATAATGGGCCCTTCAAGATATTCTGGGGTAATGAGCAAATGGCTTTCCCCACATATGATGCCCGGGAGGTCTTCCTGCAGAGTAAAATCAAGGAAGACGACCTTCAGATCCTGTTTTTAAAAAGTTACAGCGTAAACTCCCAGTACAAAGAGGCCAAGCCCCCCCTGACAGAGCGCTTTCCCTTTCTTTTACCCCTGGCCTTAGGTTTGGCTGTCCTGGTGGTGGGGATTATCCAGTTCAGATCCTTTAAGAAAATGAGTTAAAAGGATATGGTTCAGCAGGGCCTGTGCTGTGAGGAATAAAACGAGCCGTCTCGTGGTATGAGATGGCCCGAACCCGTTGGTATAGTCAGAGAGTTTTCATCTTTTGGTTGGAAGATTATGCTCTAATACTTATAACAGGTTGTCGAGGGACGGTTAACCAAACCCTTTTCGGAAGAGGGGGTATTCGGTTAGACAATCTGCCGGCTGGCGTACTTGCAATACGTCAGTCCTTGATTAATAATACATCCATAGATTGTAAAATATGCAACCGCTCACCTACGGTATAAATTGAGCAAAGTGAAAGGGTAAGTGCATTGGCTAACAGTATTAAGAAGGATGCAGAATGGGCTGAAGCAAAAAAGAAATGCAGACGTAACGAAGAAACCTTAAAAATGGCTAAAGAGATGGGATTAAATCCTAAAAGTTTAATTAAAAACATACCTAGTAAAAGTGAACAGTGGAAGGCCCCTGTGAGTGTTTGGATCCGGGAAATGTATGAAAAAAGACAAGATAAGTCATTTCCGAAAAAGGCCCGCAAGGGAGAAAATCACATCTTTAGGAAAGAAGGGGAAGCAAAATAAGTTCACTCCATATTCATGTTATTCTCTTCTTTGAGCCCATTTTTGCATGGTATAATGGGACAGAGAGTAATGTCTCAGAAATGGGATAACAGCAATTCCAGAATAGAACCGGAAGATGCAGCAGAACCAGCCGATTTGATTATTTTTGCAGTGAAATTCAATGGACTGAAGGATGCTATTCAAGCTGTCAGGAATCAGGTAGGTGAACATACTATCATCTTATCCGCCCTGAATGGAATTACAATAGTCTAAACGGAAAAGTTCTTGTGCAAATGAATATTGGAGAGCAAAGCAAAGTACTCCGAGCTATTTGACTAGGCAAGGAGTACTTTGCTTTTTCAGAAGATCACCGATGTAAAACATTGAGGTGTGATTCGTGATTAGATGATGCAAATGTATCGGTAAAAAGGCTTGAAGGCTATTCCAGTGATATTAAAGGTATTTTGGAGATAATCGATAACATATCTAGTCAAACTTCTTACTTTTCTCAGAATGGTATTGGAATAAAGAAGGAAATAAAAGGATCATGTGGAAATGCTTCATAAGGCGATTTTGAGGAGGAGAGTTTACAGTGAAAAAAACAAAAGGGCTAATTGGTTCTATTATTGTCTCAATGCTATTGATCATTAGTTTTTGCACAATGGCTTGGGCTAGCAGCGGTAAGAGGATGGCAGATCTCAAGACAATTACTATTCTGCATACCAATGATACACATTCTAGGGTGGTTGAAGGAGAGTATGATGGGATCGGCTTTGCAAAACTAGCTGCTATGTTCAAGGAGTTCAAAGCCCAAAACCCTAATACATTAGTCCTTGATGCCGGGGATACCTTTCACGGACAGACGGTTGCTACTCTATTAAGAGGTGAGAGTATCGCTAAACTGATGAATATCATGGGCTACGATGCTATGACGCCAGGTAACCATGATTTCAATTACGGCTATCAGCGTTTACTGGAACTCGATGAGATAACCAACTTTCCAATCTTGAGTGCCAATGTAAAAACAGTGGATGGCACGCGAGTTCTGACTCCTTTTGTTATTAAAGAGGTAGAGGGTATCAAGATTGGTATTATTGGTCTGTCCACCCCTGAGACGGCCTATAAAACCCATCCTAAGAATGTCGCAGGTCTTAAGTTCACTGACCCAGTGGAAGAGGCCAGAGTGATGGTAAGTGAACTTAAAGAAAAGGTAGATGTTATGGTTGTCTTAGCGCACCTAGGTATGGATCCATCTAGTCAGGACACGAGTATAAAACTTGCCCAGGCAGTACCGCAGATTGATCTCATTGTAGATGGTCACAGTCACACTACATTAAATGAAGGCATGATGATCGGTAACACTCTGATTGTAAGTGCAGGAGAATATGATAAGAACCTGGGTTCCGTCCAACTAACGTTTGAAGGAAAAAAATTAATTGGCAAACAAGCTAAACTGGTTACTAAAGAAGACGCTGAACAAACCCCAGACGATCAAGACGTTCTAAAGACTATTAACGGGATACTAGCTGAAAATAAACTAATACTGTCTCAAGTCATTGGAAAAACTGCCGTCAAATTAGAGGGTGAACGGGAACGTGTCCGCAAGGGTGAGACTAATCTAGGTAACCTCATTGCTGATGCAATAATAAGTGAGTCTGGAGCGGACGTGGCCATTGTCAATGGTGGAGGGATACGTGCCAGCATTGAAGCAGGACCTATTACTAAGGGTCAAATTATTACCGTATTACCGTTTGGTAATTTTATCGTAACCAAGAAAGTGAAAGGTACGGATATCAAGGCTGCTTTGGAGAATGGTCTAAAGAGTTATCCTGAGCTTAGTGGCGGCTTCCCTCATGTATCGGGCATTAAGTATACTATTGACCCCTCGAAGTCGGCTGGAGAGAAAGTGACTGAGATTATTTTTAAAGGGAACCCCTTAGATCTGAATCAAGACTATATATTGGCTGTCAATGATTTCATGGCCAGCGGCGGAGATGGCTATTCGATGTTAGCTGATGACGCAATTGCGAATGAATATCCGGCTTTAGACGAGATAGTAATAAACTTCATTCAGGCTAAGCAGGTCGTAGACCCCCAAGTGGAGGGAAGAATTGTTGAGAAACAAGCCATTGGCCTAGGGCCTACTATAGAGCCTGCCATCTATATCGTTAAGCCTGGTGATGTACTGTATCGGATTGCCAAGCAATTCGGTACGACTTGGCAAAAACTTCAGGAACTTAATCAATTAAAAAATCCTCACTTAATTTTCCCTGGTCAAAATATTATCGTGCCTGTCAGTAAATAATTTTTATATGCAAGTGGGAGGCAATCATAATTCTAAAAACGTTGATTGCTGTGAGAAATATGAGAAAGCAAAGCAGTTTTATCACGACGTTTAGGATTAGAGATTCTTGCTGATTTTAGGGCAAATGTGACTTTGACAGGCGGTATTGCATTGCAGACTGCTGATACTTGGAAAGGCTTTATTCATAAGCAAGATGAAGATATTGTTTTTGGAAACAATGCCTGTGAGTTATATTTTGAGGAAGAAGATATGGACGGCTTTGTTACAAAATTAAACATTATGAAAGCTATTGAATATGTTCATCCGCTCTTTGAACATTCGTGGGGTCAGAGAGTAGTTCGTTTCTATGATCTGGACAAGCACATTATTGAAGTCGGCGAAAACATGATTATGGTTGTTAAGAGATTTATCAACACCGGACTTTCGATTGAAGAAACGGCCACACGTATGAATGTGCCAGTTGATTATGTGAGGTCGTGCTTAACGTAAAAAATGCAATCATGTGGATTCGTTAGGCATGTCAATGATATTGTAGAAATGCTGAAAACTAGAGGTTTATCCGATTACGAATCGATTATAGATTCGGTGTGATTTCATAATCTAGTCGTTCCCAGTCTATTGACGCTGTTTGCAATCCTATAGAAAGAAGACCGGTTCCTTTCGCTCTCTATACAGATTATTCAGTCGCGTTGCAGCTTCTTTGACCAGGCCGGCTTTCATTGTTCTGGCATTTTGCGGACAGTTTTTAATACAGGCACAACAGGTAATGCATTTTTCAGTATCAATCAGATTGCTGTTTTCTGAATCAATAGCACCGACAGGACATACATCTGCACAAATTCCGTATTGCGTACACCTATCACTGACCGCAATAAAATCAACACTCCATAGCTCAGTAATTCCTCCATAGGGATAGCTGCCGGGTATATTTATTGTAGAAATGTGATCGACTGATGAAACAGACAGTAATTTTTCATTAATTTTATGCCCAAATAGTTCTGCATGATTTAAGTCACTTGCATCAGGACGACCCTCGGCTGTTGGTGTTTCGGAACTGGAAAAGGAGTGCTCTCCAATATATGCGGCCCCGGCGATCGGTTTACATCCACATTTTACAAGAATGTTTTAAGCTCAAGCAGTGCATTTTCATACGCCCGGTTACACGTTATATAGAACAAAGAAGGGAATGAGTTATTATGGATTTTCGATTTGAACCTATGACATTAGCTCATGGGAAGGAAGCAATGGACATTTTCAATTATTACGTGGAAAACAGTCATGCAGCATATTTCGAGAATAAACTAACCTAATGAGTTTTTTGGGAAATTTCTTGAAATGACAAAAGGTTATCCAGCATATGTAATGAAGAATAATTCAACTGGCAAAGTGGTAGGGTTTTGTTTTCTAAAAGCACATAGTCCTTTGCCGGTTTTTAAACATACAGCTGAGATTACATGTTTTATTGGAAAAGAGGAAGTTGGAAAAGGCATAGGGAAAGAGGCTTTGAATTTGCTTGAGGAAGAAGGCAAAGCTTTGGGGATAAAACAAATTCTTGCAAGCATATCTTCAAGTAATGAACAAAGTATTGAATTTCATAGAAAGAATGGATTTTTAGAATGTGGGAGATTTCTGAACATAGGTAAGAAAAATGGTAATATCTTTGACGTTGTATGGATGGAAAAAGAAATCGGTGCGTAAGAGGATGTTTAGGGGCCGACGTCCTGTCGGCCACTCTGTTTGCAATGGAAAAAGATTTGCAATCTATTGAAAGTAAGCAATTCATGTTTCCAAAATTATCTCATCCATAATTGAACGGAGATTAATAGGATAAGAAGTTGCACTAATATGTCGTATTATTTCTCATTTGCCGCAGGATTCTGGTATTAGCTGAACTTCACAAAATCTATATTGAATAGGGTTCTATTCTATTGCAGCTCCGGTCGGCCCGATTGTAGTTCTTTGTATTAGACGGACCTTGGCCGAGGGAAGACTGGCGTGCTTTGTTTCCGACATGTACTCGGCGGAACTTGTCGTTCCGCGTAGGTTCCATGATCCTCCTTGGAACGACAAGTTCCGCCGATTTAAAACGCACCTAGCCCTAGGTGCGTTTTATTGCTTTGTGCAGTTACTTGATTTCTATGGATTGAAAGATACAACTTATTAAAGATGCAAATAATCACTTGCCAGTGGCAACTCTATTACGGGGTCAGGTTTATTTTGTGGTCTTCGTAGCGAGGTGATGGACAGGGAATGCGCTGCGCCTTAATGTTTACATATACACATAAGAAGCTCACAATCTGTAACTATCGACGGCTTTCCAAGCTAGTACTTTATTATGCTACAAGGATTGCGACAGGTTCGAATTTTTTGTTCCGTCAGTTCGGAGTGATTTGTGTCATGCTATTGGCTTTGGCCTAGTTATCATCGCTTATTCATTTTTTCCATTTGTGAGAACGATCCGCATGACCTATAGTATTCTTGATTTATGTGGGTACAAGAAAGAGGAGCTTCAGATGATTTTCTATACGGCTTAAAAAGGGCTAGTGATTCTCAATGGCCTGAGCTTTTTCTGCTTGGGCCTGATCTCTGTCCTCAATCGCCTGGTTCTTTTCGTTGACTGTTTGCTGCAGCTCTCGGGTGGACATATTATCAATTGCATTGTCTTCAATAAATTTCCCCCGCTCTTCTTCCGGGACACCTAAGAGGATAAGGGCTTGGGTGTAAGTCAAATTGTGCAGCGCTGCATAATTTGAACTGATGTTTCCTTCGGAAACGTCGAGGAGTTTAGGGCCGTACTCCTTATAGATTTGCATGAGTCTGGTGGCGGTGCTTTGGGAGTAACAGACCGATTCTTTCAGCCACTGGCCCCATTCCCCATGCTTAAGCATTGCCTTGGAACTCTCCTTTTCCGTGTGGGCAGGGAGAATTAATCTTTGAAGGAGAAATTGCTGGGTGTTGAACAAATCAGGCCGCCTCGTGTTCATATGAGGCGGCCTGAACCCTGTGAAAGTCAGGGATAAGTTTCATTATTTTGTCTGGAAGATTATGCTATAATACTTGCAACAGGTTGTCGAGGGACGGTTGGCCACACCCTTTTAGAAAGGGGGTGGTAGGATGATCTCAATGTTTGAGGCAATGTATCTCATGATTGCATTTTCAGCACTCGTTGTTATGATCATGAAAAAGAAATAACCGCCCCTAGCCGGATGGCGGTTATTTCTTATAACTCCAATTCGGGCTAACCGTTGCGGTTAGACAACCTGCCGGGCTGGCGTGCTTCCAACACGTCAGTCCTTTTAT
>NZ_JMGA01000084.1 GCF_000765145.1 Desulfosporosinus sp. HMP52 | reverse complement strand
GGAGCAACGGGAACAGCAGGATCAACAGGGGCAACTGGAGCCACGGGAACAGCAGGAGCAACGGGGGCAACAGGAGCAACGGGAACAGCAGGAGCCACAGGAGCAACGGGGGCAACCGGAACAGCAGGAGCAACGGGGGCAACCGGAGCAACAGGAACAGCAGGAGCCACAGGAGCAACAGGAACAGCAGGAGCGACAGGAGCCACAGGAGCAGCAGGAGCCACAGGGGCAGCAGGAGCGGGAGCAATAATACCTTTCGCTTCAGGGACTCCATCGACATTAACGACTGTCTTAGGTGGACTGCTTAACACCTCGTCAGCTTTAGGATTTGGAGATTCGACCAGTGGTATTAGCGCTGCAGGTGGAGTAATTGATGTTACTTCAATCGATAATATGGCGTTTTCAGTACCAAGAGATGGGACAATAACATCGATTGCGGCCTTCTTCAGCACTACAGCAGCACTAGCCTTAGTGGGCTCAACGGTGACAATTACAGCACAACTGTATTCATCCACCACACCTGATAATACCTTTACACCAATTGCAGGTGCGGTTGCAACGCTGGCACCAGCACTTACAGGAGTTGTGGCAATTGGGACGGTTAGCGATGGTCTTACTACAGGGTTAGCAATTCCGGTTACCGCTGGTACCCGTTTGTTGATGGTATTTACACCGACAGTTACTGCTGGTTTGGATGTCGCAGCAGTAATTTCAGGCTACGCCAGCGCAGGGGTTTCCATTGCTTAACCTAAAAAGAGAGGCTGAAATTTGAGCCTTTCTACTCAATTAACGGATGCTGAGTAGTATCAATGCCATTAATTATATTAGTGTTTTGTTGTCTCATTGTAGAGTATTGATGCACTTATAGTGCTTTAAAATATGTGTAAGGAGAAGAAATGATGGCTGAATTAACTACCGGAATAATAGAAAATACACCATTTGATGGAGTAAGGCCAACTGTAACATTTACAGTACAGATAACTAATGATGAAGTTTTTTCTGCAGACATCCAAATATTGGGGTTCTTTGTATCGGGAACCACTAAAGTTCAATACGTTCAAGAGTTGTTTACTTTGGCTGCAGGAGAAGTTTTATCAAGGGTCTATTTTGCTCAATTTGATCAATTTGAATTTCAGTTTATAACCAGTGCTGATGGGGTAGAGATTTCTTGTTGGGGAAAAGGGAACGGCGGTGATTTGGTAGCAGCTCATCGCGTTTTACCAGCTGAACTAGATCCAATCGGTTCTGTAGGAATAGTAGGAGCGACCGGGGCTACAGGAGCTACAGGAGCGGGAGCTACGGGAGGCACGGGAGCTACTGGGGCTACAGGAGCGGGAGGCTCGGGAGGTACGGGAGCTACAGGGGCTACAGGAGCGGGAGCTACGGGAGGCACGGGAGCTACAGGAGCGACCGGAGACGTAGGAGCAACAGGAACAACGGGAGCAACAGGAGATGTAGGAGCAACCGGAGTTACA
>NZ_JMGA01000025.1 GCF_000765145.1 Desulfosporosinus sp. HMP52 | reverse complement strand
GGGATGCAGGAGCCACGGGAGTGACAGGGGCAACCGGGGATGCGGGAGCCACCGGAGCGACAGGCTCGGCTTTGTCCGCGGAAGGATTCGGGGCTTTTCTGCCGGCAGTCAGTACAGCTGCGAGCACTCAGTTGGCAGGTTGGACGGTAACTTCGCCTTATTATGATAGCGCTACCTTTGATGAAATTACCGGTAACTACACTGTCCCGGCGACGGGAACCTACGCCGTTGAAGCGACAGTTAATTATTCCACGACCGCAGCGATTACTCTATCCCTTGGCGCAGGGGTCACACCCGCATTTGTTGTACGCAGAACATCACCCATCGTAACAGATTTAATAAGCGGGCTTTTCCCGGTCTTAAACGTTAACGTTGCGCTGGTATTAACTTTGCGAACTATCCTTGGCGATGGTACCGTAACCTTGAGTGGTTCTGTAGAATTAACCGCAGGCGATGTTGTAGGTTTGTTCTACGAAGCAAACGGCTTAACAGTGCCCCTTGATCTAGGCGGTGCGGGTGCACCGGGCATCATCTGGTCAATGTTCAGATTATCCTAAGTGCACAAGTATTGTTATACTATCAGGACGAAAGTCAAAACTATAGAAGGTTAAGAAATATGAGAAGGACATTGACTAATGATCAGTGTCCTTCTTCCTTGTATATCTACGACAATCAGACTACTAACGACTCTTTTGGGTAATAACTAGATTCTGTGAAGAAATTGAAAATTAACTGAGAGGGAGGGATATAACCTGCTTTTGTATTTCTTGTTCTTAATTAACCTTCTTCAGGTTTTTTTAATTGGAAGGACAATTATCCTAGAAAATCGTTCTCCCGGTAACACAATGACTTGGATCTTTATACTCGCTCTATTTCCGGGATTAGGGTTTATTCTTTATATCGTATTTGGTAAGAAAACTCGAGGGGAGATATTTTGTAATAAGCATATCCCAGATACCCCGTTAAAGCCATGGGGCAGAGATTATCAATCTTACCCTAATAGTGAAGAATTAAAACCCAGCCTAAATACCGGTGCTGAATTAAGATTGGTCAATCTACATATTAACTCAGGCTTTGCTCCCATAACCCAGCTTAATCAAGTAAAAATACTACTGAACGGTGAGGAGAAATTTCAAGAGTTGTTTAATGCCATAGAGAAGGCCGTTCATCACATACACCTCAGTTATTATATTTTTAATGACGATGAAATTGGTGAAGATGTCTTAAAGATTCTAGCACGTAAAGTAACTGAGGGGGTGGAGGTGCGAGTCATTCTTGACGGACTGGGCAGTATTTCAATTTCCGGAAGCTTCATGAAAAGCATGAGGAAAGCAGGTATTCAGGCCAATTGGTTTTTCCCCTTGCGATTTCCTTATCTAACGGCAAAATTGAATTTGCGCTATCATCGGAAAATTGTCGTAGTCGACGGCAGTATCGGCTTTCTAGGGGGGTTAAATATTGGAGACGAATATTTATCTCGGGACTCTCAATTAGGTTTTTGGCGAGACACTCATTTAAAAATTGAAGGAGAAGCAGTACAGGCTCTGCAAGGAATTTTTCTCAATGATTGGTATTTCGTCACACGCCAGGAGATTAACGGAGAACAATACTATCCTGAATTAAGGGTTTCCCAAAATATACCCATTCAAATCCTGGCGAGTGGACCTGATTCAAAATGGAAATCAATTTTGCATAGCTTCTTCAGCTCGATTACTCTAGCTCAACACAGAGTCTACATAGAAACTCCATACTTTATTCCAGATCAAAGTTTAATTATGGCCCTTAAAACAGCGGCTCTCAGTGGGATAGATGTGCATCTCATTGTCCAAGGAAATCCAGAAAGTAAATTGACGTTCTTGGCAATGAATTCATATTTCGAGGAATTACTTCAGTGCGGTATAAAAATCTTTCAATATATGAAAGGTACGCTTCACGCGAAGATTTTAATTGTTGATAATCATCTTGCTTTAGTAGGTTCTGCGAATATGGATATGCGTAGTTTTCTCTTAGATTTTGAGGTTTGTGCCTATATTTATGACCAGTCAACGACAGAACAGTTAATCGATCATTTTGAGATGGATTTAGAGGAATGCCAGGAAATTAAACTTAAGGAAATACAGAGTCGTTCCTTTACAGAGCGATTAAAAGAGTCCTGCGCACGGGTTTTTTCGCCCTTATTATAAACAGACCTGGGGGATGGTTTCTTTTTGCCTGATTTTTATCATAGACAGAAAGGACCGTCCCCCTGTCTAGTTTAAAGTGAGCTTCCTTGTTTAGATAAAAATGTTTAGTGTTAGGGCGTCAGAAAATCCCTAAGTGATGCGTCTTAGTAGAAGAAATCTACTTTAGGTAGCAATATATGTGTTAAGATAGATGAAGCTAAAATGAACATAGAGAATTAAATATAAAGAGAGAAGGCAGGAGGCTGACGAGGTGGAGGCCAATTCGACCTTTGATGAGACCTATGAACTATTGTTTCCGGTAGTCTACCGATATGTTTCGATTCGGATACCAAAAGCAGATGTAGAAGATGTGACCGCTGAAATTATCGTGAAAGTGTGGCGCGGTTTACCTACCATGGAAAAGAAGACAGCGCTTAAGTCTTGGGCCTTAACAATTGCTGCCCATCAGATTGCAGATTACTATAGAAGTAATAAACGTACTCCCATGATGCCTTTGGAAGAAACACCGTTACCCCCACATGAACAATTAGATCAAAGTGAATCGTGGGCTACGCTATTAAGTGTTAAGGAGACCTTAGCTAAACTCTCTCCACAACAGGTCAGTGTTATTCAACTCCGGTTAATTGAAGGGTTTAGTGCAGGAGAAGTGGCGGAGATCTTAGGAACGACTCAGCAAGCAGTAGACAGCCTTTTATACCGGGCTAAGAAAGGGTTCCGAAAAATCTACCAGGGGAACCTGGACAGAGGAGGCAGAGTCCGATGAAAAGGTTTTTTGACAAAAAGATGGATCTCACCGCTCTCTGGGAAGAGGATGGTGATTTACAGCGCATGAAAACATTTTTCCAATCAATTGAGGTTGACTCTGCTGCTAATGAAAAAATCAAACTCAGTGTAAAGCAAAAGGCTCTAGAAAAAATGTCTGGATTAGGGGATTCAAGAGAGTCCCTAATAAATGCTATTGATCAGGAAAAGGTTATTAGCCAAAAAGCAACGCAAAAAGTAACCCTTTCTCAGAAAATACGTACAAGTTTGCTTTCTATGAGCAATTTTGGTCATTGGAAACTTGGTATTTCGGTGGCTGCCTTAGCGCTATTTGTGATTATTGGGCAGGAGGCTATGAACGGCTCAGGGAACATCCTTCCTCGTATGGGGAGCAGTATGGAGGAGAAATCCACTCAATCAGCGGGTAGCTCTCCCCAGGATGAAAATTTTAATCTGGCTCTACAAGATTCAATGAATATGAACCAGGAGATCAGGGCCAAAGGGAAAATGCCTAGCAATAGCGCGGAGGAAGATACAGCACCTCAGGCAGAGATGCAGTTCAGTATGGATAGCACCTCAGCAGCCCAAAACAAAGAAATTCTTCCTGTTCCGCCGGATCAAACGGATGCTCCACCGGCTGATCCTGAGTTAGCACGGAAGATTACTCATAATTTAGATTTAACTTTGGAAGTCGCAGCCATTAAGGACTCTGTTAATCAGATTAGCCAGGAGGTACAACAACTAGGAGGGTATGTGGTCACATCTCAACAAAGTGAATCGGATCATTACTCCACCGCCAATTTAACCGTTAAGATCCCTTCCGATAAACTTAGCGGCATGCAAGATTCCTTCTCTGCTTGGGGGAAGGTACTTGATCAACGCTTACAGGCTAATGATATTACAAATGAATACTACGATTCCCAAGCCCGCTTGACAATTCTTGAGGCTGAAGAGAACCGGTATCTCGAAATTTTGGCTCAGGCGGTGACTGTTGACGATGTGCTTAAAGTGGAAGGTGCCCTAAGTAACGTTCGCCAACAAATTGAACAATTAAAGGGTCAGCTAAAACTTTGGAACCATCAAGTCGATTACTCCACGGTGACTATTCAAATTGTGACTCGTCAAAGCCCAAATCTTGATGTCACAAACCCATGGCAGCCCATATCTTGGACTGAAACCTGGAGAGCTGCCGGGGACGCGGTGCTGAAAACTTTGAGCAGTACCTGGAATGGACTAAATTATTTGGTTGTAGGAATAGGCTATGCCTCACCGTATCTTTTAGTAGGAGCTCTGGGTTGGAGTATTTATCGACTTTGGAGAAAAAGGACCAGTTAAGGGACTATGATGAGAGAAACGCACCCCGATCGGGATAAGGAGCACCCACATAGGTAGTGGGTCTCAGGAATTGATAAAAAGGGTTAGGGCTAGACAGCATTTTACGATGCTTTTGTCTAGCCCTTTTTACATGTCGGCTAAAATGCCTCCTTATCTAAGTACCATACATACTCCACAAGGGCTCCACAAAGGCAAGGCTTCGTTTCAGCCTCTCAACTTTACGCCGACTGTATATCTCTGTATAATTAGTAAATATAAATTCACCATTTAAGTAGGGGGCATTTATTTGAAACTTTCAAAACGAGCAAAGTCTATTGGCGGAATTATAGGAATAGCTATCGGTGCTATCCTGGCTGCCTATGGAATTCAGGGCTTTATTGTCTATTCCGGTTTGAGTGGCGGCGGAGTCGGCGGTATTGCTTTACTCCTCTACTACACCTTAAATCTTCCGATTGGAGTTATGACCTTTCTATTTAATGTGCCTTTACTGGTCTTAGGTTGGAAAGAAATCGATAAGGGGTTCGTTTTTAAGACTATTTGGGGTATCGCTGTTTTTTCAGTCTTCTTAGATTTATTTAATGGGGTTCGCCCCCTGGATTTCAGTGATATTTTCTTAGGGGCGCTCTACGGAGGGCTCATTTCCGGAATTTCATCAGCGATTGTTTTCCACTTTGGTGGTAGTTTAGGTGGTACGGATATAATTTCTAAAATCATTCAACAGAGGTATGGTGTTCCCATGGGAACCTCTGCTCTGGCGATCAATGGAGTCATTATCTTAATATCTTGGGCTGTTCTTGGCTCAAAAGCCGCTCTTTACACCTTGGTAATGCTATTTGTTTTTGGGCGAGTACTGGATTTAATCCAAAGTGGAGTTCCGGCAAAATCAATTACTATTATTTCCGATCATTCTGAAGCATTAGTTGAACGAATTATGGGTGATCTAGGTCGGGGTGCCACATTTTTACATGGCAGAGGAGCCTACTCTTGTGAACCCAAAGATGTTATCATCTGTGTAGTGAGTCTCCCGGAGATCGGGCGCTTAAAACGAGCTGTGCGGGAGGTAGACCCCCAAGCATTTATGATTATTCAAAATGCCGGAGAGGTCTTTGGCAGCGGGTTTTCCAATGAGTAAGTAATCCTACTTGAGATCTGAATCGAGGGTTCTAAGTTCACTCAAGGTGACGAAACGATACCCGGCTGCCTTTAAGGCGTTAAGGATAGGTTCCAGGGATTTTACGGTTTGAGTACGTTGATACCCTCCATCATGCATGAGGATTATTGCACCGGGAAAGACGTTTTTCATAACATTATCGATAATTTGTTTCACGCCCGGATTTCTCCAGTCTTTGCTGTCGACACTCCATAAGGCTACAACATGACCATTTCTTTTAGTGGCTTCCATTTGAGTTTTCGACACCAGTCCACCTGGGGGACGGTAAAAATACGTGTGAGTTCCCGTTGCTGTAAAGACGGCCTGATCCGTTTGTTTTATTTCTTCTACTAGCTTGCGTTGTTGATAATCATGGGTAAAACCATGATTTCCTATTTCATGACCTTCCTTGACTAAACGCTTAAGTATAGCAGGATTTGATTCTGCCGCCTTTCCTAAAACAAAAAAGGTGGCCCTTACGTCCTTTTCCTTTAAGATATTAAGAATATCCGGTGTATCGACGGGATCAGGCCCATCATCAAAGGTTAGAGCTACGACTTTTTCCTGAGTTTTGGCCATATAGTAAGTTCCGGGAGTTCGTACCAGAGAGGGAATAGTTAGTGTCAGTAAATTAATTGTCAATAAGCCTCCTAAAGTAATTAGGAACGTAAGTAATAGAATAAGTTTTCGGCGAGATAAAAAATAGATACGCAAATGTCCTTCACCCCCAAGTTGCTTCTTTTATACCTATGGATAAATAACAAATTACATTCCTCTAAAAACAACTCCGAAAAATTAAAGACCTTCGCCCCACAGGAGTGAACCCATTGCATGGAGAGGTTCTACGGTTTATATTACAACCTCAAGTAACCGGAAACTCCGGATAAATTATCAAGTTCCTCGCGGAAGAGGGGTTCTAAAAATACTTAATGAAGGTAGGGATAGATTTTGGGTTTCCGTTTTGTATTTGGACGAGCAGGCAGCGGCAAGAGCACATTATGCTTAGAAGAAATCCGTAATGAGCTTCGCAGCGAACCCGGAGGAGCCCCTCTTATCCTTCTTGTTCCGGAGCAGGCTACTTATCAGATGGAGGTCGCTTTAGCAGATACTCCTGATCTCGGAGGCAGCTTGCGTGCCCAAGTCTTAAGTTTTCGCCGTTTAGGCTGGAGAATCTTTTCTGAGACCGGTGGAGGGCAAAAGGTGCTGATCGGTCCGATAGGGAAACGAATGCTTCTGCGCAAAATTCTTTTAAAGCATCGCCTAAATCTCAAAGCATTTGCCCGATCCGCTACTCGTCCCGGTATGGCTGAACTCCTCGCTCAAGCCATTGGAGAGTTTAAGATCTATTGCGTCGGCCCCAATGATTTACTTAAGGTCAAAACAACAAGTAGACTATTAGAAGACAAGCTTAGTGATTTAGCCCTGATTTACGAAGAATTTCAGGCAGCCTTAGGCCTAGGAATTCGTGACCCGGATGATGAGCTGTCTGTTTTGTCTGAAAAGATTCCCTCTGCGCCCCTTATTCAGGGGGCAAAAGTATGGGTTGATGGATTTACAGGATTCACTCCGCAAGAATTAGAGGTTTTAAAGAGGCTGGTGTCAACCGCTCAGGAAGTTGTCATAACCTCTACTTTAGATCCGATCTTCCTTACGGAGGAACGCCTGACAGGTGCCGGGATTTTCCAAGCGGGAGATGAGATGTTTGCCGGGCCTTGGAAAACCTATCAAGATTTACAGCGTATTGCCTTGGAAACAGGTGTACAGATACATCCATCAACCCTGCTAGTAGGTTCTATGCGCTACAAGCATCAATGGCTCTGGCATCTGGAAAAGTATTATTCTACTTACCCTACCGTTGCTTTCGATATTCTTCAGGAAGACAATAATTCTCCCACAGCAGGTAGCCTGAGCAATGGAATTCAGGTCTTCTCGGCTGTCAACCGCAGAGCTGAAGTGGAAGGTGCAGCGAGAGAACTAAGGCGCTTGGCTAGAGATGAGGGTCATTGCTGGAACGAAATGGCCGTCACAAGTCGTGACCTTACGGGTTATGCCGAACTGATTGCTCAAGTGTTTACAGCTTATGAAATACCTCACTTTCTAGATTATAAACGCCCTGTCCTTCACCATCCCTTAATCGAACTCCTGCAATCGATTTTAGAAGCAATCAAGAGCAATTGGGGTTATGAGCCCTTATTTCGCTGTTTAAAGACCGACTTTTTTCCCCTGCAAAGGGACGCCGTTGATCGCCTGGAAAATTATGTTCTGGAATATGGCATTCATGGTGATGGTTGGACGAGAAATCAGCCTTGGATATATCATAGACAATGGACTTTAGGACAAAAGGAAGAACAACGAGCTTCAGAGCTTAAGTTTCAGACTGAACTTAATTCCTCTCGCCAAACTGTGTTAGATATTATTGGGCCCTTGGCTGAATTAAACCAATTGGCAGCTATGAATGTACGAATTGTCACAGAAGCCTTGTATTATTTTCTTGAAGGCTTAGATGTCCCCGGCACCTTAAGGTTGTGGTCGCAAAAAGCTCAAGAGGAAGGGGATCTTGCTGAGGCTAGGCTGCATGAGCAAATCTGGGAATCGGTTGTCCAGGTCCTCGATGAAATCGTTGTTGGTTTAGGGGAAGAGAACTTAGAACTTGAGGACTATGCCCTAATTCTTTCTTCCGGTATTGAAGGAATCGAGTTGGGTCTAATTCCTCCCGGACTCGACCAAGTGTTAGTCGGATCCCTAGATCGCTCACGCAATCCTGAAGTTAGAGTACTCTTTATCTTAGGAGCTAATGAAGGAATACTTCCGGCACGCCCAGTTTCTGATGGAGTGCTTGACGCTGAAGAAAGAGAACAATTAGAAAAAGCCGGAGTTGCCCTTGCTCCGAAAGGAAAGGCTCAGACCTTTGAAGAACAATTCTTTATCTATACCGCACTTACTCGCGCCGTCGAAAGGCTAATAGTTTGTTATCCTTTGACGGATGAAGAGGGGAAAGGACTGACGGTTTCTCCGGTTGTTACCCGGCTGACTCATCTTTTTCCGATGCTTAGCGGATATTTTTTAGGAAACCAAGAGGATATCCACCAGATTAGCCAACCGGACTCCACTTTACAAAACTACGCCGAACAGCTTCGTCTCTTACGCCAAGGGGAACCTCTTTCTCCTTTATGGGAGGCTGCTGAAAAGTGGCTAAGACAAGATCCCCTCCGGAAGAGTAAAGTTGATAGACTTCAAGAAAGTCTTACCAACCAGAATCAAGAGGATAAACTGCAACGTCCCCTTGCCCGACGCTTATATGGTAAACGCTTAATGGCTAGTGTCTCCCGTTTGGAACAATTCGCCAAATGCCCTTTTGGACATTATGCTCGTTATGGTCTGAAACTCCGCGAAAGGTCGACTTATCAATTGTCCAGTCCAAATATGGGAGAATTCTTTCACACTCTTTTGCATGATTTTGCTCAGCAGCTCAAGGCCAAGGGTTTGGATTGGGGAAAATTGACCAAGGAAGAATCTTGGACATTGATTAATGAACTGGCGGATCAGATTGCCCCAAATCTGCAGCATGAAATCCTGCTCAGCAATGCCCGTTATCGTTATTTGACTCATAAGCTAAAACGAACGGTTCATCACGCAGTACGAGTACTGGGAGAGCATGCCCGAAAAGGGGTGTTCATCCCCATCCAACTTGAGGTTGGGTTTGGGCCACAGGAGAAACTGCCCGGAGTAGAGATCCCGTTAACCGGCAGTGATTCGCTGTTGCTCTGCGGGCAAATCGACCGAGTCGATGCTGCCTTTTTAGACGGACAAGTCTATTTGCGAATCCTGGATTATAAATCTCGTGAATTGTCCTTATCCCTAGACTCGATTTACTATGGCTTAAATCTTCAATTGTTGACTTATCTACACGTTGCCTTGCAGGGAGCAGAAGTCTTGTTGAATACTCCTACAGTGATGACGGATTCTGAAGAAGCAGATTCGGAAAACACCTTTAGTGAGATTGCTGTCGGCAGGGATACCTCCTTTCCGGAGAAGATTCCGGCGGGCTTTCTATATTTTCCTGTACTGGAACCCCAGCTCGAAGAGAAGCTCCCCCTCAGTTCAGAAGAATTAGATCAACGTCGTGTCAAAGCCGTTAAGGTAAGTGGCTATTTATTAGCCAATCCAAAGGTTTTAGAAGCCATGGATTCAACATTTTCAACTGGGCAATCTGAATTATTGGGACTAAAGTTAAAAAAAGACGGCACCTTTAAGAAAGGCACAAATGTCCTTACAGAGGATCAATTCTCTTTGTTGAGTAATTATCTTCAGCAATGGTTTCGGCAGACGGGTGAAGAAATATTAGACGGTGATATTTCCCTTTCTCCTTATCGGCGAGGAAAGAGTACCGGCTGTCAGTACTGTAGTTATAAGCCCGTGTGCCACTTTGATCCCTACCTGCCGGAAAATCAATATCGGGACTTGTCGGCTATGAAGCCTGAAGAAATCTGGGAACGGCTGGAAGGGTTAAAGGCCGATAATCCCGATAACCTTCGGCAAGAGCAAGAGTTGGAAATAACGGATTCTAAGGATGTAGTCTTCAACTGGCTTGGCGAAGAGACAACGGAGTCTGGCAAGAAGGATCAAAAGCAAAAAGCTCCTAAGAAGAAAGGCGGTCATCTAGGTGAGTAAACCAAAATGGACACAAGAACAAACAGCCGCCATCAGGTTGCAAGGGGAACTCTTAGTAGCTGCTGCTGCAGGTTCAGGGAAAACTGCTGTACTTGTTGAACGTCTAATCCATAGAATTTTGAATACTGAAGACCCAGTCGATGTTGATCGGTTTTTGGTCGTTACATTTACTAAAGCAGCGGCTAATGAAATGAGGGAACGTATCGGCAAAGCCTTAGATGATGCTTTATTTCAGGAACCAGACCCCAGGGAAATAGAGCGGATTCTCAAACAACGTAACCTGCTTCATCAAGCCAGTATTACTACCTTGCATTCTTTCTGCCTGGAATTAATCCGAAAGTACTTTTACCAACTTGAATTGGATCCTGCTTTTCGAGTTGCCGATCAAGCAGAGGCAGACTTACTTCGTCAGGATGTTATTGAGGATCTTTTTGAAGCTAGGTATGCAGCACAGGACGCTGACTTTCTTAAACTGGTTGAAGCCTTTGGCACGGATCGTGATGATCAACCCTTAATGGAGTATGTACTCAGTCTTTATTCCTTTGCCTATAGTCAGCCCCAGCCTAAGGCCTGGTTAAGTGATTTGTCCAGGGCATACAACTGGGAAAGTATCGAAAGCTTGATGCAAAGCCAATGGGGTAAAGCTATTCGCCAAGGACTCTCTGATCTTGTCAGTGAAAGTTTGAATTTGTTCGAAAGGGCTGAACAGCTCTGCCAATCTCCCGGGGGCCCGCTGCCTTATGCTTTAGCTTTGCAGGATGATCTTAACCGCGCAGGCTTGCTTGACCGTGCCTTAAAAAAAGGGGAGTGGGCTCAGGTAGAAGCGGAGTATTACTCTGCGATCAATTTCCCCAAACTGCCGGCAATACGTTCTAAATCCAAGAAGACCTCCGCCGATACTCCTGAACAACAAATAGTTGATGAATCTACGCACAAGGAATTGCAGGAAGAGTGTAAAAAACTAAGGGATGATGCTAAAAAGAAACTAAATTCAATAAAAGATGCAGTATTCGCTTATCCCCTTGAGAATCAGCTTCCTGCCTTGAGAGAGATGGCTGGGATGGCTGGGACGCTGGGAAAATTGGTCATTGATTTTTCACTGGCCTATTCGGCGGCTAAAGGACAGCGTAACATTGTGGACTTTTCGGATCTTGAGCATTTTGCGCTGAATTTGCTGGAAGAAGAGGGAGACGCATCTTTGATCGCTCAAGGTTTAAAGGAGTTCTTTGCTGAAGTTTTAGTAGATGAATATCAAGATATCAATCCGGTTCAGGAACGGATTTTACATCAGGTAGCCAGACAAGGAGAGTCGCCAAATTTATTTATGGTGGGAGATGTGAAGCAAAGCATTTATCGCTTTCGCATGGCTGACCCTAATCTTTTCATTGCCAAATATAATACCCTTCCTCATTGGCAGACTGACCAGATAACAGACCAGACAAATGAGGCAAGGACAATGGTCATTGATCTAAATCGTAACTTTCGCAGTCGGGTTGAAGTTGTAAAGGGAGTTAATTATCTTTTTCGCCAGATCATGACCTTGAGTGCCGGAGAAATAGTCTATGATGATCAGGCAGCTTTACAATATGGTGCATCCTTTGTTGCGGGGCAGAATCAAATTTGTACAGCAGAAGGGCCGATTGAAGTTCATTTAATTGACACAAAAAGCATAAAAAACGAGTTGTGTACATACTTTGATGAGGGAACAAAAGATGTCGTTGCCTTAAGCGAAGATCTCCAACAGGCTGAAGGCGCAGAAACCAGCAACTCTGCAGAAAATGAGAGGGACTCAGAAGAAACTATATCGGCAGAGGACATGGATAAAGCCCGACTGGAAGCCCGCTTTGTCGCAATGAGAATTCAAGGTATTGTTCAAGGAGCAGAATTTCAGATTTATGATAAGCAGATTGGGGATTTTCGTCCTGTTCGATATTCGGATATTGTGGTCTTGATGCGATCCTACTCTGCAGTTGCTCCAATTTATATCGAAGAATTTCAAAGCAGGAGCATACCGGTCTACGCGGAAACAACCAGCGGCTATTTTGGCGCTAGTGAAGTAGAGACCATTTTATCCCTGCTTAAAATCATTGATAATCCTCATTTGGATATTCCTTTGGCAGCAGTACTTCGCTCTCCCTTAGTCGGCCTCAATGGAAGTGAGTTGGGCAAAATCCGAATGATCCTTCCCGAAGGGGATTTCTTTGAAGCCTTAACCATGGCAGTATGGGCAGGGTATAACACTGAAAACCTCATGTCAGAGCAAGAGAATGATTTCAGAGATATATTGGGCCTATATGAGGATTCACTGCCGGAAAAGCTTTTGAAGGCACGTCAAATCATAGAAAGCGCTCCCCAGTTAAAGGTTAAAATCTTGGCTTTTTGGCATAATCTCCAGGGCTGGCGCACAAAATCCAGACGAACGTCCCTTGCTGATTTGCTGTGGTCACTCTATGAAGAAACTGGGTACTTAGCCTATGTGGGCACCTTGCCGGCAGGCGTACAGCGTCAGGCCAACTTGCGTGTCCTATATGACCGAGCACGTCGTTATGAAGCAACACGTTATCGGGGATTATTTCGTTTTCTCCGTTTTTTAGAGCGCTTTCAGGGACAAGGTAAAGACTTGGGAAGTGCAAGAGCCTTAGGGGAAAATGAAGATGTAGTTCGCTTAATTACAGTCCATGCCAGTAAAGGATTAGAATTCCCTGTGGTATTTGTCGTTGGTCTGGGAAGGAGCTTTAACACCCAAAGCCTTAAAGGGAAGATGCTTTTACATTCTAAGTTAGGTGTAGGGATGCCGATCATTGATGTGGAAAACAATGTGCGCTACCCGTCTTTGATTCAATATGCTGTAAAACAACGCTTAGCTCAAGAATCTTTGGCCGAAGAGCTGCGTATTCTTTATGTAGCCCTTACCAGGGCCAAGGAGCGTCTGTTTCTTTATGGCTGCCTGGATAACTGTGATACAACTCTTAAGAAATGGTTTCGCAGCTTTGACTGGCAGGATATATCTTTACCGACGGGTCAACTAAGAAGCGCTAAGTGCTTTCTGGATTGGATTGGTCCAGCCTTAGTACGTCATCCTGCTCAACTCTTCGGTGAAACAAGTCCTCAAACTACTTGTACTTTGCCGGAGTCAAGTTCACAATGGAAAATTCTTCTCCATAATAGTGTCGAAGAAACCCGTGAGGACCGCCGAGAATCCATTCCAACAGAAGGATTAGAGGAAAGCAGTTGCAAAGAGGCATCTGAAGTTGAGGCTGTAGAGGAGTGGTATAATGAAGTTAGCCGGCGCTTAAGCTGGCAGTATCCTCATGCAAAATCAGTTCGACAAGTGGCTAAAACAAGCGTCAGTGAATTAAAACGGCAGCAGACCTGGCACGTGGATAACCAGGCATCTGCCATGCCAACTCTTAAGAAACAATCAAACACCGTACTGAGGCCGAAATTCATGCAAGCAGCCCAACAATTAACCGCTGCAGAACGAGGAACTGCAATGCATACAGTGATGCAGCATCTCCCCTTTAAAGAATTAGCTGAAGTCTGGGCAACAATGTCTTATCAGGATCAAGTTAATGAGATCAACGGATTTGTGCATAAACTTGAACAAGCTGAAATTCTAAATTACGAACAGCGTGTGATCATTCAGCCTGAACAGATTGTTCGTTTTTTAGGCACTCCTTTAGGGCAGAGATTTTTCAAGGCCAATCAGATTCTCAGGGAATTACCTTTTACTCTAACCTTCCCATCAGAGAGCATGACAAAAGTTCTGGTCCAGGGCGTCATTGATGTGGTTCTGATTTACAAGGACGAACATGATAATAATGCAGCAGAAATTCTCGACTATAAGACGGACTCCCTTCCTGAAGATGAAGACAGTGATCCTGAGCAAATTCTTAGAGAACGCTATACTCTTCAACTGTCACTCTATGCCCAGGCAATCGAACGCTTAATTAAAATCGATGTTCAACGCTGCACCCTATATTCATTTGCTCTTGGGCGGGAGGTAGCTATTAAGGAACTTCGGAAGAGTGATTTAGATGAGAGGTTGCCTTTCTGACAATATTTAATATTCAATTTAATAAATTATTGATTATTAAATCCAAAAGTGATAGTCTAATTCTAAGATTTATTGAAATGTTTACAGTACCTAAAAAGAGAAGTGGAATGGATGGCTTGTTCAAGCACTAAATTGCACAAAAGTCCCCTGCTTTAATAAAGCGGGGGTCTTGATGAGCGCTAAATATATTAGCCCGGGCAATTTGAATTGGCTTTTTGAACATATGTCAAATATCAGCAAATTAGCTATAAAATTATTTAATTCCATAATATTTCGTCTTTTTAAAAGAGGATTTTTTAATTTCTTGGCGAACATAGTTACTATTCCTTGTGATTGTTGTAACTATCTTTAATAAGGAGTAAGGATGAAAGAGGGGTTGTAATGAGTCAAAATAAAATAGGTTCTGTTTTGATTGTTGGCGCAGGGATTGCAGGGATTCAAGCAGCACTGGATTTGGCAGAGTCGGGATACTTAGTTCATCTGGTAGAAGAATCGTCAGCTATTGGCGGTACTATGCCGATGTTGGATAAGACCTTCCCAACCAATGATTGCTCCATGTGTATTTTGTCTCCAAAGCTAGTTGAATGCGGACGCCATCTGAATGTCAGAACCTACACCAACTCACAAGTTGTCAGAACTGAAGGAGAAGCTGGAAATTTCAAAGTCACCATTAAACAAAAAGCACGTTACATCGACCTGGAAAAATGCACAGGTTGCGGAGCGTGCGCTGAAGCATGTCCAGTCAAAGTCGATGATGAGTTCAACCAAGGCTTAGGAAAGCGTAAAGCTGCCTTCAAACAGTATTCCCAAGCTTTCCCTAATGCTTACGGCATTGACGAACAAAATTGCTTGTATCAAACCCGAGGAAAAGCCAAGGGCAAAGACATCTGCCTGAAATGTGTTAAAGCATGTCAAGCCGGTGCCATCGACCATCATATGGAAGACAAGGAATTTGAAGTCGAAGTAGGATCAATGATTCTTAATCCTGGCTTCAAAATATTTGATGCCGCTTCCTTGGATTATTACGGCTATGGAAAAATCAAAAGTGTCATCACAAGTTTAGAATTTGAGCGACTGCTCAGCGCATCCGGACCCTTCGACGGGCATTTAGTGAGACCTTTTGACAAAAAGGAACCTCAAAAAATCGCCTGGATTCAGTGTGTAGGATCCAGAAATGCCAAAATTGGAAATAACTACTGTTCCGGTGTGTGCTGTATGTATGCAATTAAGGAAGCTGTAATTGCCAAAGAGCACAGTCATATTCCTGTAGACACAACTATTTTCTATATGGATATGAGAACCCCCGGAAAAGATTTTGAAAAATATTATAACAATGCCAAGAATCAACAAGGTGTTAATTTCATCCGTTCCAGAGTATATGAGGTCACTGAAGCTAAGGATGATTCCGGTGATGCAGTTATCAGATACTCCACAGAAGACGGCCAAATTTTAACCGATCAATTTGATTTAGTGGTACTGTCTGTCGGCTTAGAGCCAGGAGATAGCTCTAAGGAATTAGCTAAACTTCTAGACCTTAAAGTCAATAAGTATGGCTTCGCTGAGCTTGAGCCTTTGAGTGGGGTTAACACCTCTAAAGAAGGGATTTTTGCTGCAGGAGCTTTCAGTGGACCAAGAGATATCCCTGAAACCGTAATGCAAGCCAGTGCCGCAGCCGGTTCTGCCTCTGCTTTATTAGCGGAAGAACGGGGAACTTTAGTCAGTGAAAAAGAATATCCACCGGAAATGGATGTTGCCGGCGATATTATTCGCACAGGAGTCTTTATTTGTCACTGTGGTGTCAATATCGGCAGTGTTGTTAATGTGCCAAGCGTCGTTGAATATGCCAAAACCCTGCCCACTGTAGCTTATGCTACGGATAAGATCTATGCCTGTTCCCAAGATGCACAAGCATCCATCAAAGCCTTAATCAGTGAACAAAAATTAAACAGAATTGTTGTTTCCTCCTGTAGCCCAAGAACACACGAGCCTTTGTTCCAAGAAACCTTAAAAGAAGCAGGTTTGAATGCTCACCTGTTCGATATGGCTAACATCCGTGACCAATGTTCCTGGGTTCACATGAATCAACCGGAACAAGCGACGGAGAAAGCTAAAGATCTCACAAAGTTAGCGATTGTCCGGGCCTCCATGCAGCAACAAACCCAACCAATCTTCATGGACATGAACCATGCAGCCTTGGTAATCGGCGGCGGAGTTGCCGGTATGACCAGTGCTCTGTCCCTGGCTGATCAAGGGTATGAAGTTCACTTAGTAGAAAAGGACAGCGCTTTAGGCGGCGTCGCCAGAAGATTCTCCACCGGCTTCCGAGGAGAAGACATGAAAGCCTTTGTTGCGGAGCTTATCGAAAAGGTTAGCAATCATGCCAACATCAAGCTTCATGTAGGTGTAGGAATTAAAGATGTGGGCGGTTTCTTAGGCAACTTTACCACTACCTTAGAAAACGGCGAACAAATCGCTCATGGTGTTGCACTCCTCACTATTGGCGGTCAAGAGTATAAGCCCAATGAATATCTCTATGGTCAAGACGAGCGCGTCATGACCCAAATTGAAATGGATGAAGCCATCTACAACCATGATCCCAAGGTTGAAGGGGCCAAGAACTTTGTCTTCATTCAATGTGTAGGCTCACGTACTATAGAAAATCCATACTGCAGCCGCACTTGCTGTACTAAATCCGTTAAGTTAGCGCTGAAGATGAAAAAGAAAAATCCTGCTGCCAATGTCTTTGTTCTCTACAGAGATATGAGAACTTATAGCTACTTTGAAGAGGACTATGAGGAAGCAAGAAGAATTGGAATAATCTTTGTTCGCTATAGTGAAAACGCCAAACCCGTCGTCAGCAAAGAAGGAGATACCCTTCTTGTTACAGTTAATGATCATGTCTTAGACAGACCTATTGAAATAGAAACTGATGTCCTTTGCCTAGCTGCAGCTATCAAGGCTCCTGCCGATGGTAAAAAACTCTCCAAATGGTTCAAAATCCCCTTGAATGCCGAAGGCTTCTTCTTAGAAGCACATATGAAATTGCGTCCTGTTGACTTCAGTACTGATGGAGTATTTATGGCAGGTATCGCTCACAGTCCGAAAAACATGGAAGAAGTCATAGCTCAAGCTAAAGCTGCTGCAGGACGTGCGGGAGTAGCCCTGTCTAAAGATCAAGTAGAATCAGCGGGTCTAAATGCCTTTGTTAATAAACGTAAGTGTACCGCTTGCGGAACATGTGAAGCCGTTTGCTCAGCTAAAGCTATCACAGTTGATCAAGTAAATCGTGTTGCAGTTGTCAATGATGCTCTCTGTAAAGGCTGCGGAGCTTGTGCTTCTAGTTGCCGTTGCGGAGCCTTAAGCCTCAGAGGATGTACCAACGAGCAAATTGTCGAGATGTTAAACTCCCTATAAATTTTTAGGCACCGAATAACTAGGGAAAGGTAGATGATTATGGGAGAAATTCAGGTAGAAGCTGAAAATAAAAAGTATGAACCTAAAATTGCAGCTTTCTTGTGTAACTGGTGTAGTTATGCAGGAGCAGATTTAGCCGGAGTTGGTAGAGTACAATATCCGGCAACCATTAGGACTATTAGAGTCCCATGTTCCGGCAGAATCAACCCCTTATATGTACTAAAAGCAATGGCCAATGGAGCTGACGGAGTCTTAGTTTCCGGATGCCACCCGGGAGATTGCCATTATATCAGCGGCAACTATGTAGCGCGCCGAAAATTTGCCCTTATTAAGTCCTTGCTCAACCACGTTGGGCTAGAGGAAGATCGAATCAGTTTTTCCTGGGTATCAGCTGCGGAAGGTATCCGCTTTGCAGAAGTCGTAAAAGGAGTTACCGAGCGTGTTAGTGCCCTCGGCCCAAATAATGGAATATTTAAAGTAGTTGATGACGGGGGTGCAGCAGCGGATGAATAATATCATTAACGATATGCGAGATAAAGCCCGTCAGTTGCTGGCAGAAGGCAAAGTTGACGTAGTTATTGGATACGAAAAAGGTTCCCTGCCTCTTAAGGCCACACCATTCTTCGCCCATTCTCCGGCAGAGGTCGACTCATTAATTTGGGATGAAACCTGCGAGAATAACTTAGCCACATATGTTGCTAAGACTCCCGGAAAAAAAGCTATTGTTGCTAAAGGCTGTGACAGTCGTGCCTTAGCAGTTCTCTTACAAGAAAACCAATTAGTCAGAGATGACCTATATATTATCGGAGTTTCCTGTGCCGGTGTTATCGACCAACGGAAAATCGTCGCTGAGGTGGGAGAAATCCTAGAAGCAGGCATCAATGACGGCAAAATTTCCGTGAAAGGAATGGCTGGGGACAAAGAGTATCTCTTCGCTGAAGTAAAAGATGCTACCTGCCAAACCTGTCGTTATCCTAACCCGGTCTTGGAAGATGTTCACCTTGGAGAGACCATTGCTGTTTCTCAAGAAGCACCTGCCTTTGCAGATGTTATAGCCCTGGAGGAAAAATCTGCCGGCGAGCGCCAAGATTATTTCAAAGAGCAGATGAGCAAGTGCATCCGCTGTTATGCCTGCCGCAATGCTTGTCCTTTGTGCTATTGCCAAGAATGCTTTGTGGATTGCAACTCCCCCAGATGGCTTACCGGCGGCGTAAATCGTGCCGAAAATCTCTTCTTCCAAGCCGGACGTGTCTTGCACTTAGCAGGCCGCTGTGTTGATTGTGGTGCTTGTACTCGCGCTTGTCCCCAAGGCGTGGACATTCGGGCCTTGAACCGCAAAATGACCAAAGATGTATACACCATGTATAATCATGAGGCCGGTATCAGCGAAGACGGTAAACCTGCTCTTAACGAATACACAACAAGTGATCCAGAACAGTTCTTGGTAAAGGAGTGAGGTGAAGATAATGAAGATAAGTAAAGAAAAATTTGGCCAGGCCTTTGATGCTTTGGTCGCTGATTATAAAGTAATTGCTCCTGTTAGTGATGGCAGCGGAATTGCTTTCACAGAAGTCAAAAGCTTCTCAGACGTCAAGCAAGATTATCTAAATTCTAAACTTCCTCCCAAAGCCTTTTTCTTTCCTCAACATGAAAAACTCATGTCCTATAAGAAAGAGGGTAAGGATGTCACCGTTAAGAGCGAACTGAAGGTGGAGAACACCATCCTTTTTGGCATAAGACCTTGTGATGCTAAAGGAATGCTGCTCTTAGATAAAGTATTTAAAAATGACCAGTATACAGACCCATATTATTATGAGCGTCGTGAGAAAGCTGTAATTATTGGGCTGGGTTGCACTAAGATTGCTCCTACTTGTTTCTGCTCTTCTTTTGAAATTTCTCCTGCTGGAAGTGAAGGATCGGATCTGTTTTTGATCGATCTCGGAGATTCCTATGAGGTAGAGGTTGTCACTGAGAAAGGGAAAGCTTTGGCTGATCGTTTAGCTCTTGCTGAACTGACAGCTGATGAGCAAGCCTTGGTTGATAAAATCAAGAGTGCTGAAACCCCCAGTAAGATTGATGTTTCCAACACTACCAGTAAGCTTGACAAAATGTTTAACAGTCCTTACTGGGATACCCTGCAAGAAAAGTGCCTGGGGTGTAATGTTTGTTCCTTCTCCTGTCCTACCTGCCATTGCTTCGATATTTCTGAGGAAGTATGCAAGAATGAAGGTACCAGAGTACGAACTTGGGATGCTTGCATGGCTCCACTCTTTACACTTCATGGATCGGGTCATAACCCGCGGGATAACAAAAAAGCCCGTTGGCGTCAAAGATTGATGCATAAGTTCAACTATTTTGTCCACAACAATGGGTCTATGTCCTGCGTAGGCTGTGGTCGCTGCATAAAAAGTTGCCCAGTCAATATGGATATCCGACAAGTCGTTGATGGGGCTAACAAAGCAGAATTGGTGGTGGAATGATGCAACAGAATCCTTATCTCCCAATAACCATGAAACTAGTTAAGAATTTAGTGGAAACTGAAGATAGACTCATCAATACCTTTACCCTAGAATTTATGAACAAACAAGACGAAGAAAACTTCAAATACATGCCTGGGCAGTTTGCAGAACTTAGTGCCTATGGCCATGGCGAAGCTCCTTTCGGAATTGCAACCTCACCCACTGAACCTGGAATATTAAAATTCTCGGTAGCCAAGGTAGGCTGTGTCTCCAATGCTCTTCACCTCATGGAAGAAGGAACTATGGTTGGGGTTAGAGGCCCCATGGGTAACTATTATCCAATCGAACAGTTTAAAGGCAAAAATGTCGTTATCATTGGTGGAGGTTTTGCTTTTACCACCCTGCGTTCCTTGGCAAAATACATGCTTGATGACAAGCATCGCGGAGATTATGGTGATATTACCGTTATTTACGGTGCCAGAAACCCAGGCTTATTGCTCTACAAAGAAGAATTAGCAGAGTGGGAAAACAATCCAAACATCAACTTAGTCACTACCATTGACAGACCGGCTGAAGGATGGACTAAGCACGTAGGTTTTATTCCCAGTATAACTGAACAAATTGCTCCCTCTTCCGTAGATACCTATGCTGTTGTCTGCGGACCACCGGCCATGATCAAATTTACTTTACCTGTTTTAGAGAAATTGAACTTCCCTCCCGAGCGAATCTACACTTCATTAGAAATGCGTATGAAGTGCGGGTTGGGGATCTGCGGACGTTGTAATATCGGTACAGAATATGTCTGTAAAGACGGCCCTGTTTTCTCCATGGCTCAATTAAAAGAACTGCCTAATGAATATTAATCAAGTCGGAGGTGATAGTAAGAATGGCTGAACCCATTAGAGTTAAAGATTTAGATCCTACCCTTAGAGAAGAAGTGGCTGGATTATTAAAAGGATATGATTTCTCTAACTGCCTTACTTGCGGTATGTGTACGGCTGGATGTAAGTACAGTGATTTAGTTGAGGATAATGACCCACGTAAGTTTATTCGTAAAGTTGCTCTAGGATTACGTGAAGAAGTGGAAAATGATCCTTTTGTTTGGAGCTGCAATATGTGTGAGCGATGTACTGTTGAATGCCCAATGGGCGTCAATATTGCAGCTCTCACAAGAGCTTTCCGTGGAAAAACTGCTATGCCTCCGGGTCACTTACAACACATTGCCGATGACCATATTCGTACAGGTAACCAAATGGCAGTGGAGCAACTTGATTATGATGAAACTCTGGAATGGCTCGAAGAGGAACTCCAAAAAGAATTAAATGATCCAAACTACAAAATTCCTATCGACAAGCCGGATGCTGATTTCATGTTTGGCTTCAATGCCAGAGAGGTCAAGCATTACCCTCACGAACTCCAAACCATCCTCCAT
Source organism: Desulfosporosinus sp. HMP52 (assembly GCF_000765145.1). GTDB lineage: Bacteria > Bacillota > Desulfitobacteriia > Desulfitobacteriales > Desulfitobacteriaceae > Desulfosporosinus. The sequence continues at coordinate 12,761 of NZ_JMGA01000025.1, read as the reverse complement.
GTCTTCTACGCAGCTAAAGCAAATTATACACTGAGCAGCAAGCGTTGGGATGCTACTAACATCTGCCTGTTTACAGGTAAAAACGATGAGTTCCAAGAGATTTCCCGTCCGCTTTTTGAAGAAGTTGAACGTTTAAATGCTAAGGAATTAATCGTTACAGAATGTGGTCACGCCTTCCGCTCGAGTAAAATGTTCCAACGCAGCTTCTGGAAGGGAAAACAATTCCCTGTACGCCACATAGTTGAAATTTACGCTGATTGGATCAAGGAAGGCAGACTGAAACTGGATAAGAGCAAGAATCCTCTCCCAGTGACCCTTCACGATCCTTGTAATACGGTTCGAAAAGAAGGGGTCTATGAACCACAGCGCTATGTTATTAAACATGTCGTCGAAGATTATCGCGAAATGAATCCAGAGGGCAAGTATAATATTTGTTGTGGAGCAGGAGGCGGAGCTTTAGCGGTTGCAGCTACTAAGCAACAGCGTATGGCTAAGGCTAAACCAAAAGTCGATCAATTAGTGGCAACCGGTGCTAAAATTGGATGTATACCTTGCCACAACTGTATTGACCAGTTTAATGACATGAATAAATTCTATAAGCTGGGTATGAAGATGCACCATCTTAGTACTCTTATAGAGAATGCTTTAGTACCTGATGATGCTCCTGAGGCTCCGGCAGCAGAGTAACATAGGTCTATATGTCAATAGGTTAGTTTAGATGAAAATCCTCATGTATCGGAAAGCCTCGACAGCGGAATTATAACCGCATCGTCGGGGCTTTTTTGATAAATTTGACTCCCCAGCCACTACTCTCTGGAGTCAGAAGATAAAATCAATATTTATATTACACATTGCTCTTCAAGAAAGGGTATAATATAAATTAGAATCAAGCCTATTGGCCGCAGCATAGTTACGTAAACTACCTGCCTATAATCGGGTCTGAATAATGATGAAAGAGAGCTAAACAATGGCAGTACAGATATTAACTGATAGTACAAGCTACTTACCTGAAGCAACCAGAAAAGAATTCAATATAAGATCAGTGTCTTTAAATCTTACCTTTGGAACTGACAGTATTAGAGAAGTTGATATAGATAACCAGACTTTTTATCCAATGATGTCTGCGAAAGGGATCCCCATATCTTCCCAGCCTTCAATTGGCGAACTCTATCAGGAAATGAAAAGTGTGGTAGAGACGGGGGATAGTCTATGCTGCATTTTTCTGTCTGCAGAGATGAGTGGTACTTTCTCAACAGGTCAAATTGTCAAGGCTATGGTATTAGAAAAGCATAAAGATGCCCAGATAGAGATTATTGATTCCAGATCAAACTGCATGCAACTTGGCTTTGCAGTGTTGATAGCGGCAAGAGCCGCGCAAGCAGGAGAATCACTTAAGCAAGTTAAGGAAGCTGCCTTAGATAATATTAGAAAAAGCAGGTTCATATTTATTCCGGATAACCTAGAGTATTTAAAAAAAGGTGGCAGAATTGGAGGGGCTAGTGCTTTAATTGGCAACCTCTTTAAAATAATTCCTATCTTGACAGTAGAAAATGGCAAGACAAATATTCTTATGAAAGTTAGAACTAAAGGTAATGCTGTTCTGGCTATGGTTGAAAAGATGATGCAGGATATAAAAGAATACGGCTTAGGAGAAATTATCGTTCACCATATCAATTGTCAGACAGAAGCAAGGGAACTTGCCAGAGTGATTAAGGAAAAGATCAACATAGATCCTGAAGTATTGGATATTGGACCAGTCATTGGTCTGCACGTCGGGCCCGGTGCAATTGGAATTGCTTATTATACAAAAATACCAATGAGATCGTGATATAATGAATAGGTAATATGAAGTGAACCGAGTAATCTTTTAGAAAGAGGGATCCTAGTGTACGAGTATAAAGGCATTAAGTTTAAAAATGCTAATCCGAAACATTCCGATGGTACTAAAGCATGGAGTCAAGTATGTAGAATTTGTGTATCTAACTATAAAATCGACCGCAGTAAACTGGAACCCGTTTGAAGTGGAACCTGTGGTGTGCAGGGTTGTACACGTCAAGCTAGTTTTTACATTAATTTTGAAGATGGAGAACTCATAGAAATAGGTGATTTCTAAACTCTGAGGACTTGTGATACAATTAGAGCGAGGAGTAAGGAGGTCTCGATATGTCAAAATTCAGTAGAATAATTTGGTCCCTTGCTATTCTGTTAATTGTTAGCACAACGATTGTTTTTTCCTTTGGAGTTCTTATTGTCGGTGCAGTTACCCTGAGCCTATATGGATTATATCGACATTACTTCCCGAAAAAGAAATTTCCTAAACATAGTACAAGATCCCAGATGTATACCTTTGGAGAAGTTATCGATATAAGATCAGAAGAGGTTCATGAAACCATTAATCTGAAAAAAATTCCCAAATAGCGTAAGCAAAATACCTAGGCAATCTTGATAACAGTAGCCGGATAGGTCAACGTAAGTTGATCTATCCGGCTTTTTATTACGGGAGTCGATGATCTCCCTAAACATTATTTTGTCTTTTCCGCGTGTTAAAGTTAACCTATAAACTAAAACATTAAGACATAGCAGAATTATTATATGGAAAGAAGGTATCTATTATGGCAGTATCAAGAGTCGGCTTAGGTGAGTTTGGAAAAAGAAGTAGTTTGCGGGGGACGCAAAAATGGCCAGTACTAGCAAATGTTTTTTTAATCTCCATGTCAATACTGGCATCTCTAGACCTTATACTCGCTTATTTAAGTGGTGACACCTTAGTAAATTACACAATATCCGTACTAATGGATTTATCAATTTCAGGCTTAGGATTAGTTTTTTGCAGAGATTTACTAACCAGTAAGGATCAAGAATCCAGGATATGTTTTTTAGCTTATATGGTTTTTTTGTGGACATGTATTTCTGTTCTCAAATTAATTTTCTGATTCTTAATGAAGGAAAGAACAAGTTTCAAGCAGGCTTGCTCCAGGAATATAATACCATATAATTCTTGGAAGGAGGGCCACTATGGAGTTAAGTGAAAACAAACGCGTGGCTGATATGAACTATTTCGAACTAATTGCTTGGCTAGGTATAGGCAGTTCTCATCCAGGAGGCTTTCCTGCCACCAAACAAAATCTAGTTATCATGCAAATATCGCCTGATGATTATGTGCTTGATGCTGGATGTGGCAGTGGTCTTACAGCATGTTATTTAGCTAAAACAATTGGCTGCAAAGTTATGGGAATAGATATAAGTTCTCAAATGATTGAAAAAGCGCGCATTAGGGCCGAAAAAGAGGGAGTATCTCATTTGGTCGAGTTCAATATTGCCAATGTTTATGAACTACCCTTTGCAGACAATAAATTCGATATTGTGATAGGTGAATCGATTACAGTATTTTTAGATAAAGTAAAGGTTTATCGAGAATTCTTTAGAGTACTAAAGCCTGAGGGAAGAATAGCTGACTTAGAAATGGCCTTACTAAAGGAATTGCCTGTTAATCTTCGGCATCAAATGGAAGATTGTTTCGGTGCAGGAACTAATCCGTTATCTTTTGAAGAGTGGCATAATTGTTTAGCAGAAGCAGGATTTCAGGATGTAGAAATTAAGAACCCCCAAGCCTTAAGGGATAATGGTAATATCGTTATGAATGAACTCAAAAAAGATTGGGTTTTAATTAAGGATCTCACCAATAAAATTAAAAGACAGCCTACCCTTTTGCCTAGATTGCAAAAGAATGCAGGCTTTATGAAGCGTAATAGGAGTTACTTCGGATTTGGTCTAATCTACGGTCGAAAACCTACCCCAGTAAAATTGGGATTTAAAGATTGGGTACGAAAAGTAATATTTAGAAAAAATCCAGCAGTGCTAAGTAGTGTTAAAGCATTAATTAATTAAGAAAATGTATGGAATATGGGCATTTTGCCAATCCTATAGGGGTTTATAGGAGGTATACATTTTCAATGAATAATCAAGCTTTAAAGACAAACTCGGAGGCAACCAAAACAAGAATCTATTTCAATCGTTGTTTCTCCTCAACTCACAAAATTATCCAAAGGTTTTTAGCAGACAATGATTCACAAAAGTTTGAACTCTATATTTCACACGTGTCACCCAATAGCTATTTAGAAGAAGTCGCCGATTATTTTGAAGTTGAGCCAGCTATCGAAGGAAAGGACTATGCAACCTATTGTTTGGACTTTTGTCAGAAACACAATATTAATGTTTTTATACCCAGGTATAATGTTTCCACATTGATTAAGTATAAGGATCGCTTTGAAAATCTTGGGGTTAAAGTAATGTTTGTGGGGAACACTGAAACTTACCAACTTCTTGATGATAAATTGAAAACTTATGAGGCTTTAAAGAACAAAGATATTTTAGGAATTCCGAAATCTTTTTCTGTTAGAAATTACCCGGATTTTCAGATGGCTGAAGATCATATAGCTAAAACCGGAAAAACATGTTTGAAGCCAATCTCTGGAATAGGGGGAGATGGCTTCAAACTTATCATAGACACTATGTCAGAAGAGGATGAACTTTATAAAACCACAAGTTCGACAATCGTTAAAGATAGAATCGTGAGGATATTAAAGAATTCGAATAATCTAAAACCATTTATGGTGATGGAATACTTAGAAGGTGACGAGTACTCGATCGATTGTTTAGCAAATAGAGGAGAACTAATCGTAGCAATTCCCCGCAGAAAACTAGACCTATATCGGCAGAACATTGAATATCGAGAAGATCTCATTGAGCTGGCTCAAAAGCTTGCTAAAGAATTCTCCCTAAGTTATTTATTTAATATTCAAATCAAATACCATAGAGGAAAAGCTTATTTAATAGAAATCAATACTCGCATGTCAGCCGGCATTCACAAATCCTGTTTTACAGGGGTGAACTTATTAGATCTAGGTATCAAGCTGCTCATGGGAAAGAAGGTTAAAACTCCAGATAATATTCGCTGGGGCTTTCAAATACGAACAACTGAACATTATGAAATTGTTAATTTATAAGCAAGAGATCAAGTGATTCTAAGCTTCAAATAAAAAAAACCATTGAGCTGGTCAATAGTTTTAACTAAATATTATGTATAAAATATGTTGGTGCCGATGACCGGAATCGAACCGGTACGGATGTTAAGTCCGCGGGATTTTAAGTCCCGTGCGTCTGCCAGTTACGCCACATCGGCATTTAATTAGAGAATATTTTGGTGGGCCATCCGCGACTCGAACGCGGGACACCCTGATTAAAAGTCAGGTGCTCTAGCCGACTGAGCTAATGGCCCATTGGTACTGGAGAGACGATTTATATATTACAGAATAATCGTCTAAAAGTCAATGACATTCTTAGGAAATAACTAGAACAAATTCTTTCGATAAAGCTTTAAATTGTTGTTACTCTTACAAGCGGTGAAATTCTAAGGATTCATACAGGGAGACTAAAACCTCACAAATGAAGGATTTTTTAGAGAGGGTTTGGTTAAAGTAACACAAGGTTTAAATAAGGGAGGAAAAATAAATGGATGATTTAAAGAAGTTGCAGAAAGCTCAAGAGAAAACTCTAAAGAATAATCAGAATCAAGGTGAAGGCAATCCGGACCGAAAACTCCCCAATAAACAACACAGTACCAACAAATAACAAATGAAATAATTTAGGGACAGATGTCTCGTGTGAGTACATCTAGTCCCTATTTTTATCCGATGACTACCAGCCGTAAGACTCCCATCTTCTATAAGTACGAAAGCATCCAGTGACGAAACCCGGGTGAGGGTTTCGCCCAAGCCGCCTGCTCCAAAGAAAAGCATAACGGCGCAGGTTGCTTTCGCCGAACCGCAAACTAAACAGAACAACTTTAGCGGTGAGGATGAGATAACGGCTGCTACGTCCCTGGATAAGTGATACTTAGCTTCAGATGGAGTAAGTATTCCTCTAAGGCAAACTCCATCTGAAGCTAAGAATCACTTGATGGAGACTCGGAATTAATAAAGGCTCCCTATTATTTTGTAGTATTATAATTACGTAGTATAATTAGTTAATAGAAATCTTTTTAATTCAAATTACATTAATTAACCCTCTATCCTGCGTTTGAAAAAAGATAGGAAATGGTGTATAAAGATGTAGGTATCCTATGTTGTACTGAAAAGACCAATGTATGGTAGCACTGACGCTATTTTTGCATGTTCAGTGCTATTATTATTTTACTGAACAAGCTCAATTTGAAGCGGTTTTCCTAGTGAGTTTTGCCAGCACTAACCCATAGATTGAAGATGTTAGCAAATCTTCAACCATTGTTTTCCTTACCGAATTTGCAGGCCATAGTATATAATCTTAATGTTAGTCCTTAATAAACTAGTAGTATAGCATGGAAATGGAGAGAGCTTAGGAATGAATGTAGCTTTTTTTCTGATACCTAAAAAGAATATCGTCTTTCTCAAAGAAGGTGCCACCATGCGTCAGGCTTTAGAGAGAATGGAATATCATAGTTATTCTGCTGTTCCACTTATTAATGACGAGGGAAAATACGTTGGAACAATAACTGAAGGAGATCTACTCTGGAAGTTGAAAAATACCCCCGGTCTGACTTTCCAAAATACTGAGGATATTCGTTTGAGCGAAGTTAAGCAACATGTTCAAAATATACCTGTTACGATTAATGCTCAAATGGAGGATTTAATTTCCAGGGCCGTTGTTCAGAACTTTGTGCCTGTAGTTGACGATCAAGGAGTTTTCATTGGTATTGTACGTCGTCGAGAAATGATAGAATACTGCTCTAAACTCTTAGTTCAACGAAATAAATAATAACTGATGCTGAAGATTATTTGCTAGAATTAGCTGTATTAATAGATGTAGCAATGGAAGGGTGTAATCAAGTGAAAGATAATCCAAATAAAGTATGGGTGGTTGTTAGCCCTATACGAGCCAGAAATCCAGAATATAATCAATATAATTCAATAGAAGAAGCACTTTCAGATTTTGATGATTGGACTCAAGAAACGAGAAGTATAGCTGGATGCGAGATCCTCTATAGAGGAATCACTTTAATGAAATCATCCAGAGGCACAGTGGGAGGAGCTGCCTGCGAGCAGTATCATCCAGACTGTACTGTAAAGCGTAAACTACCAAACTCGATTGAGATTAAGAATTGTGAAGAATGCGTAAGGAAAATGATCGATGATTACGTCTTATAGCAGTGGCTAATGGAGGTAAGCTATGATTTTAGGTAAATCTTTAGAGGAATGGCAGCGGGAACATCCGCTTCTGATAGAAATGCTCAAGACTAATGAGGTATTTTGGTTAAATCCAAACTATCTTAATTATGAAAGCGCAGTAGCTAAGATTCTTTTGACCGATGCTGATGTGAGGGATGCGGAAGAACGTTTGCGAAAATTCGCTCCTTTTATAGCTAAAGTATTTCCTGAAACAAAAGAAAATGCTGGGATTATAGAGTCTCCACTAATTCTTATTCCACGAATGAAAGAAAAAATGGAGAGTTTGTTCAACAAACCAGTTGTCTGCAAAAACTTATTGCTTAAGTGTGACAGTCATCTGCCTATCTCAGGGTCAATTAAGGCTAGAGGAGGCATTTATGAGGTGCTCAACTATGCTGAAAAATTAGCACTGGAATTTGGGATATTATCAAAAGAAGATGATTATGTAATTTTTGACAGTGATAAATTTCGAGAGTTCTTTTCCAAATACTCTATTGTGGTAGGTTCAACGGGAAATTTAGGTCTCAGTATCGGTATTATGGGTGCAAAATTAGGCTTTAAGGTTACTGTACATATGTCTGCTGACGCAAAACAATGGAAGAAAGATCTTCTAAAGAGTAAAGGTGTTAATGTAATTGAGCATCTGTCGGACTATAGTAAAGCAGTTGAAGTGGGCAGAAGACAAGCAGAAATGACTCCTAATTGTTATTTTGTTGATGATGAAAATTCAACTACCTTGTTTTTAGGGTACGCTGTGGCTGCTTTAAGAGTAAAAGAACAACTCAATTATCTAAATATTGTCGTCGATGATGCCCACCCGTTATTCGTTTACTTACCTTGCGGTGTTGGCGGAGGACCCGGCGGGGTAGCTTTTGGGCTGAAACTGATTTATAAAGATAATGTACATTGCTTTTTTGCTGAGCCTACTCATTCTCCTTGCATGTTATTAGGCTGTATGACAGGGGAACATGATAACCTATGTGTACAAGATTTTGGTATAGATAACCTTACTGATGCTGATGGGCTGGCTGTCGGGAGAGCATCAAGATTTGTGGGCAAAACCATCGAAAATTTATTAAGTGGTATTTACACTGTCAATGATCAAGTTCTGTATAGATTGTTAAGTAATATGGTCGATACAGAAGGGATATTTCTTGAACCTTCTGCACTAGCAGGTGCCCCAGGTATCTTTAATTTGTTGGCTTCAGATGTTGGACAAAGATACATTGAGACTAATGGACTGCAAGATAGAATCCAGAATGCCTCGCATATTATCTGGGCAACTGGCGGCAAAATGGTACCCGAATTAGAAATGAATAATTATTATCGAGTCGGCAATAACATGGAATAAATTAAGTTAATCAAACTTCTGCTTTCTTAGGCAATAAGAACTTAAGCTATAATTGAATACGAATTATAATAAGCAGCAAAATATTAAGCAGTAGTCAAAAATAGGTTTTAGTGTTGGAGTGATAAAATGATCGAGTTTAAAGAAATAGAATTAGCTGATAAGAAGTGGATGGAGCCTCTTATTGTCACTTCAGATATGCGTGGTTGTCATCAAAACTACACAAACATATTTGCCTGGTCAAAAATTTACAACTATCGTATTGCCGAGGTCAATCATCACCTGGTGGTCAAAGGGGTTATCAATGATTCCCCCTATTATTTTTTTCCTGCCGGTTCAGATGATATTATGTCAGTATTTGAAGCAATGAAGCAAGACGCAGCTAGTTGCGGCCATGAATTTGTATTAGCAGGCGTATCTCCCGAAAACATGGCAGTTATGAATAGGGTTTTTCCGGAACACTTCGAGTATAAGCCGATGCGCGAGAGCTACGATTATGTATATCTATTGGAAAAATTAGTAAAGTTAACCGGCAATAAACTACATTCTAAGCGAAATCATATCAACAGATTTATTAAGGAAAATCCTGACTGGAGTTTTGAACAAATATCGCCGGACAATATTGGGGAGTGTTGGGAGATGAACTTAGAGTGGTGTAAACAAAATAGCGCTCATGAGCAAGATGAGATTGCGAAAGAATGTTGTGCTGTCCGACGTTGTTTTGAGAATTATACCGATCTGGGTTTAGATGGAGGACTTATTCGTGTACAAAATAAAGTAATTGCCTACACGATGGGGGAGAGACTAAATTCTGATACTTATGTTATTCATATAGAAAAAGCCTTTGGTGAGATAGCTGGGGCCTATCAAATCGTAAACCGTGAATTTGCTGCATTTATCCAACAGAACTATCCGGAGCTCGTTTATGTAAACCGGGAGGAAGATATGGGGATTGAGGGATTGAGAAAAGCCAAGTCATCTTACCATCCTGAATTCCTAGAAGAAAAGTACTTTGCCACTTATTTTGAAGCTTAAGATCACTGTTTAGATGATTAACTACGTCTATCGAAGCATGTTTTATTCAATAATAAGCAGATGGAGATAATACGAGAAATGCTTGAAACAAGACTAGCCCAAACTGGTGATATTGATCAGCTTAAAGAGTTATGGAGACTTTGCTTCGGTGATCCTGAAGACTATATTGATCTATACTTTACCAATCGTTATAAGAATGAAGATACCTGTATCTTGCTTAATAACAATACGATTTCGGCAATGCTTACCATGTTGCCTGTCAAAACTGTGTTCAGGGATCATTGCAGTATTGATACATCTATGCTATATGCTATTGGAACCCACCCGAGCTGTCAAAACAAAGGCTTTGCTACACAATTAATGGACTTTAGTAACCAATATCTTAGGGCGAAAAAATATGGGCTTTCTATCTTAGTACCGGCAAAGAAAGAGCTCTTTGCTTACTATCGTAAGCGAGGCTATCAAGATGGATTTTACCTTAGGGAGACTTTTCTTAATCGGTCTGATGTAGATTGCTTGCCAATCGAAAAGCAGTTCAATTGTGAAATACGATCGGTAACTCCGGACGACTATAATCGAATTAGGAATAGTCAGCTAAAAGGCGGATTATATATTTCTTACCTTGATCAAGACATTGTCTACCAAAAAAAATTATCTCAGTACTCTGGCGCTGACATTTATGCTATTAACTTAGCAGGAATTGAAGGATGTTTTGCTGTTGAAAGAGTTTCTTCAGATGTTGTCTTGATCAAAGAATTCTTGCTTCCTGAAGAGTTGCTAAACCCAGCCATCAAGCGGATTGTCAAAGAAATAACAGCAAAGGAGTATATACTGCGCACACCCGCATACTTAGGTGAACATTTAGGAGGTTCCCTACGTCTGTTTGGACTGATTAAATCAAATAACGAAACTAATATAAAAATTTTACCGAAAGATTTAGGGTATCTGGGGTTGGCTTTTGATTGAACGGGGCGAGATTAGTATCTCGCCCCGCTCTCTTTATAGTAAAACTATCTTTTTCTTTTTGCCATCAGATTGCTGATAAATCCTTTAATGCCACCTTTTTTAGGTTCTTCCCAGGCTGGCTGTGGCTGTAATGGGAGTTGTCCGCGTTGGTCTGGATAATGCCCTTGATTAAATCTTTGGGGTGTGGGTGCATATCCTTGTAGTTGTTGACCTTGCAGCCCAGGCATAGGAGATTGTTGTAGTGTGCCAAACCCTTGAGGAGGGTATCCGGGTGTCGAATAGCCTTGACCACCTGGGTTTTGCGGATTGTTTCTCCAATTAGGATTCCCGCCACTTTGTCCTCTGCCTGCCGAGGGAAATTTCTGAAAGCTCTGGTCTGGTCTCCATGTCTGGTTATTAGGATTGAATTGCCCCATTGGCACAGGTTGGTAACCTGGATTTTGTTGGGGCAGGGATTGTTGATTCCAAAATGGGTTTATTCTATCATAAGACATAATATCATCTCCATATCATACCGTAATAGGTAATATATACTAGAATATTCAGATCTACATAATTTCGCCACAAATTTGGCCTTGATCTATATTAGCAATTTACTAACTGTAGAACCCCATGCCGTTGCCGCAGCACATTAGAAAACTTGGCTAGCGCCCGAAGACACTAGCTTCGCACGTTTTAGCCGTCTTGCAGCCTCCGGCGCAGGCGGTAGCTTAGTTGCACTTATGCTTGGACGAAGATACTGTCTTCGCACGTATTAAATCTTTCTTGCAGTATATAACGCAAGTTTATACTTTCTGATGTACAAAAAAACCGAAGCAAGCTTCGGTTATACTGACGATTGTGTTTAATAGTACAATTGGGTAAAAGGTAAAAGACTAGAGGTCTTTCTACTTAACTAAACTTCTACTGTTAGCTCATCTTTTGGTTCTTCTGTTATGTCTTCTATTAGATTTTCCGTTGGATCTTCGTGTTCTTCAATTTTCAAACTTGTTTTTGTCAGAGCGCCATTTTGAATCTCCGATATCAATGTTTTAAAATTGTCAACGAACTGTTTTTTTTTCTGGAGCCAATTCTTACCGGTATTTAAGGTTATTTGAGTTTTCTCCTCGACATTTTGCAACGCGCTCTGTGCTTTGTCTTTAATCACAACAGCTTTTTCCCCTAATTTGTGTGCCTGGTCCGCTAGATCATGGCGCAATTCCTGACCGCTTTTAGGCGCTAATAATAGGCCCGTTACTGCACCGGCAAGACTTCCAAACACTGCTGCCTTGATAACCTTTTTCCGTTCGACTTTGCTTTTCGCCATCTTTAGTCACTCCTTTGAACTTAACAATTTGCCTAAAAGTCATTTCAATGGTTCTACATCTGAGAATTATCAGGAAAGTATACGCATCAAATAACTAATCAATATGTGACGGTTTATGTGGTGCTTAAGGTAAAATATAGTACGGGGTCTTGTTTGAATACAAAGCCATACTTTCATAGATGATTTTTTCAGACCTAACCTATTATATGCTTCCAAATAGAAAACGCCTCAAGAACATCCCGTTTAAACAATACATAACATAGAATTAGATGACATAATGTTGTAGCCCGGATAGGGGAGGATTAGCAATGTCAACCGATGATTTCATCAGGTCGAAGAGCGACTTGATACATAATCCATTTACAAGTGTTGTAATTTTACGCAAGAATTATCTGGGCATTGTCAATGCTTATCCTTCACCTTCATCGAAGCACTCTGGGCCAAACCATTGTTCAACCAAGCCAGTTAATCACCCGGAATTTTTTAATGTCCAATCTAGCCAACAAACTATTAGAAGAAAAGAACCATTCAAACTAAGTCAAAAGGTTGATGGAATTGTAAGCTTAAACAAAGCCCTTTATTTCACCCCGCCAAAGAGGTTTGTGAAGTTGTTATTCCTCATTATAACTTTGAGTGGAATACTGGTAGTTAGAAATAAACGACGGAATTCCATTAACCTATAAGGTATACAGAAGAATCAAGTGACTCTTAGCTTCAGATGGAGTTTGCCTAAGAGGAATACTTACTCCAGCTGAAGCTTAGAGGAACTTATCCAGGGACGTAGCAGCCGTTATCTCAACCTGCGCCGTTAAGCTTTTCTTTGGAGCAGGCGGCTTGGGCGAAACCCTCACCCGGGTTTCGTACTGGATGCTTTCGTACTTATAGAAGATAGGAGTCTTACGAC
>NZ_JMGA01000024.1 GCF_000765145.1 Desulfosporosinus sp. HMP52 | reverse complement strand
TAAGCAACAGTTTTTCACCCTCTTTTGTGGAATCTGTACGTACGGATATTTGCAAAATAAACGTTTTGTAAGGTGAGTATTGCCAAGAAAAAAATATTTATTCATCGAGTGAATAAATATCATCAAGTGCGGTTACATTAGGAAGTTGATCATATTGATTACATTGTACTAGTACTAGTACAATGTAATCAATGCAATGAAGGGGAGTTCCGACATGTGGCATACGATTCATTTACAAATATATTGTTATAGCTCCCCTATAACGACCATAGATTGATGGTTAACAATGTCCAGGAACTGACGGGTAAAAAGGCCAAAGTATAATTGTCGGTCCAGTCTGTCTGTCCAACACTCACCAGAGCGACTTGAACGGCTTTTTATGCGCCTGATGGTGTGTACAGTTTCTCTTGTTGTAGGGTCTGTTACCCTTTGCGGCAAGTCGGGCGTCAGTGTCTGAAGATGGTCGCGAAATGGCCAAAATAGCCCAACACGACCCATTTTGCACTAAAAACTCAAAATCAATGGACAAATAGCCCGTCACAAATTCATGTACAACCGCATGAATGTCACGCTTGGTGCTTATGTCATCAAATTATGGACAATTTACACCGTCTAGATTTTGACGAAATAGCGTATCAGTAACAATATATAATCAGATGTATAGAAAAGTTATCCATAATTTAGTATGCTTAGAATGGCTTTTCACTGTCGAAACCGGTAGAAGATTTTACGTGTGCGATGAATTTAAAAAACACCAGTGTAGGAAGAATAAGTTCTCCTACACTGGTGTTTTTTAATTGCCATGGTTAACCTAGCAACAAAACAAATACATGGTAATAGGCAATTATAATATGTTACATCTCACTAATATGAATAAGCTCTTTTGTCATTTCACGAAGTTTTGATCGCAGCATTATTTTATTTTTTGGAGAGTCGGATTGTAGAAGCCTTTCTATTTCTTTAATTCCAATTTCAAGATCTCTTATCCTCTTTTCTCTAGGGGAAAGCACTATTTGAGGTATGAATTCAGGTATTGATTCGGATATGGTCTCTTCTGTTTCCTCGGTTACAGCAGGATACAAATTTTTGCTCTTAGTTGAGTTGATCTGTTCTGGTATCATTCGTTTTGCTTCCCATATTTGTAGTTTAGTAAGGTCCCAAGGAAAGTTCAGAGCATTATTAATACATTCGATATATTGAACGAGCGTAGGCTTGCTAGTATAGTATATTTGGCTAACGCTACCTCTTAATTTATGTCTTAAATGAATTTCTGCAATTCTATTCACTATATCGGGTGGTAATTTTGATGGTGTTTTCTTAATCCAATCATTGATAGAGCGTCTGAAATCGTGACTACTCACGTTTCCGCTAATTTTTGTTTCCAATTGATTCTTTGTTCTTTGGAACATATCGAATGCTATTGATTTCCCACGATACTTTGCTCTATTTAGCCATATGGCATATTTTTCTCCCTCTTCATTGTGGTCTGGGACTTCGTCGAATAGCAGATCATATTCAAGAACGGCCTTGGTCCGCATAAGATATGTCTGAGGCTTGTGGAATTTCATGAAATCCGTTTCGAGATACATATTAATTAGTTCTCTAAGCTTTGGCACGACTGCAATATTGTATGGCTTATATGAGGGAGAATAGCCTCCTTTGGATTTGTAGGCTGGAAGCACTAGCGTTCCGAACCCATTTCCGACGTCTCTTAGAAGACCTCTTTCGTCTAATTCGAAGTCACCAATTTGTATCTGAACCGCCTCACTTAACCTCAATGCCAAAAAACCAACGAGGCAAAAGTAAATGACAAACTTTAGTCTGGTTTTTTCCCTGCAAGTTCGTAAAGCAGTAGTAATTATTGAAATAAAGTCTTTTCGAGTAATGAAATTCCCATCCCCTGCAATGAAAGTTGAAGTTGCAGGTTTAGGCATCCTCTTATATAACTCAACTAATTGAACTCTACTACTCTGTTCTATAGAGTAATTTTCTAGCAAATATGGTATGAATTGCTTTAATATCTTTGACTCGTTTTTGAGGACATTAACATTGAGGCAATCAGTTAGATTTAATGAAAAGACTGAAAATTCACTGATATCAGTTGCGGAGTAGCCCCTAGCTCTAATTATTTTGTGTATAAAGCCCTCAAGAGACTTTTGGCTATTTAATGCGTTACTCGTTTTCCATTTCGAATCAGATATTTTTCGATTTTCGAAGAAAATCGGGATGCCTTCGATTTTATAATTCTTGAAATCAGCTATTATTTCTAGAGTATCATTATTTATCAATTTGATATTCGCACTTACTCCTTGAAAAAATCTAACTAAATATACAATAAAAATTCTCATCTTTTTGTATTTACCTGGGGTGTAGCTTGCCTTAATAAACTTCAGATAATCATTTAGTACAACTACTAAATGATTGTGATTATCAGCATTAATTATAATGTTTTGTTCGACCATCCAAATGTATAGATTAATAACAGCACTGAATTGAAAACTGCGGTTTGTTATCGTTAAAAACCAGCCCTTGAATTTATCTCTGTTGTCGGGTATCTCATCAGGCAATTCATTAAGAAGTTCCTTGCTCTTTGGGTCTGTAGCGCGCAGTTTGCTAGCTTTTAAGAAGATGTCGAACAGATAACTAAACGCTCTCATATCTATAACGTTACAACTTTCTAATAGAATTTGCACATGTGAAAGTTTAAGAAATAGGGACATAGGGTATTTGCTGTCTTTAAACAAAAAATAAAAGGTTCCTTTAAAGTGAGAAGATTGAAATACTGCGGAAGAGCCCTCGTTTTTGACCACGCCTGTAACCCACGCTAGTACGTGCATGGGGTCAATCTCTCGTGAGTCGAGAGGATATCCGTAAATGCGAGCAAATTCAACATATTCAGAAACTCTTCTTTTTGAAGCTGCTTTTGTACAACGCTTATCAGAAATCAACATTTTCATCACCTGCTTTAACCCAATGAATTCTCTCACAGCAATCCAATTCGAGATATTACAACATCACAATGAGTTTTGATTACATTTAAATGTCTTAAGTGTTTATTCCATGATGTAGAAAGTAATATTTAAACAGTAATTTTACCAGATAAAAAATTATCTATACATCGAGTGTATAGATATAGTGAAGGGGGGGGAAGTTATAAAGTTGATTGCATTGTTTATATTGTACTAGTAATAGTACAATATAAACAAATTATATTAGTGTAAGTAAGAAACAGATGGGCAATCAGATATTTGACTTTAAACACCTCTAATATCAATGGTTCGATAGTAGTTCACGTTGAATTTTTAATCTTACTTCCATATGACTGATAAGATTAATTGGATAAATTTAAATAACAGTTTAGATACAGACTTATTCATTTAAATTATTGGAGCCTAGATACTAGAAAGAGGGGAGTGTAGCGAACTACACTCCCCTCTTTCACTTTACCTTACTGCCCCACACCTCATCATACCATACCTACCCTGCCTTACCTCACCAAACTTTGCCCAACCATACTCCATATTTATCAACCCTCCCACAAAAGCTCACGCCAATGGGGTGGAATGATACCATCTCTAAGTGCATTTGCAACCATCCCTCGGTGCCTGGGGTCCATTCGAGTAACATGACACCTCCGGCATAGAGTTCTAAGTTCGCAAAGACGGTTGCCAGCCAACTTACCAGATCGAACATGATCTATATGACAATTATATAACTCTAATTTCTTGCCACAATGAATGCATTTTTCATTGTCGCGTAGCCAGACTTTTTTCCGGATATTCACCCAAACTTCTCTACATGGCCGATGACGTGGCATCACTAACTTCCTCCTTACCTAACAAATCAAATCCTTCTACAGAATACCGACCAAAGCCAATGTTTCTGCCATCCCCTAAACCAACGAATTGCCCTGAATGAATTGCTATTGAGTGCATTTCGTCTCGACTTATTAGAGTTTTATCCCATATTATTATAAATGTCGACTGCCATCCCGCAGATAATGCTAGGCGATAACGGATATTGCGTGCTTTAGTGACTGGTTGTTTAACTCCTCGTACATCAAGATAAACGTCTGCATCTACACGATTAATAAGTTCACTTATATTTTCTGGAACAAAGCTGTTAAACAAAATGCGTTCATCGTAAACCTCTAGACATGCTGCCAGTCTTGCAGCATGACCACCGCGAGAACCGAAAGCAATTTTAGCACCTCCACGGAAATTAGCCAAAATATATTCAGAAGGAACGTATACTTGGCGATCAGATGTCATTAGTACTGTGCGTTTCCATTCCTCAGGGTCATGTCCAGCTACACCAGTTCTCTCCCTGCGTTCCAGTGGAATGGCATCGGGACCAAAATGGTGAATTAGCATGGGGCGCGTTCCCCGGATAATCACAGTAGCACGGATAAGATTTGACATGGATTTACCCCCATAAACGTATTTTTTGATTTTCTGAAATCATTTATCAACGTTAAAGATTGGAAATTGTTGACTATAAGTCACATGTAATATTAATAACCATTATATTTTTTTTTAAACATGCCTATCTTACATAATTGTTTGCTAAGTTTAAATGGATATAACCTAGGTCTCAAAGATATTTAGACAAAACCATATACTTCGTATCCACCCAATCATGAATCCGAATCCCATACGCTAAGACCAATATTTTGAGGCAAGACCTGAAAGTAATAAAATATAAATTTATATAAAAAAGTATTTGATGGAGTATTAAGAAGACGTTACAGTTAATCTTAACAAGAAAATCTCTGGTGAGGGAAATAAACCAGCCAGTAACACCTCTTAAAGTTAAGGGGGTTACTGGCTTTTTATTTCTATAGAAAAGTCGAAAGGGTGATAATCATGGGTGGAATTGCGATCATGGACGCAGTAGAAGAGTTTGCTGAAAACGACGCCAAAGTCAAGTACACTGAGGTACCTTTTTCTCTACAAATTGGGCCTGACCACTCACTCTACACACAAATGAAAGGAGAGAATAATTTAGCTGATCGTTCTCAATGGCGTAATCGACCTTGTATTAAAAGAATCATAGCGTGGATGGGTTAATTGTTGATTTTAAGACTGACAGGGTAGTACAGGATGATGATGATTTGGCTATTCTGACTGAGTATTACGCCCCACAGGTTAAAATGTATTGTCAGGTATGGAAGGAGCTATCTTAACAGGAATGTAATATTGGGGAAATATACTTTGTTGAGAAGCAACAGCTTAAGCAGGTCCTTCTTAATAATATTTAAGAGCAATCAAACGAACAGAAATTCTCATACCAACGCGTTTTGTTTTTGATAATGAGTTAAAGGTTTAGGGTGGAGGCAGCACTTTAGCCTCTACTGCAGCAATAATACCATAGATATCAGTGGTATTTTACGATTTCAAAAGTACATCAAATTCGGAGTTTTTAAAGCTTAGACCTTTCATTCCCGAAACAGTAAAACTAACTTAATCTGAATAAGTTAAGGTGTTATTACCGAAAGAACTGGGAATTCTCACGTAGTGGGGCAAAAGCCAGTGCAAGTACTAAAACTTGACTCTATGAGATAGTCGAAGACAAAAAAAGAATCTCGAACTAATTAGAGACTCTTGCCTGTTGATCCTTAATTGCTTTCGAAATTCGACTGTGCACTTAAAAGATTTTAGCATCAAAGAAATCTTTTAAGTGAATTCTGAGTCCTTTGGAAATTTTCTCAAGATTGATAATGGAAATATTTCTTCTCCCATTTTCAACACTGTTGATATATGTTCGATCAAGCTCAGAAATATATGCTAATTGCTCTTGCGTGATATTGCGTATTATTCTTAACTCTTTAATTCTTTGCCCTACTGCAATTTTAATATCCATCATCATCACTCCATAAGATTATGCCTTAGTTTATACGGAATGATGACTATATATCAACGGACTATGGGTCACGTTGGTACCAAATGGATACACTAATGGGAACTGTGATAGTAGCGCAAAGCAAAATGCTTCTTTGTGATGTTTTTTAGGTTGAACCTTATGAAAAATTACAACAGCATGTTTTTGTGAAGGTTGATTATTTGATGAATATGCTCAGGGAAGCCCCGGTAAAAGACTGGAACTGCAAAGCTGGATTAGTTAATTTATTAAAAATACCGTCAGGCTTTGAGGTGAGTAAGAAACTGCATCACCATAACGAAAAATTGAGCTAACACAGCTTAGTTGTCTCAAGCCAATACAACTGGACAAAGCAGAAAAAAGTATCGGCACATTGGGAGGCGTTATTTTATTGAATTGAATAAGGATGAGGAAGGCTGCTTGTATGTTGTCGTTCACTCAAGGCAGCCGCCACTTAGGACTTAATGACTTGTTATTGATAATAATATTGGTGAAGCAAGATAATATTTACCCCGCTGAAATTATGCTATTAGTTAAGGAAGGCGTTCCAAAGGGTAAACCGCGAATCTGATTCTCCTAAGCTCCTTTAAAACATAATTAGTAGTTATAAGATATAAATGAAATGAGAAAAACTCCATAATTAGTTAGAATGAATCAGGACTAGGTAAACGCTACAAAATAAAGGAGCCCTCAATACCCGTAATTCTTTTTAAGGGTATTAAGGGTTCCTTTATTGTCATAAATATTTTTCCAGCTGTTTAAATTTCGTTGTATAGATAACAACATATATGTTGTTATAAATCTAATAGTTTATACAATTCATAAAAGCTTTATTCATGATATTTTCTAAAATTCCCTTGAAAATGTATTAAATCCATAAATACTGTTAATGCTTTTGGGTGAGCTCATAATAATGGACAAATAAACTGATTATGGAGGCTGTTTATGCAAGCAGTTATAAATCAATTAAGGGAAATCGTTATGAAAAATCCGTTAAGCGAAAAGGTTCTCATTTCTCCGAGTTTTTCCTCTGGGCGACAATTGCTTGAAAGTGCAACGCGTCAAGGCTTGACTATCCTTAACTTAAAAACTGAAACCTTGAGGAATTTAGCAAAGCAAGTTTGCCAAAAATCACTTTTAAACAGCGGACGCTCAATTGTTCCTAATATCTTAGCAACGGAATTTACAATTCAGGTTCTCGAAAGACTTCGTCAGGCAGGCCAGTTGACATATTTTAATAGTTTAGAAATAACACCTAGCGTAAGTAGCATCATAACTCGTTCGATCATAGATCTCAAAATGACTGGAATTGATGTTAATGATATCACTACAGGAATATTTGTTAATTCATGTAAGTGCGAAGATATAAAAACGATATGGGCTGAGTATGACAAAGAGTTGCAAATCCGAAAGTACATAGATCAAGCCGATTTATTTCAGCTTGCAGCCAGGGAGGTAAACCCGTCACAATGCATCTACATCGTTCCGTCGAATTTAAAAATGCGCCCGTTGGAACGTAACTTTTTAGAAGCTCTAACGAAAAACAATTTCCAAGTGATCAATTTTAGTAGACCAAAAGGGATTATACCTCTACAAACATCTCTAGAAAACGAAATATCACCGCTAAGTATCGAGCTTAATGAACCCTATAGCAATTTACTTTACCTTAATGACCTAACAAATGCGCCGGTAACTGAACTTCCAATACAAATGTTCCATGCATACGGGGAATCCAATGAAATACGTGAAGTGTTGCGCAAATTGAAATTAGAAAAAATACCATTTGACCAGACAGCTATTTTTTATACTGCGCAAGATCCTTATAACCATCTGTTATTTGACCTATCTCAAGGACTTGCTCAACTCAATATGACCTTTGGCCAGGGAATAGATATTTGTGCCACAAATCCTGGCAGGTTATATTTCGGGTTATTGTCTTGGGCTGAGAGAGGGTTTAAAGTTTCCGACATTGTTCCACTCGTCAGAAACGGAGTGTTTAAGATTCCGGGCGAAAAGTCCCCTCCAAAATCAACCATCACTCACTACTTAAGAACTACAGGAATTGGCTGGGGAAAAGAGCGTTACCTAGAGACCATAGACAATGAAATAACCAATATCAAGAACCAAACTAAGGCTGATGTAGCTTTAGAGGATGACAATGATTCGTATAAAGCAAGATTGGAGAACTTTCTATGGTTAAAGAATTTTTTTGCTCAGCTTTTTACCTCTTTGCCAGACCCAGATTCTGAAGGGCGTATACCCTATGCCCAACTAGCAGCATGGTTAAGTACTTTAGTAGATCAATTCAGCTCAGTTGTTAGCCAAGCAGACCATGACGCAAAAAAGGTCATTTGTAGAAATCTAAAACTCATTGAAGATTCGGTAACTATCCATCTTAAACGAGATGATATATTCGCAAGACTTAAATTTTTAATTAGCGGAATAAGGGTGAGTGCATCGGGCCCAAAGCCAGGACATCTACATGTCGATCACTACAACTCCGGATTATGGATATTACGTCAGAATGTATTTATCGTTGGCCTTGATGCTAACCGCTTCCCTAGGACAATGAGAGAAGACCCAATTTTACTGGATATAGAACGTGAAAACATTGGTCACGGTCTTCCTTTGCTGAGTAATAGGCCAAAAGAAAAAGTATACGACTTGGTACAGTTTTTATCGTCTGTTCAAGGGACCCTTGCGGTCAGTTATTCTGCCTTTGATACCTTGGAAAACCGTGCTGTTTTTCCGAGTTCTATTCTTTTGCAAATGTATAGATTGAAAGCTCATGATGAAACGCTGGATTACAGCGATCTTATTGAAACGCTTGGTAATAGGAAAGGCTTCACACCGTCAGATATCGACGAGTCATTAGATGATCAGGAATGGTGGCTTAGTGTTTTATCAATGGGAAACAAAAAGCCAGATCTTGATACTTTTAAAACCTTATACCCAACGGTCCTTGATGGATTAAACGCTGAATCAAATCGCCTTCAAGTAGAAGAACTTACCCCGTTTGACGGAAAGATCAATCTTGACCCATCAATAGTGGACCCTACGGTTAGCGAAGATTTAGTAATGTCCTGCAGTCAACTTGAAACGCTTGGGAAATGCCCGTTTGCGTACTTCTTAAGATATGTGTTAAAAATTCAGCCCATCGAAGAATTAGTCTTTGACCAAGGCGTATGGTTGAATGCAAAGACAAAAGGGGATCTATATCATGGCATTTTTGAGCGGTTCTATAAGAAACTTGCCAATAAAGGTGAATCTCTTAACGCTGCGAGACATGCACAATTCCTTTATGAAATTGCCGATGAGTTAATAAGTCAGAAAAAAGTGAGTGTGCCACCTCCGAGTGAGTTAGTCTACGATTATGAACGCAAATCAATTCTTGATTCCTGCCGTATTTTTTTGAAGTCTGAAGAAATTGAGTCATGTGATGATGCCCCTAAATATTTTGAGTTAACTTTTGGAATGCATCCAGGAGAAACTAACAACAACGAGAACTTTGAAGCGGTTACGATTGAGTTGCCGAACGATAAACGTTTTTTCCTCAGAGGGAAAATTGATCGGGTCGATGAATCCGCAAAGGGGTTAAAGATCTGGGATTATAAAACGGGCAGCACCTTTGGTTATAGTGATAAAGAGTATTTCAAGGGTGGCAGACAACTCCAACATGGGTTATATGCGTTGGCCGTAGAACGTCTCTTTTCTGAGAAAGAACTTCATGCCAATTCAAAGGTAATTCTTAGCGGTTACATTTTTCCGACTCAAAAAGGTGAAGGGAAAAGGGTAGTCCGACTACAAGTCCGTCGGGACAGTTTATATGAGATTCTCAACCATCTGTTTACGTTATTATCCGAAGGGACGTTTGTTATGACTGACGATGAGAACGACTGCCATTATTGCGACTATCGCGATGCATGTAACCGCCATAGCCGAAGCCAAAAAGGCTTAGATAAGATGATGATCGATATATTTAGGGGGTTAAGAAATTATGCCTAAATTGGCTAATCCGCCGGATTATGAGGAAAGACTTAGACTTCAACAAGAACTATTCGTGAATTTTCTGGTTGACGCAGGCGCTGGCTCAGGAAAGACCTCTAGCCTTGTTCGTCGTATGGTAAACCTAGTGAAAAGTGGGGGTGTTACCACTCAACAAATTGCTGCGATTACTTTTACTCGCAAAGCCACATATGAACTTAGAGAAAGGTTTCAAATAACTCTCGAAAAGGCCTATCGCGAGGAAAAAAATCCTAATATTAAAGAAAAGCTCCAACTGGCACTGGTTAATTTAGACCAGTGTTTCCTGGGAACTATTCATTCCTTTTGTGCGTCTCTTTTGAGGGAACGACCGATTGAGGCAGGGTTAGATCCAGAATTTGAGGAACTCGATCCTCTTGAAGAAATCCTTCTTCAAGAAGAGGCCTGGGAAAGTTATTTAATGGACGTTAAATTGAATTCTTCTGGGTTGCTGGAGAGATTAGATGATATCGGCGTACCTACCACTGAATTAAAAGAGGCTTTTATAACTCTTTCCCAATATTCCGACGTAACGATGGTTTGTACAGAGGTGTCTAAACCAGATTTACAGCCCGCCATGGAAACTTTAAAAAACTTAGTTGAGCGAGCCATAAAGTCTATTCCCAACGAAGAACCTGAAAAAGGTTGGGACCATCTTCAAAAAGCCATCCTCAAGGCAAATCGCTTTTTCAAGTTCTTTAACATGAATAAAGACTTTACTGTTGTCAATTTACTAAAGGCATTTGATAAAGAATTTAGTGTTACTCAAAACCGCTGGATTAGTAAGGATGAAGCAAAGCAGTGTAGAGACGACTTTAACGAGTTCACGGTTAATATTTTAAGCCCAGCGATGCAGACATGGAGAGAATATTGTCATTACATATTAATAGAGTTTATGATTCCTGCAGTTCAGTTTTACGAACAGGTCAGATTTAAACAATCAAAACTCAATTTCCAAGACCTGTTGTTAATAACGCGCAACATGCTACGTGAACACCCTGAGGTTAGGGCTTACTTCCATGATAAGTATCCTAGGTTATTGGTGGATGAGTTTCAAGACACCGACCCGGTTCAGGCAGAGATTTTGTTCTACTTAACAGGTCAGGACATTAATCAAAAAGATTGGCACAAATTGATTCCTCATCCCGGTTCTCTCTTTGTGGTTGGTGATGCCAAACAATCAATTTACCGTTTTCGTAGAGCAGATATAGATACCTATAACCTTGTAAAAAAACTTATTATTCAGAGCGGGGGAGAGGTTGTTCAACTCACGACTAATTTCCGATCGGTCGAAGCACTGGGCCAATGGATCAACCCCATCTTTCAAACAATCTTTCCGGAACAAGAATCATCCTACCAAGCGGAATTTAGTCCGCTTCGAACCCTAAGACCAGATGGTAAAGGGTCTGTTTATGGCGTTAAAGTTTTAAATATCCCCGCAGAGTTCACGAAAAAGGACGAGATTCTAAATGCTGATGCAGAAATGATTGCCCAGTTTATTCGTTGGTCGCTCGATGGAAACTTAAAACTTACACATCCAAGTGATCAAACGAATAAAGAGGAAATTCGTCAAGCACAACCTGAGGACTTTATGATTTTACTGCGATTTAAAGATGGAATGGATCTTTATGCACGTGCCCTCGAAAAATTCAAAATTCCGTTTAGTATGACTGGAGGTAGTTCTTTAGGAGACTCTCTAGAACTAGCAGAGCTGTATAAACTTCTTCGATTATTGTCTGACCCGGACGATCAACTACTAATGGTAGGTGTACTAAGGGGATTGTTCTTTGGCATAAGTGACGATGACCTTTTTCAGATCAAGCAGGCCGGCGGTTACTTTAGAATTTATAGTAATGTACCAGAAGGATTACACGAAGATTTAGAAACACGCTACGGAAAGGCATTAGACAAGCTCAAAAAATACCTGCAATGGGCCGAAAAAATGATGCCTTCAGTTGCCATCGAAAAGATTTTAGCAGACCTCGGCATGATCCCTTATGTTTTAGGGTTCGCGAAAAGCGAAAGCGGAGCTTCGTATTTCTATCAGGTATTAGAGTTTTTGAGAAAAGCTGAAAGAAATGGTAAAACACGCTTCGATCAGATTGTTACAGAGTTTAGTACGATCATGAGTAGCTCGATTGAAGAAGAACTGAGTCTTACGACAAAGGAAGAAAATGTTGTTCGTCTCATGAATGTACATAAAGCCAAAGGACTTGAGGCATCTGTGGTTTTTCTTGCTCAGCCGTTTAAAGAAGTCTCTCAGAAGGCTGATATTCATATTCGCCGTCACGGAACCGAACCAGAGGGATACTATGTATTCAATCGTAAGCTGGGTTATCACTCTGAGCGCATTGCACAACCTGACGGATGGTGTGTTTATGAAAATGAAGAATTGCGATATCTGCAGGAAGAGGAATATCGATTAGTTTACGTTGCGGGGACTAGAAGTAAAAACTTACTGATTATTAGCCGAAGTCTCAAAGATATGGACTTAAGAAAAAATCCCTGGGCATTGCTGATTCAAGGTTCTTCTGCTGAGAACGAACTTAATGCACCCGAGATTGAGATAGTCAGCGATAATCCTGATGAGATCGGAACCTATGTTAAACCGCAAGAACTTATTGCTGCTCGTGAGCATTTTTCCATGTGGGTGTCTGCTTTGGCAAAACCTAGCTACCAAATAGTATCACCCACAGGCTTAAAAGAACAGGGAATCGATTTAAGTGTTAAACGAGGAGCAGGAGGTGGTAAAGCTTGGGGCAATGTCATTCATCAAGTATTTGAAGAACTTATCAAGGGTAATGATGATATTGATTCTGTGATAACCCTAGCTCTTCAAGAAAATGAGGAATCGCTTGAGCGCAAAGAAGAAGTTTATAGGGTGGTCGAAAAATTTTGCAGGACTGATTTGTGGCAAAGAATTACTCAGGCTGAATCAAAATATACCGAGGTATCATTTTCGTTGCAAATTGACAATGGTCATCCACTAAATGCTTACATTAAAGGAGCGAATGAGAAACCAGTCATTCTGTCTGGTATTATAGACTTGGCCTTTAAGGAAAATGGCCAATGGGTGATTGTTGATTATAAGACGGACCGAGTTAACGAAGAAAGTGATTTGGATCGATTAAGAGAATTTTATGCACCACAGTTGAAGATGTATTGTGAAGTTTGGAATTCTATCATCGGTGAAAGCTGCCAGGAGGGTCAACTATATTTTGTGGAGAAAAATCAACTCAAAAATGCCTTCTCTTAATTTAAGCGTAATGGTTTTACCTTTCAAAAACAGGCGTTAATTTCACTCACTTCAGACTGAGGTAACTCAAAGAATTAATGTGGTGTTTATAATGGCTAGTTAGATATATGGGAAATAAATATTTGTGTCTATTAATTGATCTTAGCACCAGATTTTTAAAGAGCAGCAAAGAGATGAAATTTTCTCTTTTGCTTGAAGCGATGCTTGATAGGTAGAAAGGTATTAAAGAGTATTATATCGAGACATGTGTACCCAAATTCCGTGACAAATGCTCAAATTCTCCGAGATAACCGCGCGCTTTGGGTTTTTGTAGCAACTTAAAAAAGTGAAAAAATACAACAACTTTATCTTTGATTCAGTTCCAAAGATATTCTATAATAAGGTAACAATTAAAATTTTGGCTAGGGAAAGAAACCAGCCAGTAACCGCTTCTCAAAATTACTTTGAGAGGGTTACTGGCTTTTTGCTTTCCTAAAGAAATATTGAAAGGAAGATTGAATAATGGATGGTGTTATTACTACGGAAGTAATGAAACTTCTAGATGACCGCAATTATTCCATAGAAGTATAACAAGAAGTTTATTCTTAATGAAAAATCATCAATAGTTGAGGTTGGTCAGTCTAGTTCGGCCAAAGATTCTCAGGAAAAAGTAGGAAAAATAATTTTTTAGGGAGATGATAAATTGGGAGGCACAGCAAGATACGAAGCGTTAGTAAGATTTGTGAAAAAGCATGGAGAAGAACTTACTAGAAATATGAGGAATTACTTATTGGAAAGGTAGTAGAAGAATTTCAAGGAACCGTTGTTAACTATCACGTTAAAGGTGATGTCAGGTTAAGCAATGGTGAAATCTATGAGACTCATTATAGATGGAGCTCAGAAGAAGAAGATTGCCAAAAAAAAGAATTACCGGATTGCGTACCAATGAAAGAATATTACAATGAGTTTATTGTCGGCAAGACTATCATTAAAGTTTCTGTTAGTTCTCAGCGAGATGACGAGTGCTACATTTACGCGTTCGTAGATAAAGAAAACCATTTAGAAATACCGTTAGGTTTTAATCCTGAATATGATGACCAGGAGAAATGGAGAGGATGATGTGGTTTTATCGACATCATGCAGTTTGAACATCGAGATTTAAATTTCATGAATCTTGATTGAAACAAATTCTTCATAACATTATCTGAAATCATTCTAATATTAACTAATTGAATAAGTTAATATTAGAATAAAACTCTACAACCATTGGTATTCAAGGGGTGTAGAGTTTTCTGAGTAGATTATAGTAATCTTAAGTTGTTTTTAATGCTAACTTTGATGTAAAAATATTGAAAAGTAAACATTGAATGCTTAAAATCTACGAAATTTCTGTGAAAAAGCTGCATATAACTTTCTAAAGTTATTCTATATAATAAACAGATTTGAGCCTAGTTCCAGTTTGTCTAAAGTACGGCACAGAACGAGATAAGAGTTTGGATAATGTTTAATTACGTTAGGGGAAATCTTAAAGTGAAATAGCCGTTTTGCATCATAGATGTAGAACGGCTATTTTTTTTGTTTCACTCATCTTTTGTTTTTACTGTTAACAAAGTCAAGACCTTACCTATTTTCGGATTAAAAATCGATTCTTCTATCACATATTCTTCGAGTTTCCCATCTTCAAACCAGTCGGTTGCAGGCAATTTACTGTATCGGGTTTCCTCTTGCTTAGGGAGATCGTAGTAAAAGGATACTGCTTTCGATTGTAAGGGGATAGTGCCTTTTAATAATCTCTTACCTGGGAATGTTTCAATAATTTGCCCATCTTCAGACTGTATGACGGCATGTTTGTCTTTAGTGTGTTCAACTAACCGATTGCACATAGAGAACAGAGAAACGTCGTATTTTTCATAGGCCAAGTTCTTTAAGATATCAAGGGTCGGTTTCTTAGCAAAATCCTTTTCGAAATGTACGCTTGGAATGGTTAGTTTTGCTGCAAAATGGGTGGCTTCTATTTCTTCAATATCATTCGTTCGTAGCGTGGATGAATTGGATTTTCTGACGCCGTATTGAGTTTTAACATGCCATGGAAGCACTATATGGCCAAGAAGCATAGCGATAGTGAATTTTTTCCTCTGGTGACTACTCTTAAATAAACGATTAAGCAGAATAAGATTCCGTTCCCCTTTAATCAATAGACCTTCATAATCCATCTGAAGATCATCTTCAATTATTTTTACCCCAAGTTGATCTGCAATTAGATGAACATCAATTGGGAGACTCGCATTCACTTTTTTTAACCATAGATTTGCATAGTCGGATGCATCACTAAATACAGGACCTTCTACGATCTCGGTCCCGCGAGAAAGGAAAATCGCATAGTCAAGTAATGTATCCTTTTTTCCTTTAGGCAGTCGCTGTAATAGATGCAACAAGATTTTTGTTTGAGAATCAGTAATTGCGGAAGCTTGAATTTCTTTTCCGGTTATTAAGTAATCGGTCGTCACATTTAAGGCATTGGACAACTTTATTAATGCTTCATAAGACGGGTTTCTAAGGCCTGATTCATACTGACTAATTGTTGGTGGTTTAAGGCCAGCTTTATTAGCTAATTCGGTTTGCGAAAGGCCTAAATCCTCTCTCATTTGCGCGATTCTGCCCCCTACGGACACAAGTATCCCTCCTGTAATTGCTATCTTGATAATTAAATTATAACATACGTGAAACATATTTGACAATAATTATAACAATCGTTATAATTATTGTCGTAAGGGTGCAATAGGTCATTATTTTAAGAGCATCAAGTGGTAGGGACAAATAATGTGAAAGGAGGACAAGCACAAAAAAACAGGTAAAAAAACCTGTTCCCAGAGTGAACTTCGAATCCCGTTTATACGTGTGCAAGACGTCTAAACGAAACATTCCCTAAGTGGTAGTTACCCAGGACTTGGACACCCTACCGCCCGAGAATCTTAGCAATACTTTAATTTTAACCTTATTATTAGAGTATTATTCGCTATAGAGATGGATATTCCTCCTGGGACCTTAATTTTCGGTAAAAAAATCTTAATTAATGGAGGAATTTTCTTATGAATGATGCACTTAATAATGGTAACCATGGAAATGGCAATGACGGATTGCCAGGAGTCATTGAGATTGAAGCCTATGCTAAGGAAGGCAAGAATCCCCCGAAAGGTGTTCGTTACAAGATTCGAATCGACAAAGAAACTTATACTGTCGATGTAGGAGAAATGACAGGACAGCAGATCTTAGAGTTAGCAGGGAAAACTCCTGTTACACAGTATCGTTTAGATATAAAGCTCCACGGCGGAGCAACCGAAAAAATTGAGTTAGCTACAATTGTTGATTTTACCAGACTCGGTGTAGAGCGGTTCATGACGCTACCCTTAGATCAAACGGAGGGTTAAGTATGAGTGATCTTCAGCGAGACTTCGAGATTATCCAGGAAGATAAGGATTATCTAAATGCACGCGGTTTTCAATGGGAAACAGTCATGGTTAACAACCAGATGTGGCTAATCGTCCATGGGTTTCCTGTTCCAGAAGGGTACAACACAAGGGTTGTCGATGCAGCGGTCATGATTCCAAGCGATTATGAAATATGCGGGCTTGATATGGTTTATATCAAGCCCGCTCTCCATCGGACTAACGGTGTTCGTATCGGGGCAACGGATTACAATGAGACTATTCGTGGCGAACTGTATCAACGTTGGTCGAGGCATCGAACATCTCAGAATCCTTGGCGAGCTGGATTAGACAATATTGGTACACACCTGGATTTGGTCGAAGAGTGGCTACTGCGTGAACTTCAAAAAGAAATAGCGTAGGAGAAAAGATATGTATAAAAAATTTAAGCTTCGACTCTCGGGCCGTCAACATGCGGCCCTTTCTAATCATTTGTTTCCCGGCGATAATAAGGAAGCGGTTGCTCTCGCTCTTTGCGGGGTTGGTAAATATCAAGACATGTTAGTGGCTTGTGTACAAAAAATCATAGAGATTCCTTATGATCAATGTTCCGTACGAACGGAGGATCAACTCACATGGTCGACAGAGTTATTACCTGGGTTGTTGAAAGACTCAGGACAAGGGCGAATGATTTTGAAGATACACAGTCATCCAACAGGGTATCCTGATTTTTCGGAGTATGACAATCACTCAGACATAGACCTTTTTAAAGGGATCGCAGGGTGGTTAGATACCGATTATCCTGGTATGAGTGCAATCATGCTTCCAGATGGCAAGATGATTGCACGAATCGTAAAATCTGACGGTACTTTTTCAGAGGTCAGGTCGATCATCGTGGCTGGACCGGATATATTGTATTGGAACAATGAACAAGACCGAGAACTCGACGAATCTCTCTATTCTAAAAGAACCATGCAAACCTTTGGCAGCGGAACAACTCGGACATTATCTAGCCTGTCGATTGGCGTTGTGGGTGTCTCAGGCACAGGGAGTCCCGTAACAGATATGTTGGCACGGTTGGGCGTTGGTGAATTAGTTCTTGTCGATGGTGATGTCGTAGAAGAGGTAAACGTAGGTCGCATATACAACTCGGGAATGAGCGATGTTCGGGAGCAAAAGAAAAAGGTTCAAGTTATTGGCGATGCGATTAGTCGATACGAGTTGCCTGTAAACGTCGTAGAAATGCCCATGGATCTTTTTAATCCTGAAGTCATTCAACGACTTGCTCAATGTGACGTTATTTTTGGGTGTATGGACTCGTATGACGGGCGAAATGCTCTTAACAAATTATGCGTTTACTATTCAATTCCTTATTTTGATTTGGGCGTTTTCTTGGATGCCGATGGGAAGGGTAGCGTTTCCCAAGTTTGCGGAACAGTTCATTACATACAACCGGATGGTTCGAGCCTTTTTAGCAGAAAGGTTTATACGGGAGAACAGTTACGAGCTGCCGATATGCGCCGCAGTAATCCCAAGGAATATGAGAATCAAATTCGAGAGAAATACATCAGAGGGATTCAGGAAGAAAGGCCAGCAGTCATAAGCGTTAATACGTTAATAGCATCACTAGCTGTGAATGAATTTTTAGCCCGTATTCATCAATTCAGAGACGATCCCAATGATGAAATTTCGACTATTAGACTTAGTTTAACCCAGAACCGTTTCATCACTGAACCGGAAGGAGATCCTTGCGGAGTTCTTGCAAAGAAGGTTGGTCTTGGGGATGTTCAGCCATTACTAGATATGCCAATTCTCAGTATCGGGGGATCAGACTGATGTTTGAATTTCTATTTCGGCTATGGCAGCGATTAAAGAACCTATTTGGAGCGAACCTTACCTTTGCCCCTCTTTCTGAGTCGCTCCATTATAAGACTCTTCGGATTGAGGAACTTCCAGATAAAATGGAAGCTAACACGATCTACGTTCTAGGAGAGGGTAACTACAACTGGTCTGTAGGCATGATATGTCCCTGCGGCTGTGGCAATATCCTACACATGAGCCTTCATAAAGAAGGAAGGCCGCATTGGAAAATAATTTGGCATAATGATGGAACGGTGTCCCTTTCGCCCTCGGTCAACAGACTCGTTGGATGCAAGAGCCACTTCTTCTTTGAACGTGGCAGAGTTCGATGGTGTAAACAGTAATGTCGTTTTAATCTACTAAGGAAAGGGAAGATGCATGATGGTTTGTTTATAATATGTTCGTAGTGATACGAAAATCAAGGCGAACACCAAGGATTTACGCAAACTGATGCCGTTTCTCATACGGTGTCAGTTTGTTTTTAATATGAGAGTTTTTGCATTCTGGACAGAACTGACAGCTGAACAGTTATCCTTTCTAAAGGTGCTTGCATAATTTATGAAGGCATGCAGTTACGGAGTGGGACTGATAATCCGATTGCCTATAAGAAATTGCTTCGCTATAATCAATGAAATAAAGTACATTAAGGCACCCCTAACCAATTCTAATTAATAAAATAATTTACCTCAAATGAATTTAATCGACAAATAGTAGTTGAAACTAATATCTGGAATTAAATAATACAGTGAACTATATAAAAAACTTAGTTTGTCAGATTAAAATTATTTTGCGTTTTTCCGTTATTGCTATCATACGATATGCTCAATACATTCACTGAGTTGGGTTGCCTCTTATTGAGACATGTCCTTTAATTTCGACATTAAATTAAGGTACTTGTCAAAATACTCCACAGAGGTTCAAAGGTAACTGTTGTAATATCAAGAGACTTAGGCTTTCATGTGACGCTTATACTTATTTGTGCATCATGATAATCAATCGTAGGTTTTTATATGACAACCTGGCGATTCCTGTTAAAAACCGAGTTTTAGTTTCGTTACGCCCCCTTTTAGAAAAAGTTCTTTATCGTGATGCCCAATAATTGGGGTGCGCTTTATATGTGGCTCATTTTTTTATGGATTATTCAATAAGTATTATGTTCCGTAACAAAGTTCGATAAATAAACCTCGCAATGAAATTATTCAAAGGAGTTCTCAAGAAGTTAAATGAAATAACTATATACTAATTATTGGGTCAATGATAACATTGGTAGTTGAGAGGGGTTGTAGGTTATGATCAGAGTTTGGTTGATTTTTGCCATGGTATTTATTGGAATTATTCATTCGGCACTTACGCACTTCATGGTTGTACCTTTCTTTAACAGTATTATAGTTAAATGCTTGATACTGGGTATTGTTTTCGGATTAATAAATTACATCGCAGCGGAACTATTTGTCCGGAGACTCAATAAGCTTAAGAAGGTGAACATGCAACTAAGGGTAAAACTTAATACTGATAAGTTAACAGGCATACTTAATCGTAGAGCTTTTGACGAAGATATAAAAAATTTAGAAGAACGTAACGGGTCCTACGCATTAATTTTTATTGACATAGACAATTTTCGAGACTTCAATAATCGTTTTGGTCACGACGTTGGGGACGGCGTACTGGTTAAAGTAGGACAAACAATTCAGGCTTGTGTTCGAGCGGGTGATCGAGTATATAGGTACGGTGGAGAAGAGATAGTTTTGCTTTTAAGGGACTGTGATAAAACGAACGCTTGGAAGATGGCCGAAACGATCCGTTCCGAAATAAGTGGGCTCGATAATGGATCATACCCTCAAATCACGATTTCTTTAGGCGTTTCAAGTTATCCAGACGATGGAGAGAGTATTCACGATCTTATTGTGGCTTCTGATCATGCACTCTTAAGGGCGAAACAAAGTGGAAAGAATTGTACTGTTTTATGTTAGCCGATCATATAGGAGAAATACACAAAATCTTTGAGAAGGGGCTCTGACATTTCAGGGTCCCTTCTTCATGAGATATTCACAACTTTTTCATGAGTTAATCGTATCTGAGAGTTACACTAAGGACATAGAAGGACAGCAAATCAAACGAACAAAGAAGTAAATAAAGATAAATAGGAGGAATATATAAATAAAAAATTTCATTCAAATCCGAAGGTTAAAGCCCAAATGGGGCGAGAGAACCTGGATAAAATGAACGAATTTAAGAGTAATTCTTATGGAAATGTTATGGCCTACGGTAGTGGTTTAACCGACTCACGAGGCACTTCGATGAACGGGAGCGGAAACGCCATATCATCTCAATATTATAATTAGGGAGAGAATTAAAATGATGTTTGGTTTGATTTTATTAGTCTTTATTGCGTATTACATGCTCGATACTTCAAATTCCAGAGGTTCTCGCTATTTAGATCCTAAATATCAGAGGAAGAATACCCCGCTGGATATAGTGAATGAACGATATGCTCGCGGTGAGATTCAAAGAGAGGAATACCTTGAGAGGAAACAAGAGCTGTTGAGCTAAGAGTAAGGTTACACTTGAAAAGGATATCGTACGACACATTTGGTTATAAAGAATTTTTGAAGGAGGAATTTATATGATGGGTTGGGGTAATATGATGGGTGGATGGGGGAACGGTGGTTATGGAGGCGGCTATGGGATGATGGGGATAGGCATGCACCTCGTCCTAGGGATTGGGTTTATTCTACTGATTATCTATCTATTCCGTCGCAGCTCTAGGGTTCATACAGATACAGTACTAGGTAATAACCGTCCAATGGACATTCTGAGTGAACGATATGCACGAGGTGAAATAGATTCGCGTGAGTATCAAAGTCGGAAGCAGGATCTAAAGAGCTATGACATAATAAAAGGAAAACATCTATAACCATTTCCGGATTAGTGTAAAAAAGGCAGTGTCTCAGTGACACTGCCTTTTGACATCTTTGGTAACAATGTGGAATTAATGATAACGTTTAGTATGGCCGTGCACTTCTTAATATTCCCGGCATATCGTGGATTAAATTGGTAAAAGGAGTGCTGATCATGCATATGAAGTTTCATACTGTAAAACGTGGGGAAACCCTTTGGAAAATAGCTCATCATCACCACACCTCTGTTCATCATTTGCTTCACATGAATCCTTCTATAAAGAATCCAGATCTTATATATATCGGTCAGAGAATCAAAATTCATTAGAATTTACGAAGTAAGATACTATCAAAACGAGATTTTCAAGAGGATGCGTCACAAGAGCATCCTCTTTTTTGTATCTTCATCCATGCTCGACTCTCGGCCGATTACTTGAGAAATCACTCTTATTGACGGTTTCGATCTAGTTTTTACTAAGGGAGCATAGCGTCTCTGCCTTCATTTCATTACAGAGCATTGTTAAACATGGGCGTTACTATTTGACTTTGTCAACTGCCGGTAACTTAATGCATCATCATTTGATGTTCTCTTGAGCCATATGAAGTGTCTGGGTTACTTTTCATGGGCATCGGGGATAGATTCTGAAGAATTACTGCTTTTATGTTGGCTGCCAGGCATAGTGTATCCTGGGGATATTGAATCATTTGCTTTGTTGGGTAAGCTTTGATTTGATCCTCCTGAATTGGAGGAATCATTTGAATGATTATTCTCACCGGTCATCGGATTTCCCATCGAGTCGGGCATCGCCTCTTGCATCCCGCTTTGGTGAGAAATAGCTATGCTTTCTGTCGGGAAAAGTGTGGTTAAGGTTGTATTTGCCTCAGCCAACATATGAAGGGCATCCTTAGGAGTAGAACCATTTGCAGTTACAATCAAGCCCTCTTCCTGAATTCGCTTGTAAATCTGATACTGATTCACACTCATTCCAAGGCTTTGGGCCGCTTTACGGGTATCTTCGTTTGTCCTACTAACGATCATGTTCGCAGAAATGTTTTCTTTAAGCATATGGCGCTCTATAGATTCTCGGAGTTTGGTCTGATCGATAACATCGACTGGTTGATCTTCTATGGGTATAACACTAGTTAGAATCAGAGTATTTGCTTGATTAAAGACTCCATGTTCATTCGCTTGATCAATAATCAAGCCTACAGCAGTATATATGTCCATTCCTTGAAGTTGTAAGTTCGATGGTGACTCCTGAGTTTCATCAATTACCTTAAGAACTTTTGCATTACGGTCAATTAATAATTCCATACTAGAATCCATATCCAGTACAACATCTGCTACAGCATTATTAGCTACCTGAGACTAGGTTGAAGACACTTAGAGACAAGGCGAGTAGTAGAATTGCAGCAATTGAACCAAATTTGAGGAGCCTATGACTTAAAGGTTTATGAACAGGTAGCTCGATATCAAGGACCTGCCCTAGGGTAGGAGTGGCCTTCGGCGTTTTAATTTCTAAATAGTCACCGCTTTCAGTATAAAGAATGGTGACTTTTTTTGATACCTTCATGACAATGCCAGTCGTTTTTTCCATTAAGGCTAACTCCTCTCTTCGACTATAGAATCAATCTGTGTAAACCCTTTTAAAGACACGAATTCTGGGTCTGATAGGATTAAAGCTGTCGCGATTAGATATTTCCTGCCTCTTTCGAGAACCTTTCGCTTCACGCCTGTTAAGAATTCTAACTCTTTGAGAGGTAAAAGCTTAGTCTCAGTTAGTTGCACTAATAAATTTGGGTGCGCACAAAGCTCTTGGGCGACTCTCCAGAGAGTAGACTTGCTGTCTCTATGCTTCGGGGAAACTTCCACTAAGTCTTCAAATTGTATTCCATACTCGGCTAAAACTGTCGAGTAGATTTTTACAGTTTCGTCAAAATTACTTTTTTGTTCTTCCTCTTTATAGTGTTTAAACGATGATGCTGACTCATAGTCATAGAGGTTATCTTCGTCAGCCTCCAATGTAGTAAGAGAGAGTACCTGATGTTTAGACTCTTTGCGAAAGAAGTCTATCAAACGTTTTGTAATAACTGTTTTGGAAAAACTGTAGAAAGATGCTCCCTGGTCAGGTTTATAACCGTCTATAGCTTCGTTAAAAGCAACTAGAGCAATGCTTAACTCCTCATCATGTCCCCAAGTTAGATAGCGTTTACAGAGTTCGGAGCTAACTTTTACGATAAATGGTTTGTGAATTTGTATAAACTCTTCTATAATTAGCTCGTTTCCTTTTTTCGCTAGTAGTAAAGTTTGCAGAATCGTTAGTTCTGGCACTTCAACCCCTTCACTTAATAGATTGTTTTCGTAAAGGTATCGAAAATTTAGGGGGTACCCGATAAAATAGTTAATGGAAATTTCTTACCTCCGCCTGCTTTGATAATAGAAGGCTCAGACCACTTTTTAAGGGTCTGAGCCTCTTAGGCATCTCGCTAAGTTTGAAAAGCCAGTGAATCTTGCTTAAAATGACTAAAATACTCGTTTAGCACCATAAACGCCACGGGAGTACCAACTGTGTTGATCGCGGGAAACTCTTGGTAATGAAATCCCGTTTTTTGCAAAGACATACTGTACATACCTGAACAGTCAAAACCGGTCTCAGGAGAAGTTCCACCCCATAAAAAGGGAACGCCTTTATACTCTTTTGCAGTAGAGATAATAGCATTTACCTTCTCTTGACGGGGTTGGGTATTATTTGACTGGCCGTCTTTAGTAATATAAAGAGAGTTAAGTTGCTTACCAGTAATTGGACCAACGATTCCATCTGAGCTCATGCTTTGAGCAGTTTGGAAAGCTTTTACTGCTGCTTGAGTATTTGATCCAAAATTCCATCGACTATGTCGACATTATACCCTAGATAGTTAAGTTCAGTTTGCAGTTCAACGACATCTGAACCAGTTGATCCAAACCTTAATAAGGTATCCCCCACTGCAGCTTGAACTGTTTGGGCAGGTGCCATCATTAGAAAAGCACCAAGAATAGCTAAGCTAATTAGTTTTTTCATTATAATGACAGCTCCTTTCGTTGTTTCGAGTTGTCACCCAACTAGCTCAAGGTATCATTTCGTTATGAACTTCCTATGAAAGACCTATGAATTTCTTGTGAATTAGTGGATTAATAAACTCGGTCTGATCTCTCCTTTTTCATAAGAAATTCACAACTCATTCACAGCATAATCGAATTGATCCAATATACTTTGAGACATGAAGACAAGGCTGCTTTGAAAGTGGTCTAGGGTAAACTTTAAGGAGGTAAAGATATTGAAAAAGACAAAATGGATTGTAGGACTCTCAATGGTAAGCTTAGTGGCGCTTTCGAGTACGGCGTTTGCACTAAATTCAGGCTCGGTTACAGCAAAATCTGTAGGACAGACCCTCGGTTATAGACCAGCCGTGGCAACAACTCAGCTTCAAGAAACTACTTCCCAGCCATCAACATTAACGCTTTCTTCCACAAATACTAACCCGGAATCTGTTGCTACTCCTGAATTAGATGGCTATAGTGGTGGTTACGGCATGATGGGAGGCCAAGGTGGCTACGGTATGATGGGAGGCCAAGGTGGCTACGGTATGATGGGAGGCCAAGGTGGCTACGGTATGATGGGAGGTCAGGGGAGCTATGGCATGATGGGCGGAGGCTATGACGCTAAAAGTCTGGGAGTTGATCTCACCGACGGTAAAGTTGCCTCATCTGATCAAGCCGTGGCAATTGCAAAAGCTTACGCACAGAAGATTAACCAGGACCTTGTTATTTCCCAACTCCATGAATTTTCAAATGTTTATGGAGTAGAGTTTAAAGAGGGTAAGACGGGGGATAAAGCCTATGAAGTTATGGTTTTCAAGAATGGGGGAGGGATCATAACTGACATGGGGCCAAATAATATGTGGAACACAAAATATGGACATATGAATTGGGGAAACGATGGAGCCGTTACAGTTAGCGAAGAACAGGCTACTAAGAACGCACAAGAGTTCGTAACTAAAATGGGACAAGGATACTCGATCGGAAAACCCGAACTAGCACCGGGGTACTATGAATTTATGGTTCAAAAAGATGGCAAGGACTATGCTGAACTAGATGTAAATGGATATACGGGGCAAGTCTGGTTACAGAATTGGCAGGGACCGATTATTCAATCGATTGATGTCAAATAATGAAGTTATTAAAGTAATTCACCTTTTGTCTCTACAGAAGGTTTAAGTAAGCACTGTAAACATATAAAAAGCGGCTGAGGAGTAGAATCCTTAGTCGCTTTTATGTTAACTCTAGATAAAGCTATACCGATCCTTGGAGCAACTCATTCTACATAATAAGTCTCACATTTAGAGATAATATGTGGAGAGTGAATGGCTAAAAGAGACGTGGTACTAGGTTCTGTATGAAATTTGAGTTATGGTCAAGGCATCTCACCGGAAAGGAGGGTATTGGATAATGTTCAAAGGAAAAAGGATAATTGTAGGGCTAATATTCGTTGTTGCCTTACTCAGCATACCCTTCTTCTATAACTTAGGGAAATCTAACAAAGGGCCAATAATAAATTTGGATACTCCTGCTATTCGGCAACTAGAGGTTAAGGAGTGTATCGAGTCAACGGAATTTATGAAGGCTAATCATATGAAACTTCTGTACCAATGGAGAGAAGAAGGCGTGCGTGAGGGCAAAACGGAGTATATTAATAGTAAAGGGAAAAAATACAGACTTAGCTTTCAAACATGCTTGAACTGTCATTATAACCCAGGAGTAAAAACATCGGAGCAATTTTGTGTTTCATGTCATAATTATGCTGCTGTAAAACTTAATTGTTGGGAGTGTCATTTGCTGCCGGACCCTCATATGGAATAAGCTGCATTAACTAATTTTTAATTTTTAAATAGGAGATGCTTTAATGAGAAAAATTCTTTTATCATTTACTTTACTTGCCTTAACTATGTTTTTGACAACAGCATGCAGTGGGGCACAGAGAGGTACACCTGAGTCCCAGGAACCTGCGAAAGTTCAGAGTACAAAAGCCTACGTATATACAGCAGATGAAGGCGGAAGTATTTCGAAGGTTGATGTTAGTACAAACAAAGTAGTAGAAACTATTAAGCAAGAAGGTTCAGTTCATAATGTTCAAGTATCGCCTAATGGTAAGATTCTAGGAGCAACCTTAGTCCCTGAGGGCAGTATGAGTAGTATGTCAGGTGATGCTCACATGGAAATGAAGGGGATTGCTTTATTTTTAGATACTTCTAACGATCAATTAATAAAAAAAGTAGAAGTAGGGGAACAC
Source organism: Desulfosporosinus sp. HMP52 (assembly GCF_000765145.1). Classification (GTDB taxonomy): domain Bacteria; phylum Bacillota; class Desulfitobacteriia; order Desulfitobacteriales; family Desulfitobacteriaceae; genus Desulfosporosinus. The sequence continues at coordinate 128,227 of NZ_JMGA01000024.1, read as the reverse complement.
CCTGCACATATAGATTTTACGAACGATGGAAAATATGCACTGGTTACTAACAATGAAAGTAACAACGTTTCCGTGATAGACCTGAGTAGCTATCAAGTGATAAAGACCATAGGAACTGGAAATGGCCCTCATGGTTTTAGAATTTCTAAGGACAGTAAATTTGCTTATGTGGCAAATTTGGGTTCGGATACAATAAGTGTTTTGGATCTGATCGTATTTAAAGAAGTTACTAAAATTAAGGTAGGGAAAACCCCGATTACCACAGCAGTAACAAGTGATGGAAAGACTATGTTTGCATCAGTAAATGCTGAAAATTCTTTAGCAATGGTCGATTTGGCAACTAAAAAAATTGATAAGATAGCTGTAGGTACAGGACCAGCTCAGATTTATTTGCAATCAGACGATAAAAACATATTTGTTGCTAACCAGGGTACTGAACAGAAACCCTCAAATTCTGTTAGCAAAATTGATTTAGCAACTCGCCAAGTTGTTGCTACCATAGAGACTGGCAAAGGTGCACACGGGCTTGTGGTAACTACGGACAACAAGTATGTTTTTGTAACTAATATGTATGACGACACCATTAGTGTAATTGACAATAACAATAACAAGGTAATCGGAACGGTAAACGTTGGAAAAACACCCAACGGTATAAGCTTTTTACAATCGAAATAACGATTTTGGTATAAGCTTAATGCACAATTTCTGTAAGAGTTGACAAGATACAAAGTAATAAAAAATTGGAATACATAAAATCAATTATGTTAGATCATAATACTTTAGAACCCAAAAACAAAGGAGGAATGTTTACATGACTGGACGCGCTCAAAAAATGTCTCAACCTAACAGTGGGATTAAATGTGTTGTAAACACATGCCATTATTATGGTTCAGGGGATCATTGCCATGCAGATAAAATTGAAGTTCAATCCCCAAATGCAAAGAGCACTGAAATGACTGACTGCGCAACGTTTCTCCCCGAGTAACTAATGAAGTAAAACAGCACTATCAATGCTGCATAAGTTCAAAGATATCATATAACACGAAAAGAATGGTTTTCTTTTATTGCAAGAGAAAGCCATTCTTCTCTTTGTTGTTCTTTGTTGGAATTCATAACGATTAGTATTTTAAGCGATAATCTATGAAAGATGGGATGTGGCGAAACTTTAAGTTTCGTTACATCCCATCTTCATGAGAAATTCATAACTCTTTCATGGGAAAATCGTATCCCAAAGTTACACTTAGGACGTGGAAGATCAGCAAAGCAGTAAAACGAAGATTAAATTAGGGGGAATATATAATGAAGAAATTCAGCAAAAAAATCACCGCAATTGTAGGAACTGCTGTATTAGCAGTTGGGCTTGTAGCTTTACCAGCTCTAGCTGGAACGACCGAACAAGGTAACGGGTGGGTCGCTCAAATGCAAGGATTTATGCAACAAACGTTTTCACCGGAGCAACACCAAGAGTTAATGAATTCGAAAGAAATGCAAAACCTCCATAATTCGCAGGAGATGCAAAATGCAATGCAATCGGGAGATGTTAAGGCAATGCAAGATCTCATGAATGCAGACCCAAATGTAAAGGACCTTATGGGGCAAGATAACCTTGATAAAATGAACCAATTCAGGATTGATTCAGGCTCAAACATGATGACGAACGGAAACGGTACTGCCACTTCAGATAGCAAGATGATGAATGGAAGTGGAAGGACTATGATGAATTTCTAGACAATAATTACTGGATACATCGATGGATATACGTTTCCTTAAAATGGAGCAATGACTCTAAAGAATAAGTAAGTTAAAAAAAGGAGCGATAAAAAATGGGTTGCTGTGGACATTCGAATAAAGACCATTCTATTGTAAATACTTTGAATCCCCAAGATGGGATTGTCTTAAAAATTGAAGGGATGAATTGCGGGCACTGCAAAAGTTCCGTTGAGAAAGCGTTGTTGAAAGTTCCTGGTGTTAAGCAAGCAGAAGTCGATTTAGCCCAAAAACAGGCAGTGGTGATCGGAGCCGTTGATCGTTCGATACTTGTCAAGGCTGTTGATGAGGCTGGTTATAGAATTATCAACCTTCCATAATAAGACGCTGATGGGATTCACACAACATAGTGAATTTTAGTATTAGAGAGATGTGAAACAGGAGATTATTGCCGAATTACCAGATAAGTCCATTAGTGAAACCCTAAGTGTTACTGTTGCAGCTACGCTAGTCGAGATAATAGAACCGGCAGAAACCGAGGTGATAGCCGAAGCTACAGACACTGAAGAAACAACTGAAGCTGAAGAAGCTCGATAGAGTTTATTGCGGAAAATATTAATTAAATAAAAAGGGTCAGCCTTCAAAATTTCGCTGACCCTTTTTCATTGCTCGCCCACTTTGACTCTAAAATATAAAAAACTTAAGGAAAAGAAAGAAAATTCATTACTACACAATTGGTGTCTTAACATTGGCTAGATATTATTGCTGAATCTGAGTTTGAACACTCAGAACGGAGACTTTTATTTCGGGGTGAATCACGTTTGCTTTTTCGTGCAGGGCTTACACCTTTAGTCCGAACCCGTCAACTAACCTCGTAAGCCAAAAAAAACAGTTACTGCGACTAAGCCAAAGATTTCTCAGCAAGTATCCAGAGGGAGTTCAGATGATAAGCTAATTAGCCGGGCTAGGAGTTTACAAGGAGTTCCTTATCTGTGGGGTGGTGCGACAAGAGATAGTTTCAATTGTTCAGTATGTATTTAAGGCATCAGGAGTTTCTCTCACGGAACATCGTTTGAACAGTAGAAAGTTGGAACTCCTGTCAGCCGTGATCAACTCAAACCTGGAGACCCGGTGTTTTTCACCACCTATAAATCAGGTGCATCTGACGTAAGAATATATATTGGATGCGGACGAACAATCGGTTTTGCAAGCGAAGGGGTAGGCATCCATAGTCTTTCTGAAACTATTGGTCCAAGCGTTATATTGGAGCACGCAGGGTTTTATGATCTTAGTCGTTTCTTACAACTTGAGAGCCATTAGGGGTTATACCCACCAAAGATGTCCGAAAGAGTATAATGTAAAGGAGAGTCGCAAAATGAAAAATAAGGGAGACCATAAATCACATGGTTTATTGATGTTACTATGCTGTTTAGTTCCGATTATACTTCTAGGAGTACTGTCATCGTTAAACTTGCCAAGTTCAGGTGTGAAAAATGTATTACGGTTCTATTAGTTTTGGCTTGTCCATTAGGGCATTTATTAATGATGAAATTTATGGTTAATAATCATAAACATCAAAAGGAGGAGATGGAAGAAAAAAGAAAGGGGATAGAGGTTTTGAATTGAAAGCATTATTAAGTTAGTCATGGAATTAAACTGAATCTATAAAATCGAATACTGGGCATAATATAGCTTATCCAGTTCTTTTGCTCTCATCATCTTGATGGGGGCCTTTTTTTTATTTTTGATAAATCTGTATATTAATGTCAGTATCGCTTATGATGGATGGAAGGGTGGCTATGGTGCGTATAGTAAGGATATTGGTATGAGATAGTTAGGAAATGGGCAGAAATCCGATCGTACACCCTACCAACAAGAGATAATGGAGACTATTTTGTAGACTGTACCACTGATGTGACGAGCCTTAAACCCTTGGAACTCGACGAAATGGTATTTCGCGTTTAATGGAGCAACGAGTGCGTTTATGCAGCCAATAAGACGAAAGCTATCTACTATTGAAATACCCCTGATGACGGCCCGACCTGATGGGGAAGTTATTCGAATGTAAATCCCAAGTACGCTCAATATGAAGTCACAATTCAAACGAATATACTATCAAGGATATTATAACTATGGGTATTTTGCTATGATAGGTAGTCATTGACATAAATAGGGGATTCTCAATTCTATAATTTGAGAATCCCCTTATTAAACTGACTCTGTCTATCAATCTGCAAATCAAAAACACACTGTACAGTTTTTTCCAGAATTTTTTGCAAGCAATAGAGCAGCATCCGATTTCTCGATTATATCCTGGATAGATTTCCCATCTCTTGGACAACTTGCTACCCCTATAGAAATTGTTATCTGTGGATATAGGTTATTATTTATTTCACTAACTCGGGTGCGTATATTTTCAGCAATTTCCTTAGCAATTTTTTTAGGGCAATTCTTTAGTAATACCACAATTTCCTCTCCGCCATATCGGTAGGCTCTATCCTCGGTTCGTACTGTTCTTTTAACTGTTTCACTGACTATACGAAGAACAGTATCACCTATTTTATGGCCATATTGATTATTAAAAACACGAAAATTATCTATGTCGATAAAGATCACAGAATAAATCGGTACATCTAATTTTTCTAATTCTAAATTGAACGCCCTGCGATTATATAAACCCGTTAGATTGTCAATAAAAAGCTTGGACTTCAACATCTCTGAGTGATTTTTTAGTTCAGTGTATTTGTAGAAATAACAGTGTGCAAACAGAAAATTTAACATTCCGAATCCGAGACCCAATATAATACTCTGAGCTAATAGACTATTAAAAAGTGACATTGAGATTTTATGAAAAATCAATCCATACAGAATACCAATGCCAGTCATTCCACCGAATAAACCTAGTTTGAATAGGCTCATCCTCATCATCCTTTACATTTCATTCTCGTTTTATTTCAGTATTTAGTAAATGGGTTTACTTGTTATATTCACGCTCTGTCCAAGATTCGATATACCAGGCTCATTACGATACCAGCGTTCGCGGGAACATCGAATGACGAAGAGACAAACTTGTTTGGCCAAATGCGTCCTTTATGGCTTGAGTTGTGACATTTAACTCTCTTATTAAATAGATTTTCGTACAAGTATCGGAAATTTCATGGGGTACCCTGTGAAAAAGGTTTATCATAGAATTTCTTACCTACCCCTCGATAATTAAACAGGTGGACGTGCTTGTTACATCATTGTTATCCATATAGGCCTGTGCGTATGTAGTCTTTGGCTGCATATTCGCTGTACTGCTGTCAAATGTAGTAGCGTTTACAGCCCCCGCTAATCCCAATACCATAGCCATTGATAGTGTAACCATTAAAGCTTTGTTCTTCATCATAATTCGTTCAAATCCTTTCAAAATACATATATTGGTATTTCTTTGATAGATCTCATACGGAACCGATTTGAGATTCTTTCAATCTAGCGATCACGCACGGAAGTGGAGAAGGTAGAAACCACTCAACCGGATCAAACAGTTCCCTCCAAGACGGATATCTACGATCAAATGATGAGTTCCAACCCTACCATGAATAACCAAATGCAAAACAAGTTCGAAAATGCTCAAATGCAAAATATGCCAATGAATACCCAAAGAAATGGCCAGGTGAATAATCTCAAACACATACAAGGAATGGCTGGAACAAACAATTTGAACAATTCTAACGCTTCTCAACAGCCTGCCCAAAAATCAAGCAGCCAGAGTAGGATGGGGTCCATGGGAAGAATGGGAAGATAACTCTTCATGAAAGCCAATAATCTTAGCTTCTACTAAAAGGCTCAGACCATATAAAGGGTCTGGGCCTTTTAGTACTATTAGAAAGTATAAACTTACGTTTTGTACTGCAAGAAGGTTAACTCGTGCGAAGACAGTGTTTTCGTGGGGCCAGTCAAGTTTTCTTTAACATCTGGGATATCCCCCGTAGCAGTTTCATTGTGCCTTTCGACTTATCCGGACCATGGGCGATATATTCACGAGAAATTCACAACTTTTTCATGAGATCCTCGAATCAGAGAGTTACACTGAGGATGTAGAAGTTACTAAGGAGGTCACATATGAGCAAAAGCGAAGTAGTTCAGGATGTAAAAAAGAATAGAGGCATAATCAAACCAATTGGTTCAGTCCTGTTTGCAATTATTGCCTCTTCGCACCACTGGGTTCATACTCTTTCGATCGCATTGGGTCTAACCACTCTAAGCTCAGGTCTATTATCTCTATCTCCGTCAATAAAGATTATCTTTCTACTAGTTTCCCTTGTTCTTTCAGTATGGTTTATACGTGTTGCAAAACGTAAGTGGAGTTATGATCGTCCTGCTGCGTGGGTGTATCTTATATCTTCTATCATCTCGATTATTTTGGTTATTACATCCTTGCCGCAAGCGATATCAGCCGTCATACCACCATCTCAGCAACAGCAGCAGACGCAACAACAGAAAGATATCCACGGACATTAATGTACTTTGGGTTTAAAACTTCCGTTCATTCTGTCAAATTTGGGATCTTCACAAGAAGTTCACAACTATTCATGAGTTTATCGTATTTGAGGATTATTGTAGGGATAAAGAATTAATTCACGAGTGAGGTTGGGTATTTTTTTTGTTAAAGTAAATAGGGTAGCCCCCTATACTATTTTCAAATTGGTGGTGAGTGAATGAACCATCCGGTAAAAGATATTCCTAGTGATTGCCAGGACCTGAACCAAGAGGGAGGCAAACCTAGGAGTCATCATGACGAAAAAACAATCCAACAGCTTATCGCCCGGATGAACCGAATCGAGGGTCAAATACGAGGCATTAAAGGGATGATAGAGCGTCAAACTTATTGTGATGACGTTCTGAATCAGATATCCTCTGCCCAGTCTGCCCTGGACGGGGTCTCGAAGTTGCTTTTGGAAAAGCACATGAAATCATGCGTGAGGGAACAGTTGGAAAGTGGTGACACTGAGGTAGTGGATGAAGTCTTAAAAACGGTGTTTCGGATGTTGAGATAATCTTTGGTAGAAAATATACAGCGAAAAGAAATCAGAGATCAGATGTTGATTGGAGGTACAAAGTTATGAGTGAAACGATAAGAAATGAACATCTTGCCCAGGTAAGTTTACCGGTACAGGGTATGAGTTGTGCAGCTTGTGTGGCAAAAGTTGAGAAGACCTTAAAAACCATGACCGGTGTGCAAGAAGTACATGTTAATTTGCTTTCAGGCAAAGCTGCTGTGACTTATGAGAGTAATCAGGCAGGAGTACCCCAGATGGTGAAAATGATTCAAGACATCGGTTACGAAGTGCCAGAGGAAGAAGTTTTGCTCACTGTGCGAGGTATGAGTTGTGCTGCTTGTGTTGCTAAAGTCGAGAAGGCCGTCAAGGGAATGCCAGGAGTAACCTCTGTTGTCGTTAACTTACCGGCCGAGTCAGCTAAGGTGAAATTTTATCCTGGTGCCGTGGATAAAGCCCGGATCAAAAAAGAAATTCAAGCTTTAGGTTATGAGGCTAGCGAAAAGGTGACCGGTCAGGAAGCTTTGGACCGAGAGAAAGAGGCGCGGCAAAAAGAATTACTGTTTCAAACACGCAATATGTGGATCGCCTGGCCCTTATCTATTTTGGTGATGATTGGCATGTTCCGGGATATGTGGATCTTTCCTTATTTTGTCCCGGAGTTTTTAGGTAACGTTTATGTCCTTTGGGCCTTGACCACGCCGATTGCCTTTATTCCCGGCTGGCAGTTTTTTAAACACAGTTGGAATGGATTAAAACGTGGTGCTACGGATATGAATTTACTCTATGCCACTGGGATTGGGGCTGCCTATATTATTGCGACCATCAATACCTTCTGGCCCGATGCCGGTTTCGGTGGACGGGGAGCTGCCTTTTTCGAGTCAGCTGCATTGCTTACGGCGTTCATCGTTTTAGGTCGCTATTTGGAAGCTCTTACCCGGGGCCGAACGTCGGAGGCTATCCGAAATCTAATGAGTTTGCAAGCTAAAACGGCGCGGGTGATTCGTAATGGTGAAGAAGTCGAGATTGCTGCCGATGAGGTGGAGATCGGTGATATCGTGGTAGTGCGGCCAGGGGAAAGTATACCTGTGGACGGGGAAGTTACAGATGGTTATTCGGCCGTCGACGAAGCAATGATTACCGGAGAAAGTATGCCGGTAGAAAAACGAGCAGGTTCTCAGGTCACTGGCGCCACTATCAATAAGACGGGTTCGTTTAAATTTAGGGCAACGAGAGTTGGCAGCGAAACTGCCCTAGCCCAAATTATTAAAATGGTTGAAGACGCTCAGGCTTCCAAGGCGCCCATCCAAAAATTAGCCGATTTTGTGGCAGGCCATTTCATCGCTGGGGTCCATGTCTTAGCTTTAATTGTCTTCTTCTTCTGGTTCTTTATTGGGTACGCCTCTTTCTTCTCACCGGCAAGCCAGTTTATTCTTTCACCCTATAGTTTAGCGGAAGTGGGAGTCTTTGGTTTTGCCCTTCTCTTGTCAGTGACGACTTTGATTATTTCTTGCCCGTGCGCTCTCGGCTTGGCTACCCCCAGTGCCATTATGGCAGGTACGGGTAAGGGTGCTGAAAATGGCATTCTATTCAAAGGGGCGGATGCCGTGGAAGCGAGCAGCAAACTAAATGCCGTTGTTTTCGATAAGACCGGTACCTTGACCAAAGGTGAACCCTCAGTGACGGACGTCTACGCGACGGAAGGCTTTGTTCGAGAGGATGTTCTTAGGCTTGCAGCGATCACTGAAAAACCCTCTGAGCACCCCCTAGGTGAGGCTATCGTACGGGGGGCCAAGAAGGAAGGATTGTCGGTTGGAGATACCGATGACTTTGAGGCTATACCCGGTCACGGTGTTCGGGCAATCTATCAAGGGCAGACAATTTTGTTAGGAAACCGTCGTTTGATGCAGCAACAAACTATTGATATCGGAAACCTAAGTAAGAAGATGGAGCAGCTTGAGGAAGAAGGAAAGACAGCCATGTTGATGGCTATTGATAATAAGGCTGCGGGGATCATTGCAGTGGCTGATATCCTAAAGGAAAACGCGAAAGTGGCCGTGGAGCGCTTGCAACAGATGGGTGTACAAGTAGCCATGATTACCGGGGACAACCGTCGGACGGCTGAAGCCATAGCTCGACAGGTGGGGATTAAAACAGTACTGGCAGAAGTGCTGCCCCAAGATAAGGCTGCCGAAGTGATCAAGCTTCAGGAGAAGGGTCTAAACGTAGCCATGGTTGGGGATGGGATCAACGATGCCCCCGCCTTAGCTCAGGCCAACGTGGGGATTGCTATTGGTTCAGGGACTGACGTTGCCAAAGAAACAGGCGACATCATCCTAATCAAGGACGATATCCGCGATGTGGTAGGAGCCATCGAAATTGGGCGGGCTACTATGCGCAAGATTAAGCAGAATTTGGTATGGGCTTTCGTTTACAACATCACAGGAATTCCCTTAGCAGCCGGTATCCTATATCCTGTCACTGGACTTCTGGTCAGCCCCGAACTTGCTTCCTTCTTTATGGCAATGAGTTCGGTATCTGTAACGCTGAATACACTTCTTTTAAAACGCTTCCAACCCTCATTTCGAAGGGAACAAATGAAAACTAGTATGCATCCAACACCTCAACCACAAACTGCACGCTAAGGAGGAGGTCTTAATATGAGCGAGTTAGAAGCAAAAGCCGCTAGGCATGCTTTCGTGGTTTACACGGTACTTTCCTTGACTATAACCTTTATTTTTCTGGTCATCACATGGGTGGACGGAAACACCTATACTGCTGTAGCCCGAATTGGCGGCATGGTTTGGGTTTTCATCCTAAGTATGATTGTCTTCATGCCGATCGTCATTCCTATGGTGAAGAAGAGGATCATGGGATAAGTAGTTTGCTACTATAAATGAGTCGTATATGAATTCAAATAATATTTAAAAACTTAGTAAAAGCTAAGAACTTAATTTTTTAGAACCTGTTCTGAAGGAGGAACACAAATTTGCTACAAACTTTATTCAGCATTGGGGGATTTTCTCTAGGATCTTACGGTGTAGTCGTTGCTATCTCAATATTAATTGGTTTAGGGGTAGCTTATCATTTAGCACCTTCTGAAAAGGAATACCGCCAGCATCTTATAGACTTGTTAATCTATGCAGTGATAGGAGCCATTATTGGAGCACGTCTTTGGCAAGTCTTCTTCTACGAATGGGATTATTACTCCCTGCATCTCTCCGAAATCTTTATGATATGGCACGGTGGGATGGCAATTCAAGGAGCATTGGTTGGGGCTTTTATTGTGGGATGGATCTATACTCGTAAATACCAACTTGATTTTTGGAAAATGGCTGATATTGCTGCCCCAGGAATTATCTTAGGGCAGGGACTGGGAAGAATTGCTTGCTTTCTCAATGGTGACGCCTATGGTAGCCCAACCAATCAAGGTTTTGGCTTGGTTTATCCTTCTGGAACTCCAGCTTATGAAGCTTATGGTAGCCAAGCTCTTTGGCCTGCAGAGGTATGGGAAGGGCAATGGGACATGGTTGTCTTTGCTCTGATCATAATCCTTTCGCGTTGGCGCAAATGGCCGAGGGGTATCATTTTTTTAACCTATATTGTGCTCTATTCACTAGGACGGTTTGCGTTAGAATTTTTACGAGGGGATGGCGCCCGTTATCTGTTTAATTTGACGTCAGCACAGTGGAGTAGTGTGGGAATGATTCTTATAGCTCTTGTTTCTGCTGTTGTGCTAATTTTACCACGGAATGAAACGAGAAATTAATTACAAGATTTAAAGGAGGTCTCTAATATGTGGGAATTCTTAAACCAATATGGGTGGTATTTCTTTATATTCGGGATGATGTTCTTTATGCATAGGCGGGGTATGGGTTGCTGTGGAGGGCATCAGCATGACCGAAAGAATGTTCAAGATCAACATGAAACTAAGAATTTAATACCCTTTGAAGGAAAGAAGTAGTTCTATAGGTTGCTTCACGAAAGGACGAATATCTATGCTTATCCTGAAAGGAAAGAAATCAAATGGCATTGTAGGAAAATACAAAAGTATTATTGATGCTCGAAAGATCTTTTCCGATGCTCAAAGGTATCTTACGCAGAATCAAGTAGATCATGAGCTTGTCTTGGTGGAGGGTAATCATGTCGTAATGACTTGTATGCTGAGGATGTTTAATAACCATACTACGCTTTCTCTAATTTAACTGCTTACCCGGTGCAATGTAAAAGGAATTAGCCTTAAAAGCAACAAAAGGGTAGTGGCTCCTTATGGGAGAAACTACCTTTTTTACGTTCGCAGGAAATTCATATTTGAGGAGTATAATTTGAGGTGTTAACCAGGAGATTTGAGATTGTCCTGCAAGTAATAGAAAGGAGGGATTTTCTAGGTGCTGATTGCAGGGCTTTTATTCTTAAATTACCTCTGTACGAAATAAAGAACATAATAATCAAAGTGCTTAATCTGATCTCCAGGAGACTCAGAACGGGGGATTTCATGTGGGGTGAATCATGGTTAGACCATGTAGGGCTTACACCTTCTGCCCGAATCCGTCAACTAACCTCGTAAGCTATGAAAGGTGGACCAATTTAGTGTTAATTCTCAATAAGACGTGGGTTAGTGGGGTAGCCCTTGCCAGTATTCTTTTGACAAGTAGTTTACCGGGGGCTCAAGCTGCTATTCTAGATTCTCAAGCTACTCCAAAGTCTCCTACTGTGCAGAGTACTGTACTCAAGGCTTCTCCTTTAGCAGTCTCTAAATCAGACGTATATTCTCAAAAAATGCGTGAAGCATTTAATTGGACCTCCGTAATCGAGGTCAAAACGAACGTGGCACAAATACCTGAAAGTAATAATGTTCCTAAGGAAAAGAAAACATCAACTTCTGTTGAAAAGAAAACTCCACCTTCAGAAGGTAAGACGTCTCAATCGCCTCAGATCGCTAAAAAACCCAGCACTCCTTCACAGAAAGTTGTAAACTCGAAGCCTAAACAGGTTTCAGTATCCCAAGTGTCAAGGGGTAGCTCAGATATGGACAAGCTTATTAGCAATGCCCTAAGTTTACAAGGTATCCCTTATCTTTGGGGTGGAACGAGTCGGAAAGGATTCGATTGCTCAGGGTTTGTGCAGTATGTATTTAAGGCCGCTGGTATTTCATTACCGAGAACTGCAGCTGAACAGTATAAACTTGGCGTACCTGTCAGTCGTGATGAGTTGAGACCAGGAGATCTCGTGTTCTTTCAAACCTATGCCCCAGGAGCTACCGATGTGCGTATATATATTGGTGGAGGACGTACGCTTGGAGCAGCTAGTAAAGGGGTAGGTATTCATAGTTTGACAGAAAGTTATTGGTCAAAACGTTACCTTGGTGCGCGACGAATTTAATAAGCATAGCATATAGCAACCAAGAATAGAACAGAATGGACTGAAAGTGAAAACTTCAGTCCATTCTGTCCTTTCTTAATTTACTTAGAGAAATCTCATAAAAGGATTTTATAGTTTTGTCTTAAATCCTTGGCTAATTCATTTAAGCTTTCTGCTGAGGCGAATAATTCTTCGACAGAAGCATTTTGCTGTTCTGCCGCAGCCGCTGTTTTTTGTGTACAGGCTGAAGTCGATTCTGCTTGATCAACAACATTTTGCATACCAACTTTAATTTGTTCTCCATCCTGTTGAACTTTCTGTACGGTAGTTTCAATGTCCTGCGCTAGTTGAGCACTTTCTTCGACGGCCTTGAGTATTACGGTAAATTGCTCGGAAATCTCTTTTAAATATGTGCTACCCTGGTGGACACTATCCATACTCGTTTTCATTCCTTGATGAGCACTTTGAGAAACCTGCTGCATTTCTTGAACTCTCTGAGAGATATCGACCAAGCTTGTTTGAACTTGTTCGGCAAGCTTACGTACTTCTTCAGCGACAACAGCAAATCCACGACCGTTTTCTCCAGCTCGTGCGGCTTCAATGGCTGCATTTAACGCCAAGAGATTCGTTTGTTGTGCAATAGTTTCGATAATGTTGACGGTCTTGGCGATTTCCTGGGATTTCTCATCGACCTCTCCGATGACTTGGCTTAAACTTTGGACTTGGCTTTCAATATCATCCATCTGAAGAACTACTCTTCCAAGGGCGATGTTGCCGTTGTTTGATAGTTCAGCGGAACGATTGGAGGCAAGGTTTACCTTTTCGGCATGCTGCTCCGTTTGATTTAACTGGTCAATAACATAGTTCAAGCGTTGATGATTTTCCGTCATTTCCCTGACCTGAATTTCAGCATCAGTAGCAATTTGAGTCGCTGAAGAGGCCACCTGTTCAGCTGCTTGAGCAGATTGCTCTGCACCCATACGCATTTCTTGAGCAGTCCGCCCCAATCGCCCTGACATGTCGACAACGTTAGTAATGGTATCTCTTAAGGAAATTCCCATATCGCCAAAAGCCTTAAGAAGTTCTGCTCCTTCTCGGTTCCAGGCTTTCCAAGGGGCCTTCTTAGGACTAATATCCCCTGCGGCTATTTCATTGGCATTGAGCACAAAACTACGCATCATCTTACTGAGCGCTCGGCTCAAAAACCAGCCAATAATGATGCTTACAAAGACATCAATCACGACAAGAATAATTGAAATGAATGAGGCCTTCTTGAAGATATCATTCGTGGTCATCGTACTGTGCATGGTTACTTCGTCCATTTTAGAGTCCACTATCTTCTGAAGGGTATCCCCAGCTAACTGGTGTTTGGTTGCAGCGACTCCATACATATTGGCTTTAGCATCGTCAATACGGCCTTCGGCAGCGGCTTGAATGGTAACTTCGGATGCCGAAACATAATCATTCCATGCTTCTTTAAATTGCTTCAAGGAATCGGTCCCTTTAGCCGATTTGGTAATGTCATCGTAATTATTAATATGGTCTTCGATATCGTTTCTTTTCTGTTCAATTTCAGTTAAATACTTTTGTCGTTCTTCAGGAGTTCGCGCACTTACCGCTAATACAACATCCGAACGATAGGTCTGGGCATCGAATCGTAATTCCGAAAGTTCGTTCATCGGAACTACATCTTGTTGATATACCATATTTGACATATCGTTCATTTGATACATGCCGTAAATTCCGATCATTCCGACTGCCCCTGCTGCCAAAGCAATACATAGCATCAGGACTGTGACCTGGAAGCCTAAGCCTTTATTTTTTAATTTCAAACGTGATTCACTCCCTTGAATTTTTAGTCGTCTTTCCCCTAAATACTACATTATTCTGCGCTATAGACGAATATCCTGCAATTTTATCAATGCAACTTTCCGGTGGTTGAAACTTTCTTTGGATTTCTCCTTCCTTTTTTAAGATGGATATCATCTTACGGTAGCGAATTTTTGTGAATTTACTGTGAAATAATTATAAATTTTCGTATGATAAAGTTTTATATTGAATCAAATTAGCTCTTAATTTCATCTTTTTATAACAAATTCATAGGTTATTCACAATTTAGACTTATACTGGCTTTATGTGGAACCATTGGTATTATCAAGCCAAGAAAACGAAACAAACTAATGAATTGTTTCGAAACATGCGCTAATTCTGGAAGGTTAGGGACGGATGCCAGTTACTTCTTGATACTCTGGTTACACGATAAATCCCTAGTATAGGAGGTGTTTGCTTATCGGGATTTCCTAATTTTAGAATTTAGAGATATGTCTTCCTTTTGTGACCTTTTAATACCATTCCATTATTGTTTGAAGTCGTCAAAACCAATTAAAGCCAATATCCCAGGGTAAGTACTTAATTCTTTTAGTAACGGACTTATTTAACGTGATTTAAGAGTAGGAGATGATAATTGTGAATAAGAAAATTAAATCAATTATATTTATAGGTCTAACTTCGATTGCCATTTTAGGTCTAGCTGGTTGCGGTAGCCAAACAAAAGACATGATGAATACTGGTGACATGACCCAATATATGACCAGTAATCCCACGGCTATGATGGATGTTTTAAGCTCACCTGATGCTCGCCAGTCCATGGTTAAAGTAATGGGGTCTTCAAAAATGATGCCGGTCATGATGGATATGATGAAAAATAGCGATGTTCAAAAAAATATGATAAGTATAATGGGAAGTAGCGAAAATAAAGATAGCATGGTGAGTATAATGACTAATCCGTCAATGTTTAAGCCTATGGTAGAGGTCATGTCCGATCCTAAAATGAAAGCAACGTTTGAAGCCATGTTAAAAGACCCAGCCATTCAACCCATGGCTAAGGAAATTCTGGGTGTAAAATAAACGTTATTATATACGAGTGGAGCTGTCGCTTTATAATGTCTGAGGACATTCGCGAAAAATCTATTCATAAACGCGTAGAAAGGAGTCGAAGTTTTTATGATGGGAATCAGCGGAATGTCAGGTTCTAGCAGTATGCCTAGAAATTGTGGGATGAAAGGGATGCATGAGAATTCGCAAATAAATAAAGTTCCAAAAATTGATGAACTTGCAGCTGAACAACAACCCAAGCTATCAAGCGAACTAATTAAAGTAAGTGAAGGAAATATAATTGATATTAGAGTATGACAAAGGGAACCTAAAATATTGGGCTCAAATTTCAAGCTCCTTAAGCTAGAATGTTTGTTCAATAGGCCATTACTATAATTGGCCTATTGCTTTTTTATATAAAGACAAGCGAAAAATTGGTAAAAACGCTCCTTGTATATTCATGATAAATTCATAACTCTTTCATGAGAAAATCGAATCTCTAATCTATACTTAAAGCATGGAAGTTAAAGCTTACCAAAATAAAAACGAATTTAAAGGAGGACAAATACATGAAAAAGTTTATCAGTAAAAAAGTAACAGCGATTTTAGGGGGGGCAGTCCTTGCAACCGGGCTCATTGCGATACCAGCGTTCGCAGTAACATCGAATGACGAAGGACAAAACTTGTTTGGTCAAATGCGATCTTTTATGGCCTCAAGTCAGCACCAAGAAATTATGAATTCAAGCGCAATGCAGAACATGCACAATTCGGAAGCTATGCAGGAAGCTATGCAAACTGGGGATATTGCAAAGATGCAAGAAGCAATGAACTCTAATCCTGAAGTGAAAGCTCTTCTTGGGGAAGAAACCCTTAATCAAATGAACCAGTTCATGCAGGATAACGGTCAAGCGATGAGTCAAATGATGCAAGGTCAAAACTTAGAGGCCATGAATCAAATGATGAATGGACAAAATGCAACGGGTATGAACCAAATGATGGGTCAATTTTAGGGACAAAGTGAATCTCTTTAAAACCCAACTTTTTAAGTACAGACGTTAACTACCAGTTAGAGACTGAAAGAATGTAGACAAAGGTACTGAAGACTTTAAGTTCAGGTATGATGGATTCTGTATCAATGAGATAAATAGAATATGAAAGACAAAAGATAGAAGGATAATGCGGCCCAGGTTAGAGCTCCTGTGCCGCATATCCTTCTATCTTTAGTTTAATAGATTAAGTGTACTAAAGGGACCCTACTGAAGCCATACCAAGAGCTAGAGAATTCGAACGGAATGCAGAACCTTCATAATTCGCAGGAGATGCAGAAGCAATACAAGAAGGGAATGTTAAGATTATGAAAGAATGCATGAATGGGTACTGTGGACGATAGAAACTATTATTTTGAAGTGGCCGAGGATCTAATTCTTAGCTACTTCTATTTCTTTAGGAAGTTGAACTTTAAATTCAGTCTCATGCCCAACTTTACTTTGTACGGTTATTGTGCCTTGATGAAGGTCCGTAACCTGGCGGACTAGCGCTAGACCAATTCCGGTTCCCCCCGTCTCACGAGTCCGGGATTTATCGGCACGGTAAAATCGTTCGAATATCAGAGGGAGATCGTCTTCAGAAATCCCCATTCCAGTGTTCTTGATCTTAATATTAGCAAGGTTCGATGTTTGCGTAAGTTCGACGGTAACCTGACCGCCAGGGTCTGAGTAACGATAGGCATTGTGGATTAGATTATAGAAGAGTCTGGTCAGAAGATGCCCGTCCCCGGATGTAGTCACGGATTCTTCCGGTGCATTCCAGTCCAGAGTTAATTCTTTTTCCTGCATAAGGGGATATAGGTTGCGAATAATTTTTTCAAGAAGGTACTTTATGTCCACAGGTTCAAGGTTTAAATGTAATCCACCGATTTCAGCCACATTTAAGTCCTTTAGATCACTGGACAAGTCAACTAGACGGTCTATTTCCTCATGAATAGAAGAGAGGTTTTCTTGATCCGCAGGAAGGACGCCGTCTTGAAAAGCTTCAATATAGCTTTTGATCGAGGTCAAGGGAGTGCGTAGTTCGTGGGCGATATCGGCCGTGAATTGTTTGCGGAGAGTTTCTTGTCGATCCAAATTATCAGCCATCACGTTAAAAGCGTTGGCAAGTTGACCTACCTCGTCTTTAGAACTAATGGATACACGTTCGTCGAGGTGTCCATGACCAATACGATGGGCCGCTTGGGTTAATCGTCTGAGCGGAGCGACAAGTTGACGGCTTGTAAAGAAACTTAGAACAATCCCAAATAGAAGGGCTAATCCTCCAGCGAAAAGTAAAGAACGAAAGACGGCGGATTGGAAGCGGATATCTTGGGGGTTAAGAATTTGTGCCGTTGCCGGGTAGCGAACCTCCGCAGTCGCTAAAGTCCCTAGGGGTCCTGTCACCGTGAAAGTTTTGGTTTTCCAACTTGTCGTGGTGTAGGAAGTCATGCCCATATTCATGCCCATTCCGCCTTGTCCATGCATCATATTTTCCATGGGGTTATCTAACGTGCCGATAAGTTTACCGGATGGATCAGTTAACGTAACAACAGTACCAAACGGGAGAGAATGGCTTAATTCGCTCAGAGCAACAGGGTCCCAAGTCCCTTTGACCTGGTATAGTTCACTCAGACGAGAGGGTAACTGTTCCAAGGTCCTTTCATTTACCTGAGTTAAGTAATCACTAAACTGTTGTTTAAAGACAAAGTTTACGGAAAGCATGCTGAAGGTTAAGGTAATAAGCGCAATGATCAGGGTAGAAAGAAATAACTTAGTGCGCATGTTATTCCACCGCATTCGGGTTAAACTTGTAACCCATACCGTAAACCGTCAAAATAATGTGGGGGTTGCTGGGAGTCGTTTCGATCTTTTGACGAATCTTCTTAATATGGGCATCAATCACACGGTCATCTCCGTCAAAGTTGTGCCCTTGAACAATCTCTACCAACTGCCCTCGTGATAACACCCGTCCAGGGTGTTTAGCTAAGGCACCGAGAATCTTAAATTCGGTAGGAGTTAATGAGATTTCCTGATCGTGCAGCCTAATTTCATACTGAATATTGTCAATGGTGAGGCCATTATCATAGGAGATCACGTCGGCAAGGGGGGTAGTTTCATTATTAACTCGACGTAATACAGCTCGGACACGGGCGACCACTTCACGAGGGCTAAATGGTTTTGTAATGTAATCATCTGCGCCAATACTTAATCCTTCGATGCGGTCTTCCTCTTCTACTTTGGCGGTGAGCATGATAATTGGTACGGAGGATATTTTGCGAATCTCGCGGCAAATCTCGGTTCCAGACATGCCAGGAAGCATTAAATCAAGGATGAGTAGGTCAAAAGGGTTTTCTTTAAACATGGTTAATGCAATTAGTCCATTAATAGCCGTACTTACTTGAAATCCTTCCTGTTGAAGGTAGGCTTTGAGTACGGTCGTAATTTTTTTCTCATCATCAACTAGTAAAATCCTCATAAATAGATAGACTCCTTCCAATTCCAAAACCTAGTAACTAATTGGTACGTTAAATTCGAAAGTGGTCTCTGAATCTAAGCATAACCATTATAGTATTACATAAAGACATCCTGCAATTAGGGTTAAACCCCTAGATATAAGAAAGTGCTTCTAAAGGGTCGAGAGTAATAGCACGCCTAGTCAGAAAAATTGAACCAATACCGATTAAGAGTGAGGCGCTTATAACAGTCAGACTTACAAAGGGGTTAAATTGAAAACTAACGGTTTTTTGGAAAACGATTGGGCCTAGTAGAATGGGGGTAAGTTCCCCTAAAAGATAGCCAAGAACTCCGCCTGAAAGACTTACAAAGACAGTTTCCCGAATTAGAATGGAAAAGATATGGCGACGTCGAAAACCGATGGCACGGAGGATACCAAGTTCCGCTACTCGGTCATTGATGTTACCAGACGTAGTTACAAAGACGATTAAAACACCAATGACTCCTAGAAATATAGAAGTAATCAAGGAGAAGTTTGAAAAGCGATCGACACTTTCTTTAGCTCCCTGAACCAATTGAGATATTTCGGCGACTTTGGCCTCTGGTAATAGTTCACTTAAGTAGGCCGCAGTCTTATTCGGTTGGGCCGTATTAAGTTCAATCATGGACCAAGAGTCTATGCCTGTCAGGGCGCGTGAGGTGCTGAAATTAGCAAAAACTCCATTATCCTCAGAACCGCCTGTTTCTTCCAAAATCCCGACAATCGGGTAGATCTGATGATTAAGTTCTAGAGTACTTCCAATCACAAGATTTTCTTTGCTTGCGATACTTGAGCCGATAATAACTTCTTGGTCACCGGGCTGTAACCCTTTAATCTGCCACCATGGTTTCATTTTTAGTTCGTTAGGGAAATCGACTCCTATGATAAGATAACGTTTATCAGCTCCCTTGACAGAACCAATAATTTTAGGAGCAATTCCGCTAATCATCAGATCAGGGCTATTCTTGATTTTAGCTAAACTATCATAGTTTAAATTCTTAACCTCAAAGTTAACTCCGGGAACAGAAAGCCCGCCATAGCTAAGCGTAAAATGTTCAGATTTGGGAGTAATGACGACATTGGCACCATATTGGGTTAAATTTTTCTGTAAATCGTCGTGCATGCTTTTGGCCAGCGTATTCAACGCGACAGTGATGCCGATGACTAATACGAAGGTCAGAAGTAAAAAGGTTGTTTTTCCTTTTCGCCGACGTAGGTTTTGAATCGCAATATCAGTAAGTGTCATGGTTCCCTCCTATATTAAAATCCTCCGAGATCACATGTAGCGCAAAGACTCAGTCGGGTCAAGTCTCGCTGCCTTCCAAGCTGGATAAAGACTTCCTACCAGACCGATTAAAAGAGAGGCGCTTAAGGCATACACCAGCAAATCTGATTGCCAGGGGATAAGAACTTCAGCTTTAACCATAGCCGATCCGAAATAAACTGCTGCACCCATCCCAAGAAGGTATCCTAATAGCCCCCCTAATAAGCTTAAGAGGCCAGCTTCAGTGAGTACAATCTGAATGATGTGGCGTTTTCGAAAACCGATCGCCCGTAAGATACCAATTTCTCTGGTCCGTTCTTCAACCGAGGATTTCATCGTTATGGTGATAACTAAACCACTGGCTAGGAAGAGAATCAAGGATACGCTTCTAGCAAATAAGTTGAATTTAGTGACGGTAGTATCCCGAGATTCCAGGGTAGACTTTAGAGCCGTCACTTTAGTGCCTGGTAGTTTGTCGCTTAACTGTCGAGTCACTTCTTCGATCGGACAGGTATAACATAAGGCCGCTGTTTCTATAAGGCTTATAGCGTTGGGGCGATTAGCCAGCTTTTGGAGAACAGCTAAATCCATAAATACAGCCTGGTCGTTTTCCGCTGATCCCGTCGGTTGGATGATTCCCGCTACCTTGAAGTCTTGTCCTTTGATCGATACATTTTGATTAAGGGTAAGATTTAGGGAGAGGGCAACGTCACTCCCTAAGATAACTTCGTCCGCGCTCGGTAGTTGGTTTTTCGAAAGGCCATCGACTTTCCACCACTTTTTCAATCTAAACTCTTGCAGGAAATCTACTCCGAGCAACAAGATTTCTTGACCATTGATATTAGTGTTGACTAAAAGTTTAGGCGCTATAGTAGCCAAGGTTTCCTTATTTTTAATGGTTTGCATCAGTGGAATTAGGGACATGTCTAGTTCTTTGACCTGAGTAGGAGCCTCTACGGTTATCCCGCCAAACGTCAGGGCTTCCCCGGTATCTGGAAGAATGAGGATATTGGAGCCGTATTGATCAAGTTTGTTGGCGACATCTTCTTTCATAGCTTGGGTAGTTGAATACAGGAAGATAATTGCCGCCACACCAATAATAACACTGATTACTAATAAGGCAGAGCGCATTTTACGGCGGCGTAAGTTTTGTAACGCAATATCTGTTAAACGCATTTAGTTTCCTCCTTAGGACTCTTGAGGAGTTTGGGCTAGAATCCCATCACGAATATAGACTGCTCGGGAAACCCAAGCTAGGTTTTCTTTGTTATGAGTCACCATAATGATGGTTAAACCGTCCTGGTTAAGGACTTGAAATAGCTCCAAAAGTTCAGTGGCTGTTTTCGAGTCCAGGCTTCCAGTCGGTTCATCTGCAAACATAATGGAGGGTTGATTAACAATCGCCCGAGCAATAGCCACCCGATTTTGTTCTCCACCTGATAATTGATTAGGTAGACGTTGGGATTTGGAACCTAAGCCGACCTTTTCGAGGACAGAGTGAGCCATTTCTTGTTGCTCTTTTCCCGGACGAGAAGTTATAGCCAGAGGGAGCATGACGTTTTCTAGAGCCGTAAGATAGGGGATCAATTGATATTGTTGGAAGACAAAGCCGACGTAATCATGTCGAAAATCGGCTAACCGTTCGGGTTCTAAAGAATAAACATCAATATTATCGACTGTTAGTTTGCCAGAGGTGGGCGGATTTAACCCTCCTAGAATACTGAGCAAGGTGCTTTTGCCGGAACCAGAAGGTCCCATTAAAGCTAGGAATTCTCCGGCAACTATCTCTAAACTAACTTTTTTAAGGGCCTCGACAACACCGTCCCCACCTTTGTAGGTTTTGGCGGCCTCACAGAGCTTTATTAAAGACATAGCTAATTCCTCCTGAATTGTAAGAACTAAAGGACGTTGACTTGTAAGAATGAACGCACTCGTAAGAACGAGTGCGTTTGGCTAACTATGTTACAATGGCCAACCTTTAGAGAATTAAACTCTAGGTGCCCACGCGTCTAAGATAGATTGAGGAATTTCTAGATTATCCCCATTTAAAGAGTAGGTCAATGCTTCCGGGGGATAGGCTTGACAACCGCCACTTATTCCTTTGAGTGTCTGTAGATCCCAGACGGTTCCGCAAACGTTGCAAACGATTTGATTGCCAATAATGTGAAAGGTTTCTCCCTTACAAGGTTCACAGAAGCTGACTGCTACCATGACTTTACCATCAGGTTGGATAAAGGCTGTCAGAGGAATTCTTTTTCCGTTCGCTTTATATTCTGTCCAGATAAACTTATTTTCTTTAACGGCACTGAGAGTTGTCACAATGGCCTGTCCGTTTTCAACTTTACTTTCGACTTTCGTTTGTTCTAGTTTAACTTCAGAACTATAATTCATCTTTTGTCCAATATCAGCAGCTGCATTGACAGAGACACTAGGTTTATTGCCGTTAGCAACTATGATATAGGTTCCTATCATAATTACAACGGTTAAAATGCCGACAATAGTAAAAAGCAGGGTATTGCTCTTTTGGGGTTGGGTAAATTTCTGGTTTTTGCCCACATGATTAGTTTTCAAATGGTATTTCCTCCCTGTGAAAAGTAATAGGAACTTAGTATCGGAACCATGGTTCAGGTGGAGTTTTAGGCTCCACCTGAAGGCCTTTATTACATCCGCATACTCATTCTAACCACGAAGGTTAAGAAGTTCAGTACACCGAAGATCGAGATGACGACTAGATACGGCATAGCAACGGATAGCGCTTTTTGGGTTCCATAATTCTTTTTGGCAATCCTATAAGCCGTGTAAAGAGATCCGAGAGTTCCGGCGATGACCAGGACGTATTGCATTATTTGAATCGTCGGGTCAGAAACGAAGTCGGTTGGGCCCTCGATATGCACTCCGAATAACCCCATGAACGTGTAGTAGATTGACTTTCCTTCCGCCAGAAGATGGAACAAGTTGTGGGCCATGTGAGAAGCCAGGTCAAGTGGAATGACTGCATAACCAAAACGCGCAAAGGCATTTCGTATCGTTTCACCTGAATAACGCTTGGAAACTGCAGATGCCGCGTAAAGTAGCAAGACCGGAGTCGTCATTGCGATGATAAAGATTATCGTAAAGGCGATATCCTTGCTAAGACCCAATGTCATCCCTGCCCACTTAAGGTAGGACTGGTAAAAATCCAACATGGTAATATTTTGGACAAAGACAATCCCGACGATAACGATGGCTAGGAAAGACTCCTCGAAATGTGCCCTAGTCATAGACCAAAATTCACTGGTTGGTTTGCGAGGGCTTAGTCGAATAGAATCATGGGGGCAGCTTTTGATGCAATTCCCACATAGATTGCAGTTGGCGTTATTTTCCATAGCCATCGGAAACTCAAACATCGGACAACCCGCTGTTTTTTTGTTGCCTTTGTAGCAATCCCGAGTTGTACATGTTTTACAGATTTCTCTGTCAGCGCGTAATTCTAACATACCGGCGCGAGAATAGTTACCCGACAAACTACCGAGGAAACATAAATATCGGCACCAAGTACGGCGTTCAAAGAACATTGCAGTGACCATGACGCCACCTAGGATGAGTAGCAAGAGGGTACCAGATCCTCTGGGGGATTCAACGACCCCCCAAATGTGGTCGGCCCAAGTGATAAAAATGAAGGTGATATCAATGATCCATAGTCCATATTTCCTCAGGAAGTTAGGGGCTTTACGATTGGCCCCAAAAACCTTCTGTGTCAAATCACTCACCCAGGCAAAGGGGCAAACTGCACACCAGAACCGGCCGAATAGGAAGAAGAAGAGAGGTAAGAGTGGCCACCAAAGAACCCAAGTAGCGGCAGTACCGAAGTTATCATGGGCGCTGGTGGGTCCGGCTAGAGTTTGGACCATGATGACCGCGAAAACAAGCACGGCTGCCCATTGGAAGATACTTGGATACAGTGAACTTTGCAAAAACCATTTGAGAGGTTTAAACTTAAGAAAGTTCCTTTTTTGAGAGGATTTAGGCTTTAATGGTTGACTCATTATTAAACCTCCTTTGAAGAATTTTGCTTACGTTTTAGAATTTGGGCAAATATGCCGGCCAATACGACGACTCCGCCAACACTCCCGATGAGAATCCAGTTCGGGCCAGTCTTGGTTACGGTAAGTGGTACAGAGACGGTGGTTTCTCCGAGAGTCGGGGAACTGATAAAGATGTCCTGGGTCCAATCCCCCTTCTTGGTTGGGGTGAGGGTGACTGAGTACATTCCCGGTTCCATGTTGTCGAGTTTAGCTTGTCCTTGAAGGGTTGTTGCGGAGGAACTGTCCATGCCGGCCATGTTGCCGTGCTCACCGGCCTCCATGAGCATCATTTCAACATTTATGGAGGCATCGAGAACAGGTTCTCCTGTAGCTTCATTTTTCACAGTAATCATGATGTTTACTGGCTTTTTTGGCGCCGGTTTCTCAGGTTCAGACTGTACACTTACTTGGAATTTGCCTTCCTTAGCAACGATTACTTCGGTTTGACCTTCAGCTTCTGAATGGCCGGACATTTCCTGGTCTGACATGTCTTTCATGTCAGCCTCGGAATGAGTATCGGGTGCGGCCGGTTTAGTATCTGCCATTGTTGGAAGGGCAAATATCATAAAGGACACTAGAGTTAGGACTATCAGGGATAATAATTTCTTTTTCATGAACACACTCCTAAATTTTATTTCGATTAGGATATATGCAAAAGCCATGCCATTTTAGAGGAAAGAGGTGCGCGAAGTTAGAACTATAAATTTTTAATGAAGCTCCTTGCATACTGTACATAGGGATTAATCCAGTTTAGATCGGTCTTAATCCGTTCGAGAAAAAATTTAAATATAAAGGATTTTTGATCAGAAAATTTAAAGGCTTCCTTTATAAAATGAAAGAATATTAGTTTTAGATTAGTAAAAGTGTGGGATTTCCCACACTATGTTGTAGGAAATCCCACACTTTGAGGAGGATGGATATGCGAAGGATACTAATCGCGGATGATGAAGCGAATATGCGCTGGGTTTTGGAACGGACATTAAGTAAAGCCGGCTATGATGTGGAGACAGCGGAGGACGGGCAACTCGCCTTAGATCAAGCCTTGGCGGAACGCCCAGATCTTGTCCTTGTGGATTTAAAGATGCCAAAACTAGATGGGTTAAGTGTGCTAAGAAAGCTTAAAGAGCATTATCCGGATTTAATGATTGTTATGATGACCGCGCACGGGAGCACAGCTTCGGCGATAGAGGCCATGAAGGCTGGGGCTCATGACTATTTGATGAAACCCTTCGATATTGAAGAATTGCTTATCACTATCTCTAAAGCCTTTGAGGTAGAAAGACTACGTGAGCAAGTGGATTATCTTAAAGGGGAGGTCCAAAGTAACAGCTGGCAACTGGTTGGGAACAGTGAAGCAATGCAAAAGGTTAAGCATTTAGTGGAGCGAGTCGCCCTCACTCCAGCAACAGTACTTATTCAAGGAGAATCTGGTACGGGAAAGGAATTAGTAGCTAATGCGATACATACCTTAAGTCCGCGTGTCGAAAGACCTTTTATCCGGGTTAATTGTGCCGCGTTGACGGAGACCCTACTGGAGAGCGAATTGTTTGGACATGAAAAAGGGGCGTTTACAGGTGCCCATGCTCGAAAGACGGGTCGTTTCGAATTAGCCGAAGGGGGCACTCTCTTTCTCGATGAGATCGGCGAATTGTCCTTAAACGTCCAAGCCAAACTGTTGCGGGTACTTCAAGAGCGAACCTTTGAACGAGTCGGGGGAGAGAAAACCATCAAAGTCGATGTACGGATTATTGCGGCGACGAATCGGGATTTAATTAAAGAGACTCAGGAAGGATGTTTTCGGGAGGATCTTTATTATCGTCTTAGTGTCTTTCCAATTTCGATTCCTCCTTTAAGGGAACGTCAGGAGGATATTCCCTACCTTGCAGAACATTTCTTAAAGAAACTTAGAAACTATGGGCATAGCAAGAAGCTTGGTCCTGGAGTTCTTAATCAACTCATGGCCTATAGCTGGCCGGGAAACGTGCGTGAACTGGAAAATGTCATTGAACGTATGGTGATAATTTCCTCGGGAACAGTGATCGGGGCAGATGGATTGGCCGTCATTAAGACTTCCTCAACAAAGGAGAAGGGCCCCTGTCCATTTGTACTACCTTCAGAAGGGGTTTCCCTAGAAAAAATCGAGAAATCCTTCCTTCATCAGGCCATGGAACAAACGGGTGGGAACCAAAGTCAGGCGGCAAAACGTTTGGGGCTGTCCAGACATGCCTTTTTATACCGTTTAGAGAAATACGGAATAGATCCCCATTGGGGGATTTGAGTTATCAAGAGTTTTTTCTGAATAAGCATAGAGGTGGTGGTTTTCTTTTGCAGAATTTCGATCATGAACAAACTACTAAAAGTCGTGCCCGAATCCACTTTGATCTTATTTCAATAGGGCTTGTCGTGGTATTTTTAACTGCTATTCACTACACGAATTACCATTACGAAATGAATTTTCATATCCTATTACAATTTGGGTATTACCTTCCCGTGATTTATGCAGCTATGCGTTTTGGACCTGTTGGAGGGATCGTATCCGGTTTGATTATAACGATCCTTATTCTGCCCTTCATGATAGACTTCCCGGGGATGACGCCATCGGCCATGTATACGCAGTGGGTGGAAGTTGGCCTGATTAATGTTATCGGTTGGTTAACTGGCTTCTTGACTGAAGAAGAGCGAAAAGCCAAACGCAAATACCAAATGGCCTTAACGGTTCAAAAAGAATTAGTTGTAAAGTTAAAGCGTGAGGGTCAGGAACGCGAACGATTAGAGAGTGAGATTCGGCAAACGGAACGATTAACGGCACTAGGTCATATGAGTGCTGGTTTGGCTCATGAAATACGCAATCCCTTGGGGATTATGAAAGTAAGCATCCAAATGCTGACCCAGGAAAAATGCGACGATGGAGTCGTTACAGAATACTGTAGGGTACTGCTAGAAGAGTGTGAACGGTTGAATCGCTTAGTGAGTGAGTTCTTGAGCTTTGCTCGGCCAAAAGAATCGGTACGCGAAAGGATTGACTTGGGAAAACTCTTGGATGAAGGAGTCGCCTTGATTCAACCTGCCCTCAGGCAAAGCCGTATGGAATTAAAACAGGTGAGAAATCCATGTGAAGATCAAGAGGTTGAAGTGGACTCGGACCAGGTTAAGCAAGTTATTATAAATATTCTAATTAATGCTATCGATGCCCAGGGGGAAGGCAGAGTGATTCTTTTAGAGGAAGTTCATCATGATGGGTTTATAGGTTTCGCCGTCAGTGACGAGGGGCCTGGGATTTCGCCAGACGCCCTGCCTTATATCTATGATCCTTTTTTTACGATGAAAGAGAAAGGGACAGGATTAGGCCTATCTGTTGTGCACCGTATCCTTTATCAACACGGAGGAAGGATTTCTATTACTAATAGGAGTGATCGAGGGGTTCGGGTAGAGATACTGTTGCCATTGCCTTCATTTAAAAAACATGTGTTCCATAACGAGGGGCTTGTAAACTCCCCCTGATGAAGTGGAATTAATAGAAAGACAAATTGAATCTCCAGCACCAATGTAGGAGGTTATCAATTAGTTCTGGTTCTATTCGAAGAGTGAAGTTTAACAAAAATGTTAAAAATCCGTTAACTTAATGTAATCCTCTTAAGATATAATATAGTTATTGATTGAGATAATGGGGGGACTACAATGAGGAAGAAGGCATTAATGATATTTATTATTATCACATTAACTGTAGCAGGTCTTTTTCTAACAAAAGCATTTGCAGAGCCCCGGCCTTGGCAACTAAATGCTAGTCCAATACAAGCCCAACCTATTCCATCTTCTACAGCTATTCCAAATAAAAGTATACCTGATGCTACATCAGCTAAGCCTGATATCAGCGGATCATTGTACAGTCCAAGAAATCCAAACTATCAGCCTGACTACTATTGGTATAGTAGTCCTCAAGATAATAGCTTGAGTAATGTAATTAGGAATTGGTGTTGTCAATAACTTTAGGAGGAGCAACATTGAACAATAAGGTTTTAATAGCTGACGATGACGACCGAATTAGGGAAATTGTGTGCCTCTACCTTGAAGCAGAAGGTTTTGATGTCTGCCAGGCAGAGGATGGAAACAAAGCGTTGGAGATGGTTCGGAACGATAATCCGGATATCGTCATCCTCGATCTGATGATGCCTGGATTAGATGGCTGGACGGTCTGCAAGATATTAAGAAAGGAAACCAAGATTCCTATTATCATGCTAACAGCCAAGGGAGAAGAAAATGATCGAGTGTTAGGGTTTGATTTAGGGGCTGATGATTACGTCGTAAAACCGTTTAGCCCACGTGAACTCAGTGCCCGAGTCAAGGCAGTTTTAAGAAGGCTGGAAGGGGAAGAAAGTAAGGAACATATCCTTGCTTACCCTGGTCTTAAAGTCAATCAGATTACTCGTGAAGTCGAAGTAGATGGAATAAACATAAGCTTAACGTCTAAAGAATTTGAGCTGTTGCATTGCCTAGCAAAAAGGCCGGGGCAAATCTATAGTCGAGATCAGTTACTCAACATGGTCTGGGGATACGATTACTGCGGGGATTCCCGTACTGTTGATACCCACATCAATCGTTTAAGATCTAAGCTCGAAAGCCAAGTGGGTCACAGTGACTTTATTCAGACCGTTAGAGGGGTGGGTTACAAATTCGAATTAAGTGGTCATTAAGAAATAGCTTAGTAAGTAAGCTTTGGTTAGCAATTGTACTAATCGTCCTTGCTGTTTATCTGTTTTCCGTTGGAATACAGGCCAAGCAGATTACTTCCATGGTTTATAATCAACAAGCACGTTTTTTTATAAATGAGGCAGAAGAAATCGTAATAATGTTTAACAAATATGAAATCACTCAGAAATCGGTAATTAATGATAGATTAGATATTTTGACTAAAGTTTTAAGTGCAAAAACTGCCATTATGGATATCGATGGAAACACTTTGTACGGTCAAACATCTCAAGATCAATCACCTAGAAAATTGCTTTTAGAGCCAGGATTTAAAGAGCAAATTCTCGCTGGTAAAAATGTTGTGTTTGCGGGAAAGATTGATGGGGTCCATGAAGAGCAGTTTCTTGTAGCAGTTCCTTTAAAAAAAGATACCAGGGTTATTGGTTTGGTAGTAATCTTTAGTCCAATTGATGCCATGAAGCAACATGTTAATAGTATTTTGGGAATTACACTAATAGGAGCTTTGATAGGGATTGTTTTAGCTACTATATTAAGTATATTTGTATCTCGAAAGATGATTCGTCCTCTTGCTAGAATGGAAGAAACAGCGCGCCAAATTACCGAAGGCG
Source organism: Desulfosporosinus sp. HMP52 (assembly GCF_000765145.1). Taxonomy (GTDB): domain Bacteria; phylum Bacillota; class Desulfitobacteriia; order Desulfitobacteriales; family Desulfitobacteriaceae; genus Desulfosporosinus. The sequence goes on along the minus strand of NZ_JMGA01000024.1, from coordinate 99,081 downwards.
AATTTGGTAGGCAAATTCCGGTTACTTCTGAAGATGAAGTTGGGCGGCTCGCCAGGTCATTCAATCGTATGTCTACAGAGCTTGAAGAGAAAATCGAGGCTATCGAAAGACTTGATCACCTAAGGCAGGAATTACTTTCCGATGTCTCACATGAATTACGCACTCCCTTAACGGTGATCCAAGGCTTTTCCGAGGCAGTGTTAGACGGGCTAGTCAAGTCGAAGGAACAGGAGAAACTCTATCTAAGCAACATTATTGACGAATCCGAGCGTCTCAGGCGCCTGGTGGATGATTTACTCGACTTAAAGGGAATGGAAGCTGCCAAAACCTTTGATGAAATGGAATATGTGGTTATGAATAAACTCGCTCAAATCACCGTTGAGCGTTTAAGAAATATGGCAAATTCTAAAGAAATTAATCTTACGCTCTCTGTGCCAGAACAAACGATTACCATATGGGGAAACATCGATCGCCTCAAACAGGTTCTTACCAATTTATTGGATAATGCCATTAAACATTCGGAAGTAGGTGGTGCAGTGCGTGTAGAGTTGGGTATGGAGTACAATTGTACGTTTATATCCGTGGAAAATTCAGGACCCGGCATTCCTCGGGAAGAAATTGAAAATATTTGGGAAAGATTTTATAAGGTCGATAAATCCAGATCGAGGCGTGGAACCGGAACGGGCTTAGGACTTTCTATTGTTAAAAAAATCGTTGAAATGCATGGCGGAAAAGTATCAGCGAAAAGCGAACCCGGCCATGGAGCCGTTTTCACCGTGTACTTGCCATTAACTGAAGAAGCTTAGTAATCAACAAAGACTAGGTACCAAAAATGTTAAGATTGACATGGACAAAAATAACAACTCTATTATCAGAGTATCTGTAAAAGGATGCTCTTTTTTTGTTAGGGTTTATGTCACAAAAACGTTAAAAACCTGTGACATTTCTGTAATATAAGTTCGGTAATATTAACTTAATATAAATGATAATCATTATCAAAAAAAGGAGTGAGGTTCTAATGGAATGCTGCAATACCAAACAACCTTGGTATAAAAAGATATCAACGACTCTATTAGGTACAGGAAATTGTCATGGTGAAGTGAATCAAGCGACTCAAGGATTAGAAAAAATTGCCTTAGTCGGGAGTCCAAATGTCGGGAAAAGTGTTTTGTTCAACATTCTGACCGGAGCCTATGTTACCGTTTCTAATTATCCCGGAACCACGGTTGAAGTATCCCGTGGAAAAGGAAAAATCGGCACCAAGGAATATGAGATTATCGATACACCAGGAATGTACTCCTTATTATGTATTACAGAGGAGGAGAAAGTGACCCGAGACCTATTACTTCGAGAGAGTCCTAAGGCTGTGGTTCATGTTGTCGATGCGAAGAATCTCCAGAGAATGCTGCCCTTAACCCTCCAAATGATTGAGGGAGATGTACCGGTTATTTTGGTTTTAAACATTATGGATGAGGCAGAAAGCTTGGGACTTAAAATTGATCTTAAGAAGTTGGAAGCTGAGCTCGGGATTCCTGTATTATCTACTGTCGCTGCTTTAAATAAGGGAATAGAGGTATTGAAGGAAAGGATCGGTGAGTATGTCTACGCAGCTTGAAGTGACTTATGATCGGCAGATTGAATCTGCAGTAAGTGAGATTAGCAATAGACTCCAGTATCAATATGTTCTATCTAAACGGGCTATTGCTTTGCTTTTATTGCAAGAGGATGAAGATATCATAGCAATGGTTAAAGAAAAGGAGACCAACAATTACTTAAAAATCTCTCGGATTATTGAAAGCACGAAACAAAAGTATAACCGACCACTTAACTACATCATCTCCCTTTCTAGGCAAAAAAAGGTGGATACAATTGTTGAAGAAACGATGACAAAGGTTCAAGGCAAAGAAAATCGGATTGCTGATTATTTAAGTAGACTCACTATGAATCCTTTAACGGGTGTACCCATTCTATTATTAGTACTCTATTATGGCCTTTATAAATTTGTGGGAGAGTTTGGCGCGGGAACTGTTGTCGATTTTCTAGAAGAGCACATATTCGGTGTGTTTATCAATCCGTGGGTTAATGGAGTTGTGCAAACATATATTCCCTGGACCTGGCTGCAAGATTTATTAGCGAATGATTATGGTATTATAACCCTTGGTATTCGTTACGCCGTTGCGATTATATTACCGATTGTCGGAACATTTTTCCTAATGTTCTCTATCATAGAAGATAGTGGATACCTGCCGAGACTGGCGATGTTAGTTGATCGGGTTTTTAAGAAAATTGGCTTAAACGGCAGGGCTGTTATTCCCATGACCTTAGGGTTTGGCTGTGATACGATGGCAACGATGGTGAGTCGTACTCTAGAGACAAAGAGGGAGCGAGTAATAGCTACGCTGTTATTAGCCCTAGCTATCCCGTGCTCGGCGCAACTGGGTGTCATCTTGGCCTTATTATCAGGCGCACCGGGGGCATTAGGTGTATGGCTGGCCTTTATAGGGTTCATCTTCCTATTGATCGGATTTCTTACGACGAAAATCCTTCCAGGGGATAAGCCAAGCTTTTACATGGAGGTCCCGCCTTTACGCTTACCAAAGGTTTCTAATGTGCTTACTAAAACCTATACCAGAATGCAATGGTATTTCGTTGAGATTGTTCCGTTGTTTATCTTAGCAAGTCTTTTAATTTGGTTCGGAAATCTTACCGGCTTGTTTGGTGTGGTTATCAGTTGGATGCAGCCAATCGTAAACTTCATTGGTCTACCAGACAAGGCAGCAGAGGCATTCCTCTTTGGCTTCTTTAGACGAGACTTTGGAGCAGCAGGATTGTATGACTTACAAGAAGCGGGCTTATTATCTCCCAGACAATTGGTCGTAGCTGCTGCGACACTAACGTTGTTTGTCCCGTGTATAGCTCAATTTTCGATGATGTTAAAAGAGAGAGGGGTCAAAACCGCATTAGCCATTGCCGGTTTTATCTTCCCCTTCGCTTTTATAGCAGGTTGGGCCTTAAACTGGGTACTCATTACCTTTAAGGTACTACCATGATAACTTGTAGCTTTTGCGGTTATGAATTTTCAGAGTTGGATAGCCAAGTGGGTTGTCAGGGATGCCCCCTGCATAAATCCTGTGGAAAAGTAAAATGTCCAAACTGTGGTTTTGAGATTCCCAAGGAACCAAAGTTAATTTCTTGGCTTAAGAAGAAACGGAGGGAGAATCGTGAATAAATCTACTCATCTTATATCATTAAGCGATATGAAAATCCAGCAAAAGGGAGTTGTCGCTGAACTGGTAACGGATAATGGGAGTATTTTAAGGAAACTCATGTCTATGGGAATTCTACCTGGAACACGGATTAAGCTTATTCAAAAATTTCCATCTTACGTTTTTCAAGTTGGCTATACACAAGTTGCAGTTGATCGAGAGATCGCATCGGTTATTTCTGTTAACATATAGATACCAACCCGGGTTCCCTGATTTAGGGCAACCCGGTTTTTTCACAAAACGTGGTACCTATTCGTCCTGATAGCCCCGTGTTATTACCAGGCGCAACGCTATGGTAGGCCGGGGCACTTTTTATTGTTTTCTGATTTTACGGTCAAACCCTGTGTCAATTTGTAAACTTTGGTGGCTAAGTCCATAGGTTGGCTTCCCACTCCAGAGAAGCTTTTAATCGCTGGACAATTCAAAATAACAAATAGTTTAAAAACCTGTAACTTTGCTGTGAAACTTCTCTTATAAAATAGTTATAGTTTAATTAACTGCTAATCATAATTTTAGCTTTTGAGAACAATTTCTGTACGAAGAATAGTTTTCGGTTAAACCAAGATAGACTATTACAGGGCCGATTTTCCTTATGACAGAAGCTAAAATCATAATGTCCTACCCTCGAAACAAATCAAACTCTAACGAATGACTTAGTGAACGGAATCTATTTATAACTCAGGGTTGCGATAATAGAAAGAAAGGAAGCAGTGATAACATGTCAATTTACAAAATCGGTGATGTCGTAAAAGTTAACGATCAGGGAAACGAAGATTTCAATGGACTTGCCGGTGTTGTTAAAAAAATCGAATTAGGCAGTGATGATGTATCCATACTTTATTTCGTTGAATTTCAGAGGAATGATAGCCAGCCTCGAACAATGCTTGTCTTTCTTGAAAATGAATTGGAGGCTGCATAAGTCTGAAAATATACGTCACAATTAAGGAGGTATTAAACCATGAAACGGTTAGAAAGTTTACGTGAAGAAAGAGATAGGGTCATAATGACCTTAGAGAAAGAGAGCAAGAATCGAGTGAAGCTATTGATCAAACTCATGGATGTTGATGACGAAATTGAGGAAATTCTAGCTAGTGATCCTAACACTCAGAATTAATACTGAAGGTATAATAGTCCTCGTAACGATGGCTGGAATTCGTTGTTCGAATCATGGGATGTTACTTCATAAAACAAGTGTTGGTTAAAGTTTAGATTTTAACAAAAATGTAAAGAAACTGTAACTTTGTTGGGATAGATGAGGGGTAAACTAAATTCAAGATATGAAAGGAGGAGTGATTTATGTTTGGCGGCTGGGGCTGTGGCTCATATTATGGCGGCGGATTTTGGGGAATGGGGATACTTGGGATGGGAATCCAATTGCTTTTTTGGATAGTATTAATAGCATTAATTATATACTTATTTCGGAGGATAGGTTCTCGGGTTCATACACGAGGGTTTATTGGACAAGATCAGGCTTTGAATGTTTTGAATGAACGTTATGCCCGTAGTGAGATTGATTTGGAAGAATATCAAAAGCGAAAAAAAGAATTGCTACGGTGACTTTGACCTACCCCTCAAAAAATATTCTCTCTTAACGAATAACTGGATGAAAACATGGGGTGGTCAGCAGAAAGAAGAAAGTGGTTAACATAAGTTTGCAAGTTAAGCGATGATCCGAATTAAAACATTAGTAATAAAAGGTTTAAAAAGAAAGGATGATTATTGATGAAAAATGTTAAAAACACATTCTTGGTAAGTGCCTTATCACTTGGTTTAATAGTTGGTGCAGTCGGGGTAGCCGGTGCTGCCACTTCCACAAACTATCAGCAACAAATAGCCGACTGGATTGCAAACGATCCTAATCCGATGGTCATGAATATGAATACCACCTCTACCCCAACTGCTGCTCCGGTAACAACTCCAGCAGCAACTCCAGCAGCTACTCCAGTTGCTGCTCCGGCTGCTACTCCGGTAACAACTCCGGTAGCTACTCCAGTTGCTACACCTGTCGCTCCTCCTAGTACTAACCAAGCGACTCAACAAAGTGGTAATCAAAACAACCAAACACGGCAGAGCAGTATACAACAAACTGCTCCCAAGCAACCGACGCAAAATTATAACAACGGATACAACGGATACAACGGAAATTGTTGGGGTAATGACCGAATGTACGGTAACTGGTCTGGTAACATGGGTTGGTAAGGGAAATGAGGTTAGAGCAGGGCAGGCGGTTTGCAATAGGCGCCTGCCCTGTTCCTTTAGGGGTTTAACTGGTCAGCTAGTGAACTCGTTCAGCTAAAGCTGAACACCGGGGCTTCGGTAGGGGATTCTACCCCCACCGAAGAAGAAATCGGAACACCCACTTAAAGAAGTGGGTGTCTCGGAATTGATTAATATAACCCGAGCTACACTCACATTAAACAAACCCTTTAAAGAGATTCTAATGCAACTGACGGCTGTATTCAGTTAATCTATCAAGTTGCAGTTTTGACAGTCCAGCAGGCTACGTTAACAAAAATGTTAAGAAAATGTGACGTGGGCGTAAAATGAAACCTCTATACTTAGCTTAACAACGTTGAAATTTTCCCGCTTGCTTATTGTGGCTGTTTTAATGGAAAGTTCACGGAAAGGAGGAGTGAATTATGCTTGGCGGTTGGGGTTCATTTTTTAGCGACGGATTTTGGGGGATGGGGATACTAAGGATGGCAATCCAATTACTTTTTTGGATAGTATTGATTGCCTTAATTATTAATTTAGTTCGGTGGATAGGTTCTCGGGTTCTTACGCGTCGGATTGTCGAACAAGATAAGGCCTTAGATGTTTTACTTGGACGTTATGCCTGTGGTGAGATTGATTTGAAAGAATATCAAAAGCGGAAAAAAGAGTTGCTGCAGTAACAGCGGCACCAGAAATCATTTCAATACTATAAACCGGAAATGCAATTAATTAGTTATACCAGTTTCTTTCAAAGATTCCGTTACCTGTGAGATGCTAATCTTGAAAGGATGGAACAGAAGAATGAAAAACAGAATTATCTTTGTGCTCTTATTATTAATTTTTTCACTTTCGTTGTCAACCTGAGTCCCTGCGTTTACTGGTGACGGTGTAGTAAGTCATGACGGTATTTATCTCGGCGATGGGCAATTCATCAATGCTTCGTCGTCTAAAGGGGTTACGGTCTATGTGATTGGACCGTACTGGAAAGCCGTTTATATTGGTGCCCGGCGAGTTTTTTAAAGAGTGAATATGAGCAACACGGGGGGAAGATATCCGCTACGAATCGAAGGGATGGAGGGGTTCGGGTAGAAATACTGCTCCCCTTCATTTAATAGAAGTTTTTCTTGCGCTGAAAATTTGTAAATTACGAATTGGGAAAATAATACATACTTTTACTTATTATTTTTTAAAAGCTACCCTTAAAATAGAAGACACTGTTGCGAATAACTTACTGAAGACAGGGGGTGGTCATTGAAAAAGAAGAACGAAGCAAGATCAAAAAAGCAAGCGCATTGTAGTCGATTTATGGATTTTAGTAATTAGTTTGAGGAAGGATGATATTGATGAAAAGTTTAAAAAATACGCTAATGGTAAGTACATTGTCACTTGGGCTGATAATGGGAACGGTAGTAGCAGTTAATGCTGCTACATCAGCAACGGTAGATACAACGATAGTCCAAACCCAAACAGCGCAACCCGCCGTCACAGGAACGGTCAGAGCTGGGGACACCGCGATTTCAGGAACTGCTGAAGCTGGGGCAACGGTAAGCGTCAAGAGAAGTGGAACGGAAATTGGCACTGCGACAGCTGATGGAACGACAGGTGCCTACACGGTGACTTTGAACAGTGGAGTAACCCTAGTCGAAGCTGAAGTACTTTCTATAACTGCCACACTCGGCGCGACCGAGAGTAACGCCACGAGTATCACGGTATCTGTAGCACTAGGCCAAACAGCGCAACTCGCCGTCACAGGAACGGTCAGAGCTGGGGACACCGCGATTTCAGGAACTACTGAAGCTGGGGCAATGGTAAGCGTCAAGAGAAGTGGAACGGAAATTGGCACTGCGACAGCTGATGGAACTACAGGTGCCTACACGGTGACTTTGAACAGTGGAGTAACCCTGGTCGAAGCTGAAGTACTTTCGTTAACTGCCACAGCACCTGGCAAGACCGAAAGTAACGCCGTGAGTGTAACAGTAGCTGCAGCAGTAGTTCAAGACCAAACAGCGCAACCCTCCGTCACAGGAACGGTCAAAGCTGGGGACACCGCGATTTCAGGAACTGCTGAAGCGGGTGCAACGGTAAGCGTCAAGAGAAGCGGAACGGAAATTGGTGCAGCGACAGCTGATGGAACTACAGGTGCCTACACTGTGACTTGGAATAGTGGAGTAACCCTAGTCGAAGGTGACGCGCTTTCGATAACAGCTATAACGCTCGGCAAGACTGAGAGTAACGCCGTGAGTGTCACGGTATCTGCAGCACTAATTCAAGAACAAACAACACAACCGACAGTAAGGGGAACGGTCAGAGCTGGGTACACCATGATTATGGGAACTGCTGAAGCAGGTGCAACGGTAAGCGTTAAGAGAAGTGGAACGGAAATTGGCACCGCAATATCTAATACCACAGGTGTATACACTGTGACTATGAACAGTGGAGTAACCCTATTCGAAGGGGATGTACTTTCGATAACAGCCTCAGCACCAGAGAAGACTGTGAGTAACGCCGTGAGTGCCACAGTAGCCGCGCCAGCAGCTCCAGCTGTACCGCCTGCAACTGTTACCCCAGGACAAAACAGTCAATATTTCTGCAATAATGACCAACAATGGCATTCTAATAAAAATTTCCATCAAGATCAGCAACGGCATAACACTCAACCGCGCCAAAGTGCTCAACCATCCAGTGTGAATAAAAGAACAAATACTATGAACGGAAATGGGTATAACTCTAATCATAACGAGAACAGTAATACCAATATGGGTGGGAATCATATGTCTGGCAGCCGATCTGGGCACGAATAATAAATCAATTGTATTAGTTTTAACTGGGCTGAAACAAATTAAGGCAGTCCAGTAACATGGACTGGGTAAGAGATAAGGCTAGAGTAGGACAAAGGCTTACAATGAGCGCATGTCCTACTTTTTCACTTAAGACGGTATGGAAATGAACAATAAACAAGAATCGAAAAATTGTTGATCATACTTCTGAATATAGATAACGAATTGAGGAAAATTCTAATTTTGTGAACTAAAATCATGGTCATATGGGCTTGCCGATAACCATGATTATCAAATAGCAGACTATCTCACAAAAATGTTAAGAATGTGTGATGTGGGCGTTAAATGAAAACTCTATACTTTGTTTAACAACATTGAAAGGAGAGGGTAAATCCTTTTAGGAAAAAGATAGGGGACTTATGAAAAAATTTACACTTACTTAAACATAACATCTTAGTAAGTTGATTGCCAAACCCTTGGGTACCAAGGGTTGAATCTACAAAGTTGGGTCAGGAAACCCTTGTCCCGACAGGCTCGGCAAATGTCGAGAGTCTATTCAGAGGTGAGGAGGACGAGAGATGGGTAGGCCGGTCCAATATGGCGGTCAAGCCGTTATAGAAGGGGTAATGATGCGTGGACCTCGTGAGAGTGCTATTGCGGTCAGGTTACCAAAGGGCGAGATTGAGGTTACGCGTTTGGAGATTAATGCATGGGCGAGAAAACCTATTTTTAAATTACCACTGCTTCGAGGGTTTGTAGCACTAGTGGATTCTCTGATTCTAGGAACGCGGGCCTTGACCTTTTCAGCTAGCCGTTCAATGGGAGGGGAAGAGGTCGGAGAAGAGAGTAGTGAAACAGAACTTGGATTTTGGGAATTAGCGTTGACCATAGGGTTAGCTTTTGGCCTGGGACTTCTGCTTTTTGTCGGATTGCCTACAGGAATGGCCCATTTGCTCCGAGGAAAGATTTCTGGGGTCGTGTGGCAGAATCTTTTGGAGGGGGCAATACGGCTCGTTGTGTTTTTCCTTTATATCCTGGTGATTTCTCGGCTTAAAGATATCCAGCGGGTATTTCAATATCATGGGGCAGAACATAAAGCAATTTTCACCTATGAAGCAGGGGAAGAGCTGACGGTAGAGAATGCGCGCCGGTTTTCCAGGTTGCATCCGCGCTGTGGGACAAGTTTCCTTTTAATTGTGGTTGTTGTAAGCATCTTGGTATTCGCATTTGTGGGACTGCACCCCTTATGGTGGCGCTTACTTTCTCGCATGCTTCTTATGCCTTTAGTTGCGGGGATAGCTTATGAGATCCTGAAATTCTCTTCACGGCATTTAGAATCACCGTGGTTTCGCTGGCTGATTGTTCCAGGTTTATTATTACAGAAATTAACCACAAGAGAGCCAGACGATGCGCAGCTTGAGGTCGCGCTGGCTGCATTGAAAGGCGTTTTGGATTCAGGTCAGGAACTAACGTGATTTTGGGATGTGAAAGCTAGATAGATTTCATTATGTGTATTTTTTCGGCGAATAGGTTCTCGGGTTCTTATATATGTTTACCGAATTTAAAGGGAGAAGGTGAAAAGATGGGCGAAAAAGCCAAGTCGGAAAAAGTGAAGATTACGCATCAAGTAAAACGAATCAGGGGCTCTTTCGAGAAACAAATACAATGCATTCAGTGCCGGAGCCGGGCGGTAAGAATTATCGGCAAGAATCAGTATTTCTGCGCAGACTGTTGTACTGAGTTTAAAGTCTGCGAAAACAAGGTAACAGTGTATACGATTAGTACGGATGGCGGCCTGATGAAAATAAGCTAGTGGAGAGAGGAGAACTCAAGTGATTAAAGTGTTAATTTTAATCATTTTATTGCATGCACTAGGTGGTACTATTTCATGGGTGGAAGAGGGGGATTTAGAGTGAAAAAAGTCGTGCCCTTGGAACAGTTTCCACCGGTACCCCCGTGAGTAGACTCGTCCGGGGTGTTTCGGCACTTTGCACGATATTGGTAAAGTAGTAACAGATTCGAGCATCGGTCTGTATTCTTGTCTGTCGTGGTGCAGCGGATGGTATTTCCTGACGTGTACGGAATTATGTTTACAGCAGACCCAATTACAGGACATCGGTATACGGTTTCTATCGATGCTGGGTTTGGACTGGGCGAGGCACTTGTATCAAACCCTACTGAGGAAAATTGGCGCATTAGTTGTGGCTGGTGCTGCCACTTTATCGAACTATCAGCAAAAATAGCAGAATGCTACCTAGACTTCCATCATCTTGGGGGAGTAGTTTATCGTCCATAACCTCCGGTAAAAGAATAGCAAAGGGGGATGTGCTGTCAAATCTGTAGTATGAAAATTGTTTGTCAACTTTGAAAAAGAAGAAAAATGGCTGAATGATATGACTGCAAAGGGGTTAAATTTTGTTGATTACTCTTTTGCAAGATATTTATTTAAAGAAGGGACGCCTGGAGAATATATCTACAAGCTTGAACTTCTCGATCAATTACCCTCATATCCCGAAAGTAAAGCATATATTGAATTAATGGAGGAAACAGGCGTTGAATGCGTCAGTACGTATTCGAGATGGTTTTATTTCAGGAAGAAATCAAAAGATGGGCCCTTTGATTTGAATTCTGATTATAGCTCGTGTATTAAGCGTGATAAAAAGGTAGCAAGCTTGGTTGGAATTTTTGGCTTCCTCAATCTTATATTAGCTATATTAAATGTAATTATTGGATTAATAGTAGGAAGTAAGAATGGTTATTCAATATATACGTTTCTATTGTTAATTGGCTGATTGTAATTTTGTTTACACCAATGTTTTTTTCTTATTTAAAAGAATTCAGTAAGGAAGAAAAGCATGACGTGACCTTACGAGGTTTTATGGACACTTAGAACGTGTGAAAAAATTAATTAACAGAGGTATCCATATGAAAACTAAGTTTGATAAGGACTATAAGTTAATGACTGTTACTCACGTGAAGGAAAGTGGAAAACCTGTTGCTGAGGCAGCTCGTGAGTTAGATTTAAGTCCTAACGCATTACACAGATGGATAAACAAGTTCAGCAAGCATGGTAATAACGCATTTCCTGGTAGCGGTCACCTACCTGAAGCTGATGAAGAGCTTCGCAGGTTGCGTAAGGAAATCATGGATTTGAGAGAGGAAAATGCTATCTTAAAAAAGGCGGTAGCCTAATTCGCGAAAAATCAGAAATAGAACGCTTTGAATTATGGAAGCACACCGCTTGGAAAGACAATTGTAATCGACCCGGGCCATGGGCCCCCTGATCTCTGTCTTCCCGAACCATTTTTCGATAACGCTTTTCTACCTCATAGGGAAAGTCTAGATAAAAACTTATGTAGTCGATTTCTCCATCTAAAAACGATTTCGTCATATCCATAATGTAGTTAATATTCGTCATACCCATCCTGCTTATTTTCCTTCCTCAGTTTCCTTATTTGTTTTCTTCGCATAATATAATTCCGGCAAACCCCTACAATTATGACACATAGCGAAATGAGCCAAACAATGGAATACGTTCAACCAATCAACTTCGTGTCACTACGAGTAAAAGCACAAATACTATGAACAAAAATGGTTATAACTCTAATCATAACGAGAGCCGTAATACCAATATGGGTGGTAGCCGAACCGGACATGGCTGGTAAAAAGATAAGGATAGAGTAGGACAAACGCTTACAATGAGCGCCTGTCATACTTTTTCACTTAGGACAATAAGGAAAAAGAACACGAACAAGAATTGAGTAAAATTGTTGATCCTTATGTATATAGATCATGAATGAAGATTCTAGCTTTGTGGACTAAAAATCTGCTGGGATAGCACATAAAGGTATTTTAACAAAAATGTTAATAATACGTTAACTTTATGTAATCCTCATAAGGTAGAATCTATTTATGGATCAAAAATGGAGGGACTACAATGAAGAAGAAGGCATTATTGATATTTATTGTTATTGCTCTATTTCTTACAGTTCTTTTTCTATCAAGAGCATTTACAGCACCCAGTCTTTGGCAGCAAGCCCCTATTGCTAGCCTGTACCAAGCTCAGCTTAAACCCGATGTAAGGCCAGCTAACCCTGATGTGAGTGGATCGTGGTACAGTCAGATGAATCCCAAGAATCAGCCTAAATATTATTGGTATAATAGTCCTCGCAATAGTGGCTGGAATAATGCCTATAAAAATTGGTGGTGCTGGTAAATTGCGATAATAAAATGGATTGATAAAATGCATTTTTCCATCCAAGCAAAGAATGATGCATCAACTGTAAAAGCTTAGTGATCAACATAAGGGGTTCAGTTTTGGAATTTTAAAAATAGCACCCTAAATAGCAGGATTCTAGCACATTCCTAGCATAACTAATCGCATGATTTCAGCAGAGAAATAACCGGCTACACACCGCGAAAGAGCGGTTTTTAGTAAGTCAAAGGGGAGTGCCACAAGTGACGCTCCCCTTTGAAGAGATGTAATATATTTAATTTAGGTTATTTTTAAGAGAGGCATAATAAAGGGTTTGCAGCATAGTCAATACTGAAAGCCTTGTTATATCACCTTATTACATTTTTCGTAGCTATTATTATGGGGATTCCATGTTCCAAATATTTCGCGTTCCTTAATAATTGCATTAAAAATAGGGAGCATGAAAGCGTATAGTGTTTCGATTACCTCAACGAATCCTATGTTTGTTTCAAGTGTTTTAGTGAAATTTCTCCATTTTTGATTCATGTCTTTGTCCTCTTGAAAAACTCTTACTTTATCAAGGGTATTTGATTCGTAGCTCGTACCACGAGTTTTTAGGGTTTCACAAACTGCTTCCTGAAGTTTTCTCGCATCAAAGGTATATGAACTAGCAAGAAAGTAGATGTCGTAATAATCTTTCATCCGACTGCTTAGTTCCATCAGAGATATAATAGCTTCAAATTTTTCGGCAATAGTGGATTCTAATGAATAGGTTAAAACTTTTGGTTTTTCAAATTCATCTAACTGCGTTGGAAGCTCGCGTGGTTCTGGGTTAGGAATAATTACATCACCAACTCCCAAGTCTATATGAAAAGGAGTTCGAGTGTTTTTTATATGAGCACGAAGATTAATCCTTATCCCGTGATATTCTTTTTGTTCTGTGATTAACCCGGTCTTCAATAATTCAAAAGAAATAAAATCGTTTTCAGTTTCTGCAGATAGAATTTCCATGATAATCTTTGCAATGTTTTCAGCAGTATTAGATAAATACCGCATTTCAAAATCTATGTCCATTGTAGGGCGACTTCGAAATTCACTTAAACAATATAGGAGGAGACCACCTTTTAAGATAAAGTTATTGTAATACACTGAATGTTCCAGTCGTCTTAAGAATTCCTCTTGGCAAAAGAGTTGTAATAATTTTTGTGCGCTTTTACCTTCATTACGAGCTTTATTTCTTAATTTGTCTAAAACTGATTGCCCCTTATCCAATTTAAAACCACACTCCAAGCCACATTTGTATTTTTTTTGAAATCTTTAAATTTTTACCATAATCAAGTAGTAGAGGGATGTTCTTTTGAGGGTCTTTAATATAAGCTTGAATTGCTTTATTAACAATTTCCCTGTCCATCTTGTTTACGTATTTCAGTATATCGCAAATAGTCCGTTCTTTGTTGTAAATACGTACTGGAATTTCATTAATTTTTCCTAGTGTCAAACCAAGTTCCAGCAAATTTGGGTCTACATAGTATGGTTTAATTGGAGGATAGACAATTTTAAGCTTATTCTTATTGATATTTCGATTTACAGATATTGTCCAATGGTCAGGGGTACGGTCAGTATATTCATAATAGTGTAAAGCACTTTCCATCGATAAAATTGACTCTGGAAGTAGTTTAAATAGTACCTCAACCTCGTCATTCTCCATTCCGTCAACCCATTGATAAAGGCCACGTTTGAGACGAATTACAGTGCCTTGCTTCATAAGCTTATTAATATGTCTATAATGAATATCGGCAAAATCATTTCTTTCTGCGATACCATTGTTGTTTTTAAATATTCTTTTCAGTTCTTCAAAATGAGAATTTTCCATAGTAAAAACACCTCTTCCTAAGTAGATTATAAGAGGCATTAAGCATATTGTAAATAATTAACTGCAATAAACATACGCATTTTTTTGCAAAATGCGTCAAGTTAGTGACGAATTTTAGAGAAATATCATATTTAAAAACCTATTACTTAAAATAAAGGATATCTTTCCATTCATAGGGCCTATCTGCAATCCCCAGTTTCATGGCCGGCGTTACGATTTCCCCAGTTCTGAGTCGTTTCCCAGTACAAAAATTATAGTAAGTCCTCAAGATGGTCACTAGAAATTGGGCGTACTTAGGGCTGTAATTTGAATAGATATAGCTCTTTTTATCGGCTCTCTGTGACCGATAGCTCAGGCTATAAAAGGGCAGTACGAACCGATGATTTTATTACACACCCTTTAGCATTTCACGATATAGGCTATCGGGAACTTGGCATTTTAACTGACCTATCGGCATTTGACTGAACATGATTTAGCTAAGCTACTCATGCAGGTTAACAACCGACCAACAGATACTTTTATGCAGCAGATTAGGCGGCGTATATCCCTACTGGATCAAAGAACTTCGTCCTTTTTAGTTGTTCAGCCAACAGCTCGATACCAACTTTATAATCGCTTATCTCTTGGAGGCCATGGTCTTCGCGCCAGTAACGAATCTTCTCTTGGGCATCAGAATATTCCCTTAGTACCTACGACAAGGGCTAAACGTTTGCGGTTACCAAAGGTCGTTCCGAGCCAAAAGTGCGCTAGAGCAGTATAGTTCGTTGAAATATGTAATCCTGGTACATAATCAAATCGGGTCTTTATCGCTAGTTTTTCGCCGTTATATTCGTGCGTAACATGGGCGAGTGTTGCCAGATCGAGTTTATCAAAAGTCGTTGGGGATTGAGGAGTGTACGAGATTTCCAGACGGGCGTTTTTCCTTTCGCTTCGCTCCAAGTGGTCGCACTTGTAGGCTTGGGTATCCTTTTCAAGCTGATCCATGGTAATGTCCCAATCGTAGGCTAGGTCGACCCGGAAGATATAGCGTGAGTGAATGTCACCAGAGACAATACAACGGGTTTGCATCTTTCTAAAGTCTTCTTTGCGAACGGCCTTATTGTCTCCGGCGAACTTGTGCCGGTTGTTATTCAAATAATATACAAAGATATCAGAGTTAATCCAGAGTTTGTCAAAGGTCTTGATAGATAAAGGCTTCGCCTCGTGTTTTTCAAGGAATTCTAAGCAACGCATGTAAACGTACTCCATCTTGTCATAGTACGTCTGAGAACCAATAGCCAATATCTCACAGGCTCTGCGTACTGGAACCCTGTTAATGAGCATTGCTGCTAATGTGGGCAGAATCTCATTGCGCTGTTGGTGATAACTGTAGGCCTGTTCTCTTTTCGGCAAGATGTTCGTGACTTTGCCACACGACTTGCATTTAAACCGTTCGGAATTTGTTTTACTTTTACCGTGAGGGTAAAAGGATTTTGAGCCATCAAACGGGGTTGCACCCTCGAAATCACAAACCTCCTTATGAAATTTATAATCGGGCTCTAAGTCTAGAACCGTATTTAACGTCACAAGCCTCTTTATTTCTTCTGCTACACTCCAAGTTGATATCGGTCTTGTTCCGCACCCTCCGGATGCCCCAGGAGTTAATGAGTCCTCGTTACAAACAATCCGTCGATCGCCATCGATAAAGGGTTGGCCGTTAAGTTTGTATTTGTAACGTCTTTTGCCTCTAACGTTTATTCGCCATAGTTCGGATTGATTGTCTCCGTACCAACGACAAAATGGATTCGTACAATGATTGAACTGTATTGAATATTTTTGTCCTTTAAGCGTAAATGCAATAGGAGTAAAAGCATCGTGTCTAAGTATAACTCGATGCTTTGCATTAAACTTGGTATTGCTCATCATTCATAATCGATGTCTCTTTGTTTAATTTGCTCTGGGGTAAGTGGTTCTTGAATTTGAACTAAATCATCAGCATTGCAAGCCAATCGTTTGAAATTAGCCATTATCTGCCTCATTATGTATCTGGTCGCCACTATGATTCTCAAATATGTCCTCGATTTCTGAATCATAACCCTCAATTGAAGCGATTTCAGAAATGAGTTTCATGAATACTTTATTGTTTCTCTTAGTTGTTCCCCAAGCTTGAAACTTCTGGTCTAGTCTAAAAATCTCTTCTAAGTAATGGTCAACAATATCATCCTGGTTGCGCTTGCAGTATTCAGAATAAAATTGCAGAAGTCTAGCCGTTCGCTCCGATAAGGTAAGTGTAACGGCTTTTTCTTCAAGGTCTTTAGGTTTCAATAGAACGATTTCCAAGGTAAAGCCTCCTATAGTTCATACTTATATGCTTGACATTTTTGAGCCCAAATAAACAGGAATAGCAAATTTCTAGCACCATTTTAGCATATTTTTAACATAGCGAATCGCAAGATTTTAGCAAATCTTTATCAGTAGAAATAAATAATTCTAATGCTAATTTTTTGCTAAAACTATGTTAAAAATCTGCGAATTCAAAAGAGACCCCGCTATTTGCAAGGCCTCCAGAGTTTTAATTTGTGCTATCTTCATGCTGATATTTACCGCTAAAGAGGGCGCTAAAATGAATTTTCCACTCCAAAACTGAACCCCTTAGTGATCAACATACCGGACTATTTAACAAAAATGTTAAGAATCTGTGACGTTGGCGTAAAGTAATAACTTTATACTTAGCTTAGCAATGTAGAGAGGGGGAAACGAAATGAAAAAATTATCGAAAATAGCCCGAGTTCTTTTAGTAAGTGTTGCTTTACTTACGGTAGGGGCACCTATTGCCTCTGCAGCACCAGGCTATCCGCAAGGATACTGGATGGCACAACCGGCAGACCCAAGTCAACCTGGGCAGCAGGCTCCAGGTTATGGTTATGGTTATGGTTACGGCTGTTGCGGTTATTACGGAGGAATGTGGTAAAAGCGGTTTTGTCAAATTAAGAAAAACACGGGGAGGACCAATTGAGGCTTCCCCGTGTTTTTCTATCTGAGTGGTTTTATTACCACGTGCCGTTTCTATCCCACTCCGAGTGCTCACCTGAATTCTGGCGCCAATTAGACTGGGTTTAATTATTATAATAGTCGTGCTCTTCCTCATCTGGATTTTCATGATCCCGATCTTCGTTATAGGAAGGGGTTGTAGGTTGTTGCGATGAGGAACTTTCCGGCATCTTGTTGTCAGGGGAAACTTGGCCGGAAGTCGGTTTGCTCCAATCAGGGGATGTTCCTTGCGGAGGTTGATTTACAGGAGGACTGATGGAAGCCGTAGGTGCACTCCAGTTGCCGGAGCTGCTGCCGGATGACCAGTTTTGGCTCTCGGAACGGTCCATATAACTATGGTTCTCTGTAGTGTTTGATTCCATATTTGAAGGATGTTCATATTCTGGGCCATTTTGAACAGTCGGCTCTTGCTTGGCATCTGTGGAGTAATCTATCCAATTTTGTGCTCTTACTTCAAAACTCTCTTCAGGAAAAAGGGTAGCTACACTAACATTCGCATCCACCAGAGCTTTTTGGGCATCATTACGGAGGGTATCAGGTTGAACAGCTATACCTTTCTCTTCGCATCGATCATATATTAAATAACTGTTAACTGTCATTCCCTGTTGCTTGGCTTCCTGTTGGATTTTCCGGTTCGTTTGACCCACAACCACACTTCCGGACAGGTTCCTGCGAGTCATTTCAGCACGGATGGAGCTTCTAAGTTTTTCTGTATCAATAATTTGGGTTCCCCACTTATTGATCGGTACCACGCTGGCTAGGACCAGGTTTTGAGTCTCGTTTAAAGTTCCCTGGTTGTTGGCGTTTTCCACGATTAAATCAACGGCTTGATAGACATCCAGCCCCTTGATAGATATTCCTTCCATTATACCTGAACCACCATTGACATCTTGTACTTTAATAACTTTGCCCTCTTTGTTGATCAAAAGCTCTATGCCTTTATTAATATCCAGAGCGACCGAGGCTACTGCCATATTCGGAATAAATAAGAGGGAAATAATACTGATGCTGAGAACAAGCAATAATACTGCTGCTGTAGCTGCATACTTCAAGGCGGAGTTGTGCAGCACAGATAATCGCTTCGGGTTTAAATCGACTTCAATAGTCTGACCGACAACAGGTGGCTCTTTTGGAGTAGGAATTTCTAAAAAGTCACCTTTTTTCGTGAAGATGACAGTAACCTTTGACGAAGTCCGCATCACAATCCCTTTGGTTTTCTCCATTTTTGCTTACACCTTCTCTCCCGGTTCTTTTGGAAGCTGCATAAATATTTTTAGCGGATAAAAATCTGGTTCGGATAAGATGAGCGCAAGGGCGATAAGATATTTTCGACCCTTTTCCAGGACTTTGCGTTTTATGCCGGTCAGTAACTCTAGTTCTTTGATGGGTAATAGTCTATGTTTTTGAAGATGCGCCATAAGTCTAGGGTTATGGCTTAAAACTAAGGCCGCTCTTATGAGAGTTTGCTTACTGTCACTATGTTTCGGGGAGACTTTTATTAAATCATCTAACGTTACGTTATAGTCACAGAGCACACGAACGTAGTTTTCAACGACTTGCGCAAAGACCTCTTGGTTCTCGTTTTCTTGATATTGCTCTAGGGAAGTATCAAGATCGTAGCGGCTCAGCTCTTCATCTTCAAGGTTCATGGGCGAGAGTGAAAGATGTTGATGCTTGCCTTCTTTGCGAAAATAATCCACTAATCTTCGGCGGATCACCATTTGAACAAAACTGTGAAAAGAAGCTCCTCCATGAGGGTCGAAGCTGTCAATCGCTTCGTTAAAAGCTAAAAGAGCAATGCTAAGCTCATCGTCATTATCCCAGGTTAAATACCTACTGCAGATTTTGGAACTTACCCTAGCTATAAATGCTTTATGAGATTTTATAAGTTCCTCTCTGACGAGAGGATCACCGCTCTTGGCTGATATTAAGGTTTCTTTCAAAACTTGCTCTTGCACCTCAATCACTCCAATTACTAGTAGTTCGTAAAACTAAAACAGTTTCGAGGGGTAGAAAAAAACATTCTGTTCCCATTATGGGTGTAGAATGTTACAGGATTGTCACATTTTTGTTATTTTTGCGTTACATAAAATTAGAAGAACAGACAAGTAAGTATTAGATTAAGAAATCTATAGAATTTATTGAGAGACTTAAATGTCACAAAAATGTTAATCTGTTGTGATTTTTCTGTAAAGTAACTTGGGTATACTTTGGTTAAGTTATTCTATTTTCTATTCTTGGTAAGGGGGTGAACAAATGAAAAGAAGGTTATTGGTTATTCTTTCTTTAGTATTTATCCTCGCTTTAGTTGCTGTTCCTGCATATGCTGCTATTACGGATCAACAAAAAGCTGAACTCGAAGCACTCAACAAACAAATAACAGAGATTCAAAAGCAGATCGTGGACAAATATGCTGAGGCAGGAGAGATATCCAAGGCTCAAGCAGATGCCACAAAAGCTAATATCGACGCCACTGCACAATATCGTCAGCAGTTTAGCCAACAACAGGGTCAGATTGCACCAACTCCTGGGTATGCTCCAGGTTATGGCAACGGTTACGGTTATGGATGTGGTTCTGGCTGGGGCGGAGGCGGTTACCATTGAGGAATGTGGTAAGATTTCGCTTTAGTTAGTTCATATGTAGAGTGCGAACACAGGGAACCCGTATAGGGTTCCCTGTGTTTTATGTTTATGTGTGTTTGAATCGTCCTAACCGCAAAAATCCGCAATTTATGATCCCTGTATTTAGAGTAGCTATCGTAAATCCTTTTAAGGATCAGTTGGTAACACATTTTCCCTTAAAACCTAATACTCCGGAAATGCCCGCCGGTGCAGTAATAATGATTGGAATATGGGTCACTGGGGCTAAGTCTACAAAAGAATTAGGGTTTAATACCCTGGTTGTAAGTGGAATTTGAATTAGATGAATTAGGGATCGATGAATTAGGAGAGGTATTAGGAATCGATGAATTAGGATAAGAATTTGGGGAGGGATATGGAGAACCATTGGTTGATGAATTTACCGAATTATTGACAATCCTTGAGTCAAGAATATAATTCATATTGGTAATAATTGAATATAGTTCATTACTGATTATGTATTTACGTGTTCGTCCATTTTCAACTAAGAAAATTTTAATTTTCGGAATCCCCTTGTTGTCATTTTGAATTAACCGTTGTATAAAGGCGTAATCATTTACATTTAAGTTAAATTGAGTAATTACTCCGTTGTTATCAAATAATATCCAATAGCCTGTCAGTATATCACTTTTTTCGGAAGTCGTGAGAGAATTTTGGTTAGAATAATCAAATGAACTAAATGTTGAAGAATCATATAGGTTAGAGGAGCTTGGGCTTGGATTGCTATATGCATTCAAATTATTAGTTGGATAAGTGCTAGGTTGGTATATCTGACTTGTTGCGGTAAGGGAGGAGCCCAGAGTGTAAGAACCTCCTTTGAAAAAAAACTGATAAACAAGGTAGAATATTATTATAATCGCTATGCCAAAAACTAAAGTGCCTATCTCTTGTTGTTTCATCCCATAGGGTATACGCCCTCTCTGGTTTTGCATAAACCTCCTCCTTTAATATTTATTTACTTTGATTTCTAATCCCATTAGATTAGGAAACACCGTAAGAATAGATTATTTAACTGAATTATTGGGAATATTAGAGCTCGAATTGTTCGAACTATTTGGGCTTGTATTGGCAGACGAATTATTGGGTGGTTGATTGGCCGATGGCGGAGCAGAAGAACTCGAATTCACAGAATTGTTCCGGCTCAAACTATTAGGAACATTGAGATTTCCAGAAGGATTGAGACTTGAATTCAAGGAACTATTTAGATTCGAATTTGTTGAACCCTTAGACACTCTGGCATCTATGACCGATAGATTAGATACAACCGAATAGATTTCATTACTGACCATGTATTGACGGAAGCTGCCATTCTCGACCAGAAAGAGTGTATTATTACCTGTACTTTTACGATCGCTTTCGATCAACTGTCGGACAAAAGTAGTTGTTTCAACGTCAGCTGAAAGTTGACTCATCTGACCATTTACTACAAAGAGCAGCCAATATCCAGTGGTTACTTCACTTTTCTTGTCACTAGATAGATTGTAAGTACTGGGGGAATTTTGCATGGAATATGTGGGCGATTGCAGAGCTGAAGAATTATTTGTATTAGGAAGGCTATAGTCATTAGAATTCGTTGCTGCATAGGTTGGGTTGATTACAGAATACATCTTATTAATAAATTTAGGGAAGAATTGATACGCTATTATGCCAATAAGTACAATAACTAAAACCAATTTTCCTATCGATTGGCGCTTTTTGACTCTCGGCATACTGCCCCACCGATTTGACATTATCTTCACCTTCCATCAGAAACTTAACGTTGCAAGTTACCTATGAGAACAAGCCCTGTAGCGTTAAAATTTGGGTTATTGAGCGGTTTCATAAGCCTCATCTCCTTAGTCCAAAAAACATTACTATCTCACTCCATTAATATTGTATTATAGCGTTATTAATTTATGAATATATGAACATATATAAATATATCCCCATAAAGAAGCAGGAATTGCCATATTTATAATATGAGGGTAGGTTGGGACTCCCATGTCTTGAATTATACGACACAGTTAAGCCGTTTGAGAGCGTAATTATACAGGGAGAGGATGATTGGATGAGTAGTCAGTTATTTTCAACCTTGATGGGATTGGGAGTTGGTGGTTCAGGTGTTATATTTTCTCTTCTAAACATTCGAACTGTTGCCTGAAAGTGTAATCGGATAGTGTGGAATAATGGAATAAATAAGAGAGCGGTTTGATTTGAATTCAAACCGCTCTCTTATTTTATCATTAATAAATTACCTGCTAGTGATCTATGCTATCATCTTGCTTTTTCTGTCATGTTGCCATGGATACTGATGCTTTTCTGGCTTTCTGGTCATTCTTGGTAGTTGAGGTGAAGTATTATCATAAAGTTACATTATTAGATAGTTGTCAGGTTGATATATCGGGCATACAAAAAAGTTACAAAATATTCATGGATTTTTCACATCCATCTTTTATTTTTATGATAAGTTGTCTTTGGTTACTTAGGGATTATTGAATTTGCAACTTTAGATCGAGTGGTATTTATTAAATTTTGACCTAAATATTCTTACAGTTAACAGGTCTAAATCAACAGCGGAGGGACATAATGAAAAGGTTGAAGGTTAACATGCATGGATACCACATTACCCAATGGATACAAAAAATAGCTTGGAAATCACCGAAAGTGATTGGAAGCTCGTTAGTATTACTATTGATGTTGGGAGGAGGGACATATTATTACCAGTCTACAACTTCGGCGGCGTATGTCATTATTAACGGGGAAACAGTAGGAATTGTTTCCAATGTTAGTAGTGCAAAAGACCTTATCGATAAGATCTTGGCTGATAAGGGAGCCACTTTAGGGGTCACAGCTAAAACTAATGACAAGATTAAGTATTCCTCTGTACGACTATCAAAGGGGGACTATAAACTACTTTCTGAAGAGGACTTAAAAGAAAAATTAGCTGTTTATATTGAAGGATTTGAGCTAAGGGTAGCTAATAATCCTATCTTTGTTCTTCCTAGTCAGGAGGAGATCAATAAATTATTGAAATCTTATCAAGAGATTTATGCCAAGTCGGATGAGACAAATCAGGTTACCTCCGTATCATTTCAGGAAGAGGTAGGGACAAATTCCGTAGGAGTTTCTCCGGAAAGAGTTATTACCTATGAACAGGCTCTGGAAAAGCTTAAGCAGGGAAATGTGCAGAAAGAAGATTATACTATTCAACCAAATGACTCATGGTGGCTTATTGCTCGCAAAAATGATCTGAAAACAAATGAAGTTTTAGCTGCTAACCCGGGGGCAACTGTTGACACAGTGTTGAAACCCGGTCAAACGATTAACCTAGAAAAGGTTTCTCCGTACTTAACGGTTGTGAGTAAAGGGACCCGGACAGATAAAGAAATCATTCCCTTCGACGAAGTTGCGAAGATCGACTCAACCCTTGCCAGCAGTCAAACAAAAATAATCCAAGAAGGTAGTGACGGAGTAAAAGAAATCAAGTATTCATATGAACAAAAGAATGACAAGGTAATAAGCAAGACGATATTGGACGAGAAGGTATTAAACGATTCCGTTCCCCAAATTGTAGCTAAAGGGCCCAAACGTGAACCAGTAGTTGTCGCCTATTCACGGGGAAGTGGACAGATCTCAGCGGGTATGATTTGGCCTTTAAGAGGGAGAATTAATTCTTATTATGGATATAGGAACGGAGGATTCCATAATGCACTCGATATCAATGGTTCCTTAGGTGATCCCTATGTTGCAACTGCCAAGGGTACAGTGATCAGTGCAGGGTGGAACGGGAATTATGGAAATAGCATTCTTATTGATCACGGAAACGGAATTATGACTCGTTATGCTCATTCCTCGAAGCTTCTTGTTGCTGCAGGACAGACGGTTTCTCAGGGACAAACGATAGGTCTGGTGGGTTCAACTGGACGTTCTACCGGTCCGCACCTTCACTTAGAGGTTATTGTCAACGGGGGTACAACCAATCCTTTGAATTATTTGCGTTAAGACAAAAACATTACTATTTACTTGCCATCTGCTGAACAAGCTTAATTTTAAGTTTAGCTCAACTATATAATAAACGAAGAGAAGACTAGGTGATTGCCTAGTTTTCTCTTCGTTTATTAAGAATCATTGCCTTTTAACAAAAAAGTTAGAAATCTGTGACGTGTGCGTAACATAACAACTCTATACTTACTATCTGAGAAATAACCAGGTACAGTTCGGAAAATTGGCAGTGGGTGTTTGGGCCGGGGGTGCTGCTAAAACTTCCTTGCCTCAATAAGACTTTTTAAATGGAGTCCTATTAATTCTAGACCTTTGTGCAGAATGTTTTATATCTCCTGCTTACTATATTATGGTTATTCTAAGAGGAAGTCACGGAAATGGGTGTGATTTATGTTTCGCAGATGTAGGTTCAACCTTATACGAGGAGAGTAAGAATGTTTAATAAGCAAAATTTAAAGAATATGGACGTACCGTTTGTAGTGGCGGTGCTCTTATTACTAGCAACGAGCCTTATTGTCTTGAGCACTGCGTCTTACAACCTTGTGAAAGGGCAACCCTATTATTGTCGAGCTTCAAACAATGTGGATTATAAGCGGAATTATCTTAGCTATTATGGTTAATCGAATTGATTACCAAAGGCTGCAGAAATTCAGTTGGTATATTTATGGGTTTAATATCCTATTGCTTTCTGTCGTCTTTATTTTGGGGAGTGAAGCGAAAGTGGCCACTTGATGGATACCCATCACATAAACACAGCTTTAGGGAAGACATACAACGGGGTGTTTGTGGCGTTTGCTCCTTATGATAAGCCACAGATTGCCTTTGCTGGGGTTGTTGAGTTTGGGGAGAGCGGTGGAAGCACAGCAGGCTATATCGCAAAGGCAGTCATGGGATAGGGGATATCGAGGCTTAGTTTGAAAGAATTCAGAAATGAGACTGTAAAAAAAGAAGGGTGCACCAAAATAAGCCCACCAAAAGCGGACTTTGAAAAATGAATATTGAATTAAAATATTAAGTGGTATTACGCATATCGGGTATTTGGTAGACTAATGGTAGCGTATAGCCATTTCCTCAGTGATCTGCGATGAATAAGTTTGTTTTGGTTTGGAGTCAATTTTGTATAAATCATAGTTAAATGTCTCATTCTTATCAAGCATGTGGTATATACAATTCAGCAATGTATGGGCAATCGCAATAATGGCCTTTTTGTGACCTCGGCGCTTCTTAATTTGGTCATAACGGTTTTTGAAATACGGACCACTTTTTACTTTTAATTGCAGCATTGGCACATTGAACTAATAGCGGCTTGATATATACGCCAGCTCGTGACACTTGGATCGATTTCTTCTTTCCGGCACTTTCATTGTTTTGCGGAGTGAGTCCTGCCCAGGAGCATAGATGTTTGGATGAATTAAAAACTGCCATATCGCTACCGATCTCACCGATGATAGCAATGACAGTAAAACATCCTTGATACTTGGCAAGGATAAAATGATCTCTATCTGTGGCAAATATAGCTGAGCTAAGCCTAAAACAACCCGTTCAATGTCTGATATGTGTTTCTCAATGTTCTCAAAATGATGAAGACAAACCCGCATTTTATCGGCTTGTGGCTTAGTCAAATTCCCGTTGATTGATTTTGTAATGGTTTCAGCTTTATCTTGCATACTTGCGTGTAACATTGATGAAACATCGAAATCCTTATCATCGGGATTATCAAGGATGTGATGAATGATTTTCATCGAGCTTACGCCAAACGTATCAGAAACAACACTAGAAATCATAATGTTTGAAACAGTTAAAGAGTTTTGGATGCGGTTTTTCTCACTTGACTTAAAGTTGATGAGCTTAAACCTATATCGCATTAAATCACGAATTTGGCAATTGATAAGGGCGGTATAAAGCTACTGGGAACTAAACCGTGCTTGTGTAAATCGCAAAGCCAAATAGAATCTTTTTTATCAGTCTTCTTGCCACGAATACCTTTAACATACTTTGGATTAGCAACGACAACATCACAGTAGTCTTCCAAAACATTGAAAACAGGTTGCGCAGTACTTGCCTGTAGACTCCATACAGACATGTTTGCAAGCTTGAGCTTTCAACCAGTCTAAAAGTTGAAGCAAAGTCTCGGTAAAGGTTGAAAATTGCCTCGTTTGGTAATCCGTAACACCCGATTTGTTCGTAGTACCAATCGTTGCAACAACAAACTTCTTGTGGACATCAATTCCACAGCAAATAGGGAAAACTAGTTTGAGCATAAACACATCCCCGCATAAGTTTATAGTGGATAAGCAGACATTGACTGTTTGCTACATAATAAACGGGAATTGTTTATACAAGGATTAGTTTACGTGCTCTAAGGCACACTTATTTGTTCTTGAAATAGCAAACGGCACATCTTATTATGCGGGTAGGGGGCTAAACCCTACACCACTCACCTCCCCGTGCTCTGTAGTATATCTGCTTATCCAAATAAATTATATCACTCAGGGGGAGAAACTTTCATTAAATTTTTGTGCCTTGAGCACAGCGAAAGGAATGAAACTTATTATGACAAAACACTCTATGGTACTGATGGGCAATCCATGCAAAGTGCTTGAAATATTTTAATCCTGAAATTTAATCATACTAATTTGATGATTCAGGACAGGCGGCTTACAATAGGTCACTGTCGACTCTTGTATGTGTTAAAATACGGAATAGATACTCACACTGGGGTGTTTAGGGGAGGATAAAAGGATAGGGAGGAGATCTTCTTTTGTTAAATCATGAACCCCTTGCACAAAATCGTGCTCGGACTCTCTTCGATCTTATCGCGATTGGGATTGTTGTGGTGATTTTGACGGTTATTCATTACACGAATTACCATTACGAAATGAACTATCACATTTTATTGCAATTCGCGTACTACCTCCCGGTGATTTATGCGGCCATGCGTTTTGGCCCTGCTGGGGGGATAATATCCGGCTTGGTCATTACGGCCCTCATCCTGCCGTTGATGATATATCTCCAGGCAATGGAACCATCGGCCATGTATACACAGTGGGTGGAAGTCGGCTTGATTAACGGAATCGGCTGGTTAACCGGATTCTTGACTGAGCAGGAACGGAAGGCGTCACGCAAACATCAGCTCGCCTTGCAAATTCAAACGCAGTTGGTGGAGAAGTTAAAGCAAGAAGGGAAGGAACGTGAACGATTGGAGGGTGAGATACGACAAACGGAACGATTAACGGCGCTGGGGCATATGAGTGCTGGGTTAGCCCATGAAATACGAAATCCCTTGGGAATTATGAAAGTGAGCATCCAACTACTTGCCCAGGAAAAAGTCGATGATCGAGTTGTTTCAGAATACTGTAGGGTGCTTCTGGAAGAGTGTGAACGGTTAAATCGCTTGGTGAGCGAGTTTCTGTCCTTTGCCCGTCCTAAAGAGCCTGTGCGTACGGGGATTACGTTAGGGGAACTCTTGGACGAAGGAGTTGCCTTGATCCAGCCTGCCCTGAGGCAACACTATATTGAGTTAAAACAAGCGCGAAGCCAGGTTGATGAGCAAGTGGTTGAGGTCGACCCAGATCAGATTATGCAAGTGATCCTAAATATCTTACTCAATGCCATCGATGCCCAGGGAGAAGGCGGAGTGATTCAGCTAGAAGGAGTTCGACAAGTTGGCTTTGTAGGATTCGCCGTCAGTGACGAGGGATCAGGTATTTCACCGGACGTCATGCTCTATATTTATGACCCGTTTTTTACGACGAAGGAAAAAGGTACCGGGTTGGGGTTATCTGTTGTGCACAGCATCCTTGATCAGCACGGGGGGAAGATATCCACTACGAATCGAAGGGATGGAGGGGTTCGGGTAGAAATACTCCTCCCCTTAATTTAGTTAATTCAATAAGTTAATGGGAGTGGTCTGATTTTGGTTATAGACAAACAAAAGGCAGCCTTGAGTTCTGTTTTTGCAGCAGTTTTCCTCACATTAATGAAAACTGTAGTGGGTATTTTTACAGGCAGCTTAGGAATCTTATCTGAGGCATTGCATTCTATATTAAGTGATCATTTTATTAGTTTTGGCTGCGTTGATTGCCCTTATACCATTATTCACATTAAAGGGTGCTAAATTCGGTGGCTCCGATGATGCTGGAAGCGCCGCTGTTTCCGAGATTACTGGTTCCGAATATCAGCGCGGAGCGCTGATCAAAGGCGGCATTACCCTTGAGACAGCGGGTAAAGTGACCACCATTTGTTTAGACAAGACGGGGACATTAACGGTGGGCCGCCCTCAGGTCGTAGAAATTCAACCGTTTGCCTCGTATACTCAGGAAGAGGTCCTCTCTACAGCAGCTCTTGCCGAAAAGCGCTCGGAACACCCACTGGCCAGCGCGGTCATGAATGAAGCGAAGCGGAGGAAGCTGTCCATTCCAGATCCACAGGAATTCAGCTCCGTTTTTGGACGCGGAGTTCATTGTGTGTATGAAGGGACAACGATTGAGGTCAGCAATCGGCGTAGGTTGGAACAACTACCCGATAGCGAAGTGGCTAGGACATTTTTGGATGCGCAAGAGGAAAAGGGACGAACGGCGCTTCTGGTGCTGAAAAATGGAGAAGTCATCGGTGGCATCTCCATCGCTGATGCCCTTCGAGAGCAAGCGGTACAGGCGATTAAAGAAATGAGAAAATCCGGCATAAAGAGGATTATTATGCTCACTGGCGACAATGAAAAGACAGCCCGTTCGATCAGCCAGCAAGTCGGAATTACCGAATACAAGGCGAATTTATTTCCCGAGGAAAAGCTTGAATATATTAGATCCTTACAAAAAGAGGGAGAAGTCGTAGCGATGGTCGGCGATGGCATTGATGCTCCCGCACTCACTCTCTCAGATGTAGGGATAGCGATGGGGGCAGCTGGAACAGATGTAGCGATTGAATCGGCAGATATGGCCTTAATGGCGGATGATCTAGGAATGGTTCCCTTTACACTCGGTTTAAGTCGCCAAGCCTTAAAAATTATTAAGCAGAACATCTGGGTATTTGCAGTGTGTGTAAATATTGCGGGGATTACCCTGGCCACATCGGGCTACCTTTCACCAATTGCAGCGGCTGTCGTTCATAACGTTGCTTCCCTCTTTGTGGTCTTGAACTCAGCACGGATGCTCAACTTTAAATTGAACTATTCCGAATCAGAAACTTTTTCCTCCAAGCAAGCACAATCTGCCGTATGAAAAGGAGATTACAGCACTTTTATGATAGCAGATATTGATTGGGAAGATACGAAGCAAGAAATGACGCATTATTTAAAGCAACTGATCCGAATTGATACCTCAGTCGGCCGTCATGGGGAAACCATGGCGGCTCATTACATTCAGGCTGTATTGAAATCCAATGAATTGTCGGCCACAGTGAGAGAACCTATTCCAGGAAAAGGTTCTCTTATCTATCACAAACCAGGTGAGGTGTCGAATCAATCGCTGCTGCTGCTATCTCATCTTGATGTGGCTCCAGCCAAGGATCTGACTGACTGGTGTTATCTCCCCTTTAGTGGGGATGAAGCGGCTGGAGACATTTGGGGCCGAGGAGCTATTGATTGTAAAGGCTTGGTGGTTGTCTGGTTGATGCTTGTCATACTGATCCAACGGAAGAAAATCCCTTTGAAGAGAGGACTTGTTTTCGCGGCGACTGCCGATGAGGAATCGGGAGGCAGGTGGGGAGTGGAATGGCTCCTGAAACATACCGACGATTTCCAAGAATGTCGATATGCATTAAACGAAGGAGGAGGCTTTTCATTTCGCCAAAAGACACGTGACGTGTATACCTGCCAATATGCTGAAAAAGGACATTTGATATTAGACTATAGGATAAGGTTCGCTAATTCATACGATCATCACTTTAAACCTCAACAGGGTCAAATTTATCATAAGGATTCCAATCTTATAAATCCCATGCTGAAGGCTTTATTGCGGTTTCATAACATTCCTACTGCTTTGGGCTCATTATTACCTTATGGCGGGAAAGTAGCCCTATTAAAGCGATTTTCCAACTTGCCTTTGGATTACAACACCCTACTTTATAATATAATTGAGCTGGAACCCCTACTATCATTTGATGGTAGTTATTTTGCCATTCGTGTACATATGGATGTGCTGCCCAGGGAATCGATACCGGAATTGAAACAAAGGATTTTTAAACAACATTTGATTTCACCTGAATTTGTGACAGAGATAAAGGTGGTTTCCAGCGTTGAACCGAGTAGTTCACCAATGGATACACCGCTGTATCGCAGCATCGTATCAACAATGAATAGACGGGCCGATCGTACCACAGAACTATTGCCTTTTATTACCCCGGGGGTAACAGATAGCAGACACTTAAGAGCAAAGGGAATTATCTC
Organism: Desulfosporosinus sp. HMP52; assembly: GCF_000765145.1. GTDB lineage: Bacteria > Bacillota > Desulfitobacteriia > Desulfitobacteriales > Desulfitobacteriaceae > Desulfosporosinus. The sequence goes on along the minus strand of NZ_JMGA01000024.1, from coordinate 68,720 downwards.
CTATGGATTCTTCCCCACGCCTCCTGAGACGGATATTCGTCTGATTCACAGGGCAAATGAGCGTATATCGGCAGATGCTTTGGTATTTGCCTTGCAGCGATTATATAAAGTTGTAACACAATTTCTTTCTTCCGATCATTTCATCTTGCCCTAAGTGACCTGTCTTCGGAAACAAGGCGCACACTTCATGGTTATAGACATACTGCATATTGGCCCAAGGGGGACTTACCAATTTTAATAAATGAGAGCTGCCGAAGTATAATGGCAGCTCTTTTTAAAACGCTAATTATCAGACCCAAGGAGCAAAATAAAAGTAAAGTACTTTGAAGCATAGAGACTGGCAATATGTCGGAGTCCTATACTGATGAAGCATTAACCGGGACAAAAGATGACCGAGAATAAATCAAAGACTTCTCGCGGATTGCCGTGCAGGTCTAATAGATATGGTTATTACAAAATCCATATCGCGATTTGCTCGAAACACTGTTAATACAAAAGGTGTAATACCACCCCTATAACGGAATATAATACTTACATTATCTGTACACATAGCAAAATATAAATTGTCTGAGTGTGAGATTGAGTTCTATTTTTACATATTCAGTTGTTTTCAGAAAATACCATTTAAAAGTAATCTTTTACCTCACAATAACCTCACAATTTCCGCTTATAATTATAATAAAATGAACTTGCAGCAAGAAGCAACTTTTAAGTTTTATGGGTTTTGGATAGTTTTGGCAGTATTGCAACAGTAGTACAAATGAGGTGTTAATTATGATAAATAATAGTCTCCGTAAAATGGTGATGAATATACTGGGTTTGACGCTCCTTGTGGCCACACTTAGTGCTTGCAATACATCTTTTCAGTCGAATGAAGACCCTATCCCGACTCCGACGGCGCAATCCGTTGAGCAGCCACCGCTGCCTAAGTCACTTGACGAGGTTTACGCGTATGCTGGGCTCATTGAGCTTGAACAAGTGGACCCGAGCTTTGTTTTCGACCTCAAAAATGCAACTGCTGACAATATAACAGGCAGGGTGCAGTATGAGCGCGATTTATGTTTGATTAACATTGACGCAGCAAAGGCGCTCATGAGAGCGCAAGAGCTTGCAATGGCAGACGGTTACAGAATCAAGATTTGGGATGCGTACCGTCCGGAGTCTGTGCAAGTCGCGATGAATGCAAGCCTGCCCGATGACAAGAAGCACTTTGTTCCAGCGCCGTCGAACAGTTCGCAGCATAGCAGAGGCATCGCCGTGGACATTACTTTGGTAGACGAAAATGGCGTTGAGCTTGACATGCCTACCGATTATTGCGAGTTTACCGAGGCGACTTATCCCAATTATGAGGGCGCCAGTGAGACGCAGACCCAAAACCGTGAATACCTCAAGACTATTATGGCGAAGGCTGGGTTTAAGGTGTTGTCAGTCGAGTGGTGGCACTACTATTTGCCCACTTACTTAAATTACGAGCGGCTTGACGTAAAATTTGACGATTATTTGCAATACCGCGAAGCCAATGCTCCCACGCCTGCATCACCATCACCATCTGGTACATAATGTCGGCTCGGTGGTTGTTATACTTAATGCCGCTTTTCTTTATGACAGGAAATATTAATTTTAGATTGAAGGAGTATGCTACATGGGCAACCAGATAACGATAAATTCAAAAAACACACATGATATTACCGCTAATGCGTTGAAGATAATAGCCATGATTGCTATGTTTGCCGATCACTTTTTTTTGGTCGCTTTACCGCACGAAAGTGTGATCGGGGCAATCTCACGAATAACAGGGCGAATTGTGGCTCCTACACTATGCTTTTTTATAGCAGAAGGGTATCACTATACATCTAACGTTAAAAAATATATTTTCCGGCTTTTACTTTTCGCCATTATATCTCATTTTCCATATGTGATGTATCGTCAGCTTCCGTGGTGGAAAGCCACAAGCGTATTTTGGGGTCTTGCTTTAGGGCTGATTGCTTTAACAGCAGTAAAAAGTGATAAGCTTGATACATGGAAAAAAATATTGGTTGTAGGCGTTTGTTGCTTACTTGCTTATCCTGCCGATTGGAACTACATCACGGTACTGTGGATCGTATGTTTTGGTGTATTCAGGGGACAGTTTAAGGAGCAAATGACCGCTATGCTAGTTATAGGATATTTCTTTATCGCTATACCTTCCTTACTGAATTGGGATTGGGCACATTTTTATCAATTTGCAATCGCATTAGCAATTCCGTTATTAGCATTATATAAGGGAAGGCAAGGTAAAAATTCAAAGACCTTAAAATGGGGATTCTATATATTTTATCCAGCTCATTTAATCCTGCTTTTTTTGTTATTAAGGCTTTTCTTTAAAATGTAAGAAACAGCCTGATACAATTATGTATCAGGCCATCGCTATATACGGGAAAAGTGCTGGCGGTGGGCCTTGAATCCATTTTCCGTTCATTGGCAAAAGGGCAAAGATTCAGAGAATGGAATATTAAAGGCACTGCACAATCACTAAATAATGGGAGGTGACTTTGATGCTAGATAATAAAATATGCCTTCTGGTAGCTGACGACGATATGCGCATGCGCAGAGCAATAAAAGATTTACTGCAATCGAATAAATATTTTGTTTTTGAGGCTGATAATGGACAAAATACATTAGATATATTTTATGCCAACAGTGGCAGTATCGATCTTATTCTACTTGATGTTATGATGCCGCAAAAGGATGGTTTTTCGGTTCTTACTGAAATACGCGAGAGCTCGCTTACTCCAATTATAATGCTTACAGCAAAAGAAGCGGAATGCGACCAGCTCAAAGGGCTTACAAATGGTGCTGACGACTACATCACAAAGCCGTTTTCATCGTCATTGCTAATAGCCAGAATTGAAACTGTATTACGAAGGACTGGAAAGTTTCAAATTCAGCCTATTGTTTTTGCCAATCTGACAATTGATACAGCCAAAAGAGCTGTATATGTTAAAGATAATATTATTTGTCTTACACAGCGGGAGTATGATTTATTACTGCATTTTGCTGTTCATGCAAATATGACGTTAAGCAGGGAGCAATTGCTCAATTCCGTATGGAATTATATCTATGAAGGAGATGGACGAACGGTAGATACTCATGTAAAACAATTACGTGCCAAATTAACGGAAAGCTGTCCATATATCAAGACAGTGCACGGTGTGGGTTATCGTTTTGAGGTGGAGTAATGAAAAAAACCATAAAAATAAAACTAGTAATTTTTGTTGTCATTATAATCTTTTCGGTTATTGCAATTCAAGTTGTTTGCAACCTGTTTTTTGTTAAGCCCTATTTTATCAATAAGAAAACACACCAGATGGAAGAAAGTTTCGCAATACTTAAAAGTAGTATTCAATCGCATGATGTTATTGCACAAGCAATGTTGCATTATGAGGAAGATGAAAATATAAATGTTTCAGTTTGGGACAAATATAATCAAGCAATTTATAATAGCAATAATATTGATATAACATATTATCAAAAAAGCAATTATGTTTTTTCGCAAACACCTGAGGTAGAATATTCAATTAACCCGCGTTCTGAAAAGGAAAACTTAATGTTGTTTGGGAAAATTGAGACATCAAATAATACTATTTTTGTGGTTTTAGATACTCCTATTTCAGCGGTAGAGCGAAGTGCTGCACTGATTAGTGAATTAAATATATATATTGCTATTGTGGCTTTAATCATTGGTGGAATCTTTACGTGGTTTTGGAGCAAGCATTTTGTAAAGCCTATTATACAAATCGATCATGTGGCAAAAAGTGTATCTTCCTTGGATTTCTCCCAAAAGCTGCAAGGGCCTTTCTCTGATGACGAAATAGGAAGACTTGGCAGAAATATTAATTCCATGTCTGAACAATTATCTGACATGATTGGCAGCCTGCAAACTGTAAATGCTCAACTGGAAAAAGCCTTAGGTCATCAAAAGCAGATTGACAATATGCGCCAGGAATTTATAGCTAATGTTTCTCACGAGTTAAAATCTCCATTAGGATTAATGGTTATGTATTGTGAAAATCTAAAAAACAATTTGCCAAATATCGATAAGTATTTTTACTATGATGTAATTATAGACGAGAGTAAAAGATTAAGTGGACTAGTGAAAAAACTATTGGATATATCATCCCTCGAAAACGGTCTTACAAAAATGCAATATGATACATTTAACTTTTCAAATTTGTGCCATAGGCTTTGTGCGAAGAAACAGGTCCTATTTGATAATCAAAAGATCACGTTGCTCAAAAGCATTCAGGATGATTTATTTGTTTTAGGCGATGCTTTTTATCTCGAGCAAGCTTTAACTAATTATCTAGATAATGCAATAGCCCATACTCCATCACAAAAAATAGTCAAGGTATCCGTTTATACAGAAAAGGCGTCCTTGGTTTGTTCCGTTTTTAATGAAGGCAGTACTATCTCGATTGATGACGAAAGCAGGATATGGGAAAGCTTTTATAAGATTGACAAGGCGCATACTCCGACTGTTCAGACTCATGCCGGGCTTGGTTTATATATTGTTCGAACCATTATCAACGCACATGCCGGGCAATATGGTATAAACCGTCTTGATGATGGTATTGAATTTTGGTTTTTACTTCCCCATGCTATGTAGAAAATGCATTCAAAATATTATCATTCTTGATAAGTGTCGCTAGGTAACAAGAAAAGAGACTACCTCGATAAAGGTTGTCTCTTCTACTACTCTATTTGGAAAGTTCACGGATTGAAGATATTTTTTTGCCGTTGTATGAATTTCGCCATTGAAGGAGAGAAGGAATGATGGAATGTTTGACAAGATAAATTTAAGAAACATAGACTTACAGTTTTTACTGGCAGTGCTCTTATTATTAGCGACGAGCCTTATTGTCTTAAGCACTGCGTCTTACAATCTTGTGAAAGGGCAACCGTATTATTATGTCGAGCTTCAAACCATGTGGATTTTAAGTGGAATTTTCTTAGCTATTATGGTTAATCAAATTGATTACCAAGAGTTACAGAAATTCAGCGGGTATATTTATGGGTTTAATATCCTATTGCTTGCGGCAGTATTTATTTTCGGAAGTGAATCAAAAGGTGCTACTCGTTGGATACCCATTACTTCTAGTTTTGCAATCCAACCTTCGGAATTTGCAAAAATACTTATGATCCTTTCGTTTTCGGATTTTTTAGCAAAGCGTCAGGGTAAACTGAATCGTTTCAGAGATTTTATCGCGCCATTTTTATATGTATTAGTCCCTATGCTCCTTATTTTCAAACAACCTGATCTAGGGACAAGCCTAGTGTTTATGGCAATATTTATAGGGATGATGTTTATAGCAGGAGCGAATATTCGTAAGTTTGGCGGGTTATTACTCACAGGGGTAACTGCTGTCGGTATAGCACTATGGCTACATTTTTCAACAAACCTTCCAAGTTGGCTCAAATTCGCCGAGGGGTTGCCTCTTCCAATGAAAGATTATCAGTTGAAAAGACTGACTGTTTTTATAAACCCGGCTTCAGACAGTGCAGGAGATGGTTATAATATTCTTCAATCGATGTGGGCACTTGGCTCGGGTGGATTTTGGGGTAAAGGATTTCGCCAAGGAACCCAGGGACAACTAAGTTTCCTCCCAGAACATCATACCGACTTTATTTTTGCAGTGTTTAGTGAAGAGTTTGGTTTTATCGGAGTAATTACCCTACTATTTTTCTTTTTAATATTCCTATTACGCGGTATTAATATTGCCATGCATGCGAGAGATTTGTATGGTGTGTTAATAGCATCGGGAATAATAACTATGATTTCATTTCACATTCTTGTCAACGCTGGCATGAATTCTGGTATTATGCCGGTTACTGGGATACCCTTGCCATTCATCAGCTATGGCGGAAGTGCAATGTGGGCGAATATGATCTCCATAGGACTCTTACTAAATATTAATCTGAGAAGTCGTCGGTTGCTATTTAAATAGCTCACATGACTTAGGGGGTAGTTTAAGATCATTCAATCCAAGCAAGATTATAAGCTCTATGTTACAGCGGACTTAGCTGCTCATTATCAAACCCGGTACAGATGGGTGTTTAGATTTTCTCAACCACTCATTTATTTTCAGCTGACGTTAAGGAAAGCGGAATACTATGAAAACTGCAGGAAAGATATTTTAGGGCGAATTTTTTTAGCCATTCTAAAACTAAAACTAATGAGGCTCTCGACGAAGCTGGGATTTACGATTCCACGGCACGTCTTTGGTCCAGGACTTAGTATTGCTCATTGGGGAAGTATTGTTGTACATCCAGATGTGCGGGTTGGAAATAACTGTAGAATTCATTCAGCGGTCAACATAGGGGTATTTAATCAAAAGAGCCCAACCATCGGTAATAATGTCTATATTGCCCCTGGGGCAAAATTATTTGTGGGAATAACGATTGGTGATAATGTAACGATCGGAGCAAACGCTGTCGTTAATAAAGACGTTCCTAGCAATGTTACGGTTGGAGGAATACCAGCAAAAATAATCTCAAAAAAAGATTCATCGGGATTAATTGTTAAAGGTTATGAAAGGGCATGCCATATACTTGGTCGTTAGTTTGAGTCGAGATTCGATTTGATCTTCGGTGCAGAGCTCGTATCTCTCATCGAAAGGAGGGTAATGGAGATAAATAAAAGAGAACGAAAACCTTATGTATATAGACTTTGGGGCTTAAACATCGTAGTGGTCCTCATTTTCACGGTTTTAGGTGTAAATATCTGGGGTTTACAAATTTCCGAAGGCTCATATTATACCGCCAAGGCGGAGGGGAATTACATGAAGCTTGTCAAGGTTCCCCCTACACGAGGAGATATTGTAGACAAAAATGGAAAGATTCTCGTAACAAGTGTTCCAGAGTTTGTTCTTAATTTAGATTTGATGGGTTTGCAACAATCCGAAGCTAGCAATTGGAAAGATGTTATTAAGCGATTAGCGGGTTACATTAAACCGTACTGGCCTAATCCCAATCAATCGATTGAGTCAATTACTGAAGATATATTGGTTATTACTCAGAATCGTCAGTGGGAACGTTATCGTCCCGTTATGATTCTAGATAAGGTTCCTCAAGAGCTCCAAGCCATTATAGCTGAGCATCAGAATGAGCTCCCAGGTGTGAGTGTGGATGCGGTTCCGCTTCGCTCCTACCCTCAAAAAACTCTAGCCGGTCAGCTCATGGGGTATGTTCGTGAGATAGGCGACAAGGAGATTGAACAGTTCAATCAAAATGCGGATGCCCAAAAGGCAGGATTCGAGTACGCTCAGGGGGATATGATTGGCAAGATGGGGGTAGAGAAATCCTATGATTTCTGGTTGAGGGGTAAAGAGGGCATTCAACAAGTTGAAGTAGATAATCGCGCCCGCCCAGTTTCTAAGCAGTTAATCCAACCACCGGAACCGGGAATGACGGTCCAACTGACGATTGATGCTGATCTGCAAAAGGTTGTGGAAGAAAGCCTCGATCAAGTTATTGCAGATGTTCAAAAGAACACTAATCCCAATGCAAAATCTGGGGCTGCCGTGGTGATGGATGTAAATTCAGGCAAGATTCTTGCTATGGCTTCTCGACCTGGGATGGACCCCAACGATTTGACCGGCATTATTTCCGAGGCAATGTTTGATAAATATTACACTAATAAAATAGCGCCAGCTGCTTCCCTGAATAGAGCGTTGTCCGGGTTGTATCCACCGGCATCAACCTTCAAGATGGTGACAGCGATGGCGGCTTTGCAACTCAAATTGACGACTCCGACTGAACTCATTGATGATAAAAAGTCCTCATTGGGAAATCTAGCTGCTCAGCAACAAGGTACTGCTGAATGGGGAGGGAACGACTTTGGTCTTGTCAATCTTTCTCGAGCGCTGGCCAAATCTTCTAATATATATTTTCAAGTTATCGGTCGCCGAGTGTTCGATTCTAATCCGGAAATTGTGCTCCAAATCGCCAATGAATTTGGGTTAGGTGTCGAAAGTGGTGTAGATTTGCCGGGAGAAGCAAAAGGAACCGCACCCTCAGCAGAATGGAAGAAAGCGTATTTTGGTCCTACTTATATTAAGGCGCGTGATAAAAAGTTGGCAATAATTGAGGCCGATTACGCGACCAAACTGGAGCAGGCCCCGGATGCGTTAAGCCGACAGAAGCTGCAAATGAAGAAAGACGCCGAGAAAAATGCTGTTGACGTTGAGTATAAGCAAAAGGTTTATGAAAATGTGGAATGGAAGGTCTATGATAGTTTCAACAATTCCATTGGGCAAGGATATAACAGCTATACCCCTTTGCAATTAGCCAATTACACGGCGACCTTGGTGAATGGCGGAAAGCGCTATACTCCGTATGTAGTAGATAAACTGTTGAATCCAATCACAGGGGAGGTAGCTCGACAGTACCAACCCAAGGTTATCAACACCGTAACAATTTCTCCAGCTAATTTGGATGCGGTCAAACAAGGGATGCGAGCTGTAGTTACTGGTGCAGGAGATGATGCTGGGACGGCTTCGGGAATTTTTGCAGATCTGCCGGAATTTTCCGGGGGGGCTAAGACTGGAACAGCCCAGATCGGAAACGTAAACACGGCGTTAGAGAGGATCTACAATGGGGTGTTTGTGGCGTTTGCCCCTTATGATAATCCTCAGATTGCCTTCGCTGGGGTTGTCGAGTTTGGGGAGAGTGGTGGAAGCACCGCAGCCTATGTGGCAAAGGCAGCTTTTATGAAGTATTTTGGTTGGAAGTCCACGAATGAAAACTGAAAGCGAGTCCGATGACCAATCCGGTCACGAATGATAAAATTTTTTGAAGAAATTAACTGGGCTGAAACAATTTAATTCGCCCAGTTACTTTTATTTCTTACATCAGTTACAAGTGTGATCAATTGGACTGGGGTTAAAGCTAAAGAGCAATGCTGAGCTCATCGTCATAAGTTCCTAGCAGAGAAGGGTTTACATGTGAAAAAACCAAAGAAGAAAAAATGGAAACTGGTCTATTTTTCCAGAGAATTCTTAGTATAACATACCTCTTGTATTTATAGTTATCTGTATCGTTGGGCGATTGTTTTATATGCAGGTCTATAACTCCGATACCTTAACTGCTAAAGGGATTTCCAATCGAATGACAAGTCAAACATTATTACCTGAACGAGGGACTATATCTGATAGCAAGGGAAATATTTTAAGTCGGAGTGTGTTGGCTCAAGAAGTTTATTAAAGATGTGTTGTGGATTAATATAGCTCGTCAAGTAGACCTTGAAAAAATAGAACAAATTCGCAAACTTAAACTTCCAGGCTTTGGTTATGCTAATGAATCCAAACGAATCGCACATCGGATGAGATGGCAAAGATTATGGAAAGCGTTGTTATCAACGGAACGGGGAAATTAACGATCATCCCAGGGATTAGGGTGGGTGGTAAATCTATGAGGGTGGACCACTGTGTAGTCCTGTTGCTAAAATAATTATACAAGGAGCTCTTGAAGAATTTGATGTACCTTTTTCTAATGATGCAACAAGCACCATTGCAGTCACCGAAAACGATATTCCTGTTAGACCTGTTTCATCACAGAGCGTCCCTGAGCGTCCACCACTAGCTAGTGAGGTTGTTGTTCCTAATCTTATCGGAATGACGATGCGACAGGTTGGAGAAACGTTAAGCAAGTCGGCATTGCATTTCAACTTTAGTGATAGTGGGCTTGCTATTGAGCAAAACCCTGTCGGAGGCAAGGTGGTGGCTAAGGGAGCTATCGTTGAAGTTAAATTCGCACCGTTGCCACCTGCGCCCCCTCCACCAACTCCGCCTCCGACCCCGTAATAACAAAGACCAAATAAGCGAAAACCCCCGTCTTATCTATAAAAGATCGGGGGGTGTATAAAAAATGGCTTTGTTAGTAGATTTATTGTTTTTTAGGACATAGTGTATAGCGTAATAGCCTGATGTGAGATAGCGCAAAATGGATACTATGAACGCTTAAGGAGTTTAGAACCTTAGACAAACCCAAGAAGTTGGAGCTATACAAGCTCATAAGACAGCACATTGCCCGATATCGCTAAATTGGGGGATTTCATTATTGACCTTCTCGAAACTCGATTCAGCGTTAAAAGTCAACGAATGGGAACTGAAAAGCGAGGAAAATTAATATGCACTTGAGAGGACTGATGTTACTAGTTTGAACACAAGGTATTATGTTAGTGTGACAGCTGATATTGGTCTTTGTTTTAAGAAGTTAATACTTAATAAGCTATTTATGGCATTTAGTGCTACATTAATACAAAAAACGTTGTATGATTATTATCTTACCAATCTACAAATGATACAGTAACCCATAATTTTTCAGGAATACAAGAGAGGTTTGAATAAGAATGAAGAACAGAAATATTGCCCCAATACTAAAAGCCATAATTTGCTGCTGCTTTGTTTGGAGCAAGTGCCCCTATTTCAAAACTACTTTTGGGTGAAATTGCCCCAACTCTAATGGCATCCTTTCTATATCTGGGCAGTGGTATCGGGCTTTACGTACAGAGATACTTCCGAAGTTTAGACAATCGTTTCAGTGATGAGGCAAGACTTACCAGAAATGATTGGCCCTGGATAATTGGTGCTGTATGTATAGGCGGGATAGCAGCCCCCATTGTGCTGATGTTTAGCTTGAAAAATACACCGGCGTCTACGGCTTGCCTTTTGCTGAATTTCGAGGGTGTAGCAACTACCATAATTGCTGTTGTAGTATTCAAAGAGGCTGTTGGGAAAAGGATATGGATGGCTGTACTATTGATTACCATGGCAAGTATATTGCTTTCATGGGGTTCATCCGGGCAGTGGGGTTTTTCATTGGGTGCTATTGGAGTACTTGGTGCTTGCATTCTGTGGGGGATAGACAACAATTTCACACGAAACGTTTCGGACAAAGACCCTCTCTCGATTGTAACAATCAAAGGATTAAGTGCCGGTACTTTCTCCTTAATTCTATCCTTTATCTTGGGCTTTTCGTTGCCTTCTTTCAAATTCATTCTTTTGGCAATGCTCTTAGGCTATTTTAGTTATGGGTTGAGTATCGTATTATTTATTCGAGCCATGAGAGAATTAAGGTCTGCTAGGACAAGTGCTTTGTTCGGAACTGCTCCTTTTGTTGGAGCAGTACTATCATTGCTCTTGTTCAGAGAAAGCCAGGGCATGTTGTTTTTTCTTTGCTCTTCCTATCATGATTATTGGGGCAGTCTTTTTGTTCAAGGAAGAGCATGAACATTTACATGAACACGAATTAACTGAACACGAGCATAGGCATTACCACAACGAAGCACACCATACACACTGCCATTCTAGTGATAAAAATACCAGAAAGTGGCTACCACTCCCATGTTCATGAACACGAATCAATAATTCATGAACACCAACATACTCCTGACATTTACCATAGACATGCACATTAGCACTAAGACACATAGTCTATAACTTTTGATCATTAACAATTATTAGTTCTTGTATTAAACAAGCCTCTCCCGAACGTTAAGCGTTTTGAGGGGCTTTTTTTAGTATTATTTCTACAGCCGTTTTTGCACCGGAAGCTGTTAGTGTAGCCCGGTTGCTTCTATGGTATTTTAACAAAAATGTTAAAAAACCGTTAAGTTCATGTGATTTTCATATGGTAGATTCTATTTGATAATGAAACTGGGAGGGTCTTACAATGACTTGAACTGAATGACTTAAAAAATACAAGGGAAGTGTGAAATGGATTTAATAATGAACCTATTTGATTTTGTTATGAATCTCGATAAAAACCTGACTGAACTGGCTAAAGATTATGGTATTTGGACATATCTAGTTCTATTTGTAATTGTGTTTGGTGAAACCGGGTTGGTTGTTACACCTTTCCTGCCGGGAGATTCAATGATTTTCGTAATTGGTGCCTTGTCAGCGAGCGGTGAGCTGAATTTGGCAGCTATTACTCTTGTCTTGATTTTGGCAGCTATTCTGGGTGATACGGTAAACTATCATATTGGCAAGCTCATAGGCCCAAAGATTTTCCATAAAGAAAATGTACGTTTTTTAAAAAAAGAATATCTAATGCGAACCCATGAGTTTTATGAGAGGCATGGGGGCAAGACCATCATAATCGCCAGATTCATACCGATAATCCGAACCTTTGCTCCATTTGTAGCTGGAATGGGAAGGATGACCTACTGGAGGTTTATCAGCTACAATATTATTGGAGCAGTGGTGTGGGTAGCATTATTTATAGCCGGAGGGTACTTCTTTGGCAATATACCTACTGTTAAAGAGAATTTTACCCTTGTAATATTTGCGATCATATTTATTTCTTTATTGCCGGGAGTAGCTACCTTTATAAATAACTCAACTTTCGGTCGCGACCGAAAGTTGAGTAAATAATAAAAGGCTAAAAACTTCTGAAGAAAGAGCTTAAACTTTGTAGGCTACAGCAAGCTATAAAAGCATTTTAGAAGTGGAGCACGAATTTCTCGAGACGTTTGAAGCTTTCATATTAAAGGATGGCGCAATGTTGGATAAAGAAGAAATTTATGTTTTGTTTTTAAAACTACCCTCAAAAAATAACAAACTGTTACGAATAACTCATTGAAGACAGGGGGTGATCAGTGGAAAAGAATCGAATGTAAGATTATTCAATAAAGCAGCGCCATTGTAGTAATTTGTGAATTTTAGTAATTAGTTTAAGGAAGGATGTTTTTAATGAAAAATTTAAAAAATACGCTAATGGTAAGTACATTGTCTCTTGGGCTGATAATGGGAGCCGTAGCAGCAGTTAGTGCTGCTACATCAGGAACGTCTGTAGACCCTAGCACTACTGCAACTGTAACAACCAGTACCCCTGTAACTGACTCTGTTACAACTGTCAATCCTGCAACTGACCCAACTACAATTGTTACCCCAGCACCAGACCCAGTTGCAACTGTCACCACAGCATCAGTTACCCAAGCAAACGTTACCCCGGCACCAGTTACTCCGGCACCTGTCACTCCAGCGCCCGTCACCCTTGCACAAAACAATTATCACTACAATGACGGACATTCAAATATGAATCCCCAACAACACCAGCAAATGCATAGTACGCAACCAAGCCAAAGTGCTCAGCCATCCAGTACGAGTAAAAGCACAAATATGAACGGAAATGGTTATAACACTAATCATAATTCTAACGAGAATCATAATACTAATACGGGTGAGAATCATATGTCCGGTAGCAAATCCGGTCATGAATGATAAGAACTACTGAATAACTTTAACTGGGCCAACAACAACCGGGCCAGATTGCGCCAAATCCTGGGTATGCTCCGGGTTCTGGCTACGGAAACGGTTGTTGTGGCGGAGCTAATTACTATGGAGGAATGTGGTAGGACGGTTATGGTACAAGTTATTAAAAACACGGGGAAAACGAACCAATTGGTTTGTTTTCCCCGTGTTTTGTTATTATGCCTATCAGTAGGTATCTTTCATTTACCACCCATTGGTTTACCACCCATTTTGTAGTAGCGGACAAGTAACCTATTGAATTTACGCTTTAAGAATGTTATAATGCGTTTTTATTTGCCATCACCTAGGCAGTTAGTTCACATTTGCGGAAAACCAAGAAAGTTATTAGGAGGTTATAAGTTAATGCGGAGAAGATTGGTCTTTGCGATGGCTCTATTACTTCAATTAATAGTTTCTCTAGGGTTAGGGACCTTGATCACGTATGGCTATACTCATGATCGGGCACCGTCAGGGGTGATTGCATGGGGCCGGGATTTTTCTGGATTGAGTAGAATTCAATTATCATCACAATTAAAGAATGAGATTCCGTATGCCGTTACATACAAAGAACATGTATACCCTCTGAAGAAGGATGGTTCTGATGCAGAAATTGAGGCGTGGTTAGATCAAGTTTTTCTGGTTAAGACTGTCACAGATGCACTTAATAATATTGCTCGTCCTTCCGTGTTCATCTCACCGAATAACATTGGTTTGAATAAAGAAGAAATTATTTTACAGTTGCAATCATTAAGTAAGATTATTAACAAACCTATGCGTCCGGCAAGGATTGTTTATTTGGACAGTGGATTGGAAAAGACAGATGGGCAAGCAGGACAGGAACTAGATATCGAAGAGACTTGGCTGAAAATAGTGCGTAGTTATGGACAGAAACAGGTTGAGGTAGTTGTAAAAGACCTGCCAGTTCTACCTAAAGCTGAGGACATAACAAAAATTCAGAGTGTTTTAGGGGATTACACGACGTATTTTGATCCTCAGGATGTAGCACGTACAAAAAACGTGCGTTTAGCTGCGATGGCTTTAAATAACTATTTGATTCCACCTGGCCAAGAGTTTTCTTTCAACGATGTCGTTGGAGAACGTACAGAGGCTGCTGGATATATGGAAGCCTCTATCTTTGCGGGTCAGTCTGTAATCAAAGGGAATGGAGGGGGCGTATGCCAAGATTCCAGCACACTCTATCAAGCTGTCCGCCAGTCTCGTTTAACTATAGTAGAGAAAAACAGTCATTCCTTGCCTGTAGTGTATGCGTCAAAAGGGCAAGATGCAACAGTATCCTACGGCATACTTGATTTCCGCTTTCGAAATGACACGAAAGGGTACCTTTTAATCAGTGCAAAAACAGGGGAGGGATGTTTAAGAATTCGACTGTTTGGATTAGCAGACGATAAACACCCAGCGCTTCTGAATCCAAAGGGTTATCCCACTCTTCGGGAATGGGATAATGACATTACATAGCAAAGCAATCACGGGCGCTTTCTTCTACTATAAAAACAGCCCCGCAAGAACAAACAAAATCGCTGAGATACCCACTGCTGCAAGTGATGAAGGCAATTTGGCCTTGGATGCTGTGGTAACAGTAGTTTCTCCTAAAGGAGAAGTAAAATCACCAAAGGAACCAGCTGCAAATACCGCTCCGACGGTTATAGGGATCGGAGCTCCTGTCGCCTGAGCCAGCGAAACCCCTAAAGGCATATGCAAGTTTGGACCTCGTTACATTTATCGTGTTTTTTACAGCCTTCATTATCGGAACTGTTGTCATAATCCTGAATTCACAATCCATAAAGGTAACTAGAACGGTGGCCCACGTAACCAAGAGAGCACTCTTTTCGGTTTTAATTCGTTTTTGTACCTGATTAGCAAAACCCTTGACACCGCCAGCAACGTGCATCATTCCAACAAGGCCCCCGAAAACGTAAAGAAAACTATGATACGAAGGTTACCCCTGTCCCCAATAGCAGTTAAAATATAGTCGCTCATTTTGGAAAGAGTACTAGCTATTCCAGGTTGTAAAGAGAAAGAACCTATAAGAAGCCCCAACATAAGACCTACCAGCACTTGTCGAGTCAACATTGCAATAACCACGGCAATAATAAACGGAACAATTGAGAACCAATTATCCAATTAAAACACCTCTTTCATAAGTTAAGACTTTCTGATCACTTTTTCTTCTTCCGGCACGGATTCTACGAGAACCTAAAAGTAACCTTTATATAGTTACCAATATAAACATCTTATATATTATTTCATCCTATATTTATTCACTAGCCTTGCATAAAGTTGTAAGCTTGAGAAGCTGGAACTATTAGAAAAACAAAAGAAGACAAACCAAACGAGAAGGCCAAGCATTTCGCCCGCCTTCTCGTTTGGTTTTTTTTGCGAATTACAGCCTTGTCTCAAAATGTTCATCTGTGTTACTACATAAGGCGATGATTCTATAAGTGTTTTGACTCTCTAAAATTTAGTTACATATTTGTTACATATTTGATACATATTCTTTAAATTTTGGACATTGAATTGTTACAATTTAGGACTAAGCTAGTATAGCCCAAGGCTAATCAAAGGAAGATTTAGGATGGACGAAATCGAGAAATAAAACGGAATCAGGAAGTGGGACTCAACTCACGGATGAAGGGGAGAAGACAATGGTGTTGAAGAATCTCAAGGGAGGACAAGGAGAACCTTCTCAAGCCGAGCCGGTAAATACTGAGGAGAAATCCGACACCAGCGCAACACAGGACTTGCTCGAGACTATTAGACTCTGGATTTGGGGTCCCAAAAGGATGTCTCCTTTAGAGCAAGTTAAAGATATTGGTATCAGTGAACCTAAACCAGACAAAGCTGATGGAGCTACTTCAGAAGTAAGTTTAAGCAATCTAGAGGAAGGCAGTCAAGGAAATATTTTAGATGAAGGTTTGGCAGAAGATCAGAAAAATTCCGAAGGGCACGATTTGGGAAATCAGGCAGAAAAAATTGTCTGCGGAATTGAAAATATCAAAGAATATCAAGTGGAAAATAGCCTGGAAAGCACAGAAGTTGCTTTAGAAGAGGTCGAGGGTTCGGAAGTAGGAAAAATCCCTGCTAAAAAGAGCTTTAGAAAGCTCCTAATTATCCCGATTCTAGTTATCTTATCATTACCCGGCTATAAATTATATGGATTTATTACCGAGCCAAAGCCCCCCAGTGAAGAGGTAGTAGCTGCTTTCAGCGGTAAATACCTTACTAAAGAAGAGCTATCTAATTATATTAGTTTAAAGGGATATAAAGACAAAGAACACGGTTTATGCGAAAAACATGGGTTCGACCACAGTAAATGCGACAAGACCGAGGTGTGTGAAACCCATCCTATACACAGTATGGAAGCATACCAGCAGATCATAAAAATGATGGCAGTCCAGAAAATTGTGGATGATTGGGCAAAGGAGAAAGGCGTTACTCAGAAAAATGAGGTGAAGCATGATTTTCAACATCTTGTGGAAGAGGTCAGCTTGGATAATCTAGTGGATAAAGTGCACAAAGACCAGCTTTCTCCTGACAAGATAGAGAAGGGGGAAATACAAAAGTATTATGATGCCAACAAAGATAAATACAAGGATAGGCCTTTTAGTGAAATTGAGGGTGAAATTAGAACTATTCTAGCCGATGAGAAGGATAAGCAATTCTTTCCAGAATACATTGAAAGGCTAAAAAAGAACGCAGCCTTGGATGTGAATTATAATATCTTGAAGGTAGATGACCCGACGGAAATGGAAATGCGAGACTTCTATGAGAAAAACAAGGAAAAATACTTTGAGCCCCAAAAAGCTAGAATACTAGCTATTCAGTTGGATATATCCGGATCAGAGGATGAGGTTCTTAAAAAGGCTAATGAGGCATTGAGCAAGATAATGAGCGGTGAAAGCTTTGAGGAGATCTCTAAAAGGTATTCAAATAGTAAACAGTTAGATGCCTTCTATGTAAAGCAGGGCGAGAAGGGAACAAATTTTGAAGACAAGGTATTCAGTCTCCAAGTTAACGAAATGAGTTCTGTTTTTAAGGACGGGAACAGCTTCTATATTGTGAAGTGCCTTGAAAAACAGGAAAAACGACAGAAAACCTTTGGTGAAGCGCTAAACGAGATTAAAGCAGGCGTCCTGAGTGAAAAGGAAGATAAGCAGTATGAATTAAGAAAAAATGAAGCATTATTTAGTATTCACGGTAAACGATTTACTTTAGGTGAATTTAAAGCAGAATTCAAGGAGCTTTCTCCTGAAACCCAAGCTAAATTTGCTGGCTTTGAAGCAAAAAAAGACTTGATAGACCAGTTAATAGCCAAGGAGCTACTCCTGGAGGAATCAGGGGACGATACAGCGGATACGGAAAGCAGCAAGGAAATAGAGGAACTGAAAAGCCAGTATATAAGTCAGATATTGCATAAGGAAGAAATAGACGAAAAAATAGGACAAATTTCGGACGAGGAAGCAGAGAAATTTTACGAAGAAAAAAAGAAATTATTGTTTGATCCGCCTAAAGCACTAATCAGCTTGATCAGGGTTGAAACGGGTACATCGGATGTAGAAAAGACTAGGGCCCGCCAGCGGATCGATGAAGCGCTGCAAAGACTTAAAGAGGGGGCTGACTTTGCGGCGATCGCGAAAGAGTATTCCAATGATCCGACAGCATCGGCTGGGGGTAAAATGAAAGAATGGCTCTATGATAATGATCTCCTTGACCAAGTGCTGAAAAAAAATATCTTTAAGCTCCAACCAGAAGAAATAAGCGGTGTTTTTGAATATGAAGGCGGGTACTATGTAGTGAAGTTGAGGCAGAAGGAAGATAAAAAGCAGAAGACGTTTGAGGAGGTTAAAGCGCAATTAAAAGAGGTTCTGTTGGATGAAAAGCACCATGTGAAGGAAGCGGAGCTGGAGAATGAACTCCTTGAGAAGTCGCAGCTCGTGATTTATAATTCTTCTCTTAGAAAGATGCTGAAGGAAGCAACCATAAACTAAGAAATAATCAAGTGAAGGAAGGTGATGGTCGTGGAAAGAAAAGAGCGTACAATTCTAATTGCCGTTATTGCAAATTTGATTCTCATTGTTTTACGCTTTTTCCTGGCAAATATTTCTGGGAGTCTGGGATTGAAAGCGAATGCCTGGCATTCGTTTACAGACGTTTTTGTATCGACAGTGGTTTTCCTGGGACTATTCATAGGGCGTATTGGGGCAAGGAAGGTAACGAAGGCAACGAAGGCAACGAAGGTCATAAGCAGGCTGGAAAATATTCTTGCCCTGTTTGTATCAGTTTTTATTTTCTATATGGGTATTGAGATATTGTTTGAAGCCTTAGGAAATGAAGGAAAAGAACTGAGATATGTTGCCGTTACGGCTGCTGGGGCATTCCTAGGTGTAATAATAAACTACTTTATGGCACGTTATAAATTGTATGTAGGAATGCAGACCAACTCCCAAAGCCTTATTGCCGATGGTTACCATTCCAAGATGGATATGTACTGTTCTATTGCAGTTTTAGTTGGCCTGACGGGTTCTTTATTTGGTATGGACAGTTTGGATAAAATAACGGCTATCATAGCTATGGTTTTTATGTTTATAGCCTCTTATGAAATCTTCACAATTAATCTAAAAACACTCAGTTCAGGAGAGGCTCACAGGGATGACCACGAGCATTCAAACTTTAAGTTTTCTTTCAGAAATAAGAAAATGCTGGCGGGAGTTTGTTTGGTTTTTGCTGCAGTGTACATGGCGTCCGGGATATTTTTCGTAAAATGGGATGAACAGGGAATTGTGAGGAGATTCGGAGCGGTTACCCGAGAAAATGTATCCCCCGGGCTGCATTATAGGCTGCCTTTTCCTATCGAGAAAGTGGTGCTGGTGAAGAAGGACAACATTAGGAATGTACAGAGCGGAACAAATTTGTTACTGACAGGGGATATGAATCTTGTAAATGTAAACATGGGAATCCAATACAAGGTTTCTAACGTTGTAAATTATTCGCTTAAAGTCAGCAATCTCGACAGCCTGATTAAGGCTGTGGCCACCACAAGCATTCGCCAAGTGGTGGGTGAAAAGAATATTGACTTTTTACTTTCTACTGGAAAAGATGAAGTGGAAGTGTCTTCAAAGAAACTACTTCAAGAGGCCTTGGATAGAAACAATACAGGCGTGCAGGTTGTAAACCTGCAGCTTTTAGAGATGACCCCTCCGCAGGAGATTATTGACAGTTTTCAAGATTTGGCTAGTGCCAGGCAGGATAAGGCAACTTATATCAATGAAGCACTGGCATTCAGCAATACAGTCATACCCGAGGCAAAGGGAAATTCCTATAAGACCATTAAAGAAGCAGAAGCCTATAAGGATGAGAAAGTTAAAACAGCCCAGGGGGACGCTTTACTTTTTGTCCAAAAATTTGAAGAATATCAAAAATCAAAGGGAGTAACTGAATACAGGCTTTATATGGAGACCATGGATAAAATCCTGCCGAAGGTCATGAAGATACTGCTGGGCGGTAATATCAAAGTTGAGGGCACCGACTTATGGCTGACGAATGATGGAGTAGGAAATCCTATTATTAATGGAGGAGGCGGGAAAGAATGAGTGTTAAGATGAGTGAAACGTTAAAAATAAAACCTAAAATTTTAGTAGGTGTAATACTTGGTCTGGTTTTACTGACTTTAAACCTTATAATTTATACAGTCGACACCACTGAGTATGCCGTGGTAACACAATTTGGAAATCCTGTAAACACGGTGCTTCAACCCGGTTTAAGAATCAAGCTGCCTGAGCCTATACAATCTGTACAACGGTTTGATAATAGAGTTCAGATTTATGAGGCCGAGCCTTTGGAACTGCTGACTTCAGATAAAAAGAGTGTTAAGGTCGACTATTACGGGACGTGGCGGATCACCGACCCTGTTACTTACATGAAAACAGTCAAGGACAAAGTTGGAGCAGAAGCGAGATTGCAGGATGTTTTTTCCTCAAGTTTGGGTGTAAAACTGGGTCAGTATAATTTAGATGAGCTAATAAGTGTAGACACTAACAAATTAAAACTCAATGCCATGATGCAGGATACTGTTCGGAAATCTAAGGAAAAAGCTAAAGAGTACGGCATAGAAGTGGTAGATGCTCAAATAAAGGTTTTGAATTTCCCTGAAGCGAACAAGCAGAGCGTATTTGCCAGAATGAAAGCTGAGCGTGAGCAAATGGCAAAGAAATACCGCTCTGAAGGAAGCGAAGAAGCGGCTAAAATAAGGGCGGATGCTGAAAAGGAACAAAAGATACTTCTTTCAGAAGCCTATAAACAGGCGCAGAAATTAAAGGGTGAGGGGGATGCTGAAGCTATAAAAATATATGGGGAAGCATTCCAAAAGGATTCAAAATTCTATGAATTTACTCGTGCCCTTGAAACCTATGAAAAAACTATTGATGAAAAAACAACCCTTGTACTCCCTTCAAATTCCGAAATTCTTAAATACCTGGAAAATGGCAAGGTTGGAAAATGATCGTTTGTAAAATTCTAACTGAAGGAGGTATTTACTGTGAGTGAAGGAGATAATAAGCCCCCTAAAAGAGCTATCAAAGATAGTCGTCTTTTAATCTACAAAATCATAAAAGATAGGTTTTCAGCCTTATTCCATATGCTCAAGAACCGTTTCAGCGGTAAGTATAATAATACACAAAATAACAAGTTACGAATCTCAATTGTAGAGGATATTGCCCAAGCGTTTAATCATATTAATCCTAAAAAAACTGCGCTAGCAATGGGATTAGGCTTTCTGTTAGTATACGTTCTGACAGGTATTTATATGGTTAATCCAGGTGAACAAGCCGTGATCAGGAGATTTGGCAGCGTCTTGGATAAACCCATTTCTGAGGGAATCCACTACCGTTTGCCGTGGCCTATTGATAAGGTGGAAAAGGTTAATGTATCGGAGGTTCGCAGAGCGGATGTGGGGGTCAGTCTACCCGACCATGTACACAAAGACAACCCTCCCCAAAACATTCAGTTGTTGACGGGTGATGAAAACATTATCAGTACCGAAGCTATTGTGCACTATAAAATTATAGATGCTCCTAAGTATTTATATAATGTAAATTCCGATGAGGAACGTTTAGTTAGAAATAGTGTTGAAGCTGCAATGGTTTATCTGACAGCAAGCATGGGTGTGGATGAGATTTTGACCAGTGAAAAAGTCAAAGCGCAGGACATGATTATGAAAAAGGCACAGGCTATCCTTGATGGCTATAATTCAGGGCTGCAGGTTTCAACCTTTAATATCAAAGCGATTGTACCCCCGGATGAGGTTGCCAATGCTTTCCGGGATGTTACAACAGCAAAGGAAGATAAAGAGAAGCAAATCAATCAAGCCAGAGGGTACTACAACAGCCTGATTCCTGAAGCTCGAGGCAAAGCTAACGAACAAATCACCAAGGCTGAGTCTTATAAAGCGGAAGTAGTAAACATAGCGAAGGGTGATTCCCAAAAATTTGAGACAATGCTGGCAGAATATCAGAAAAACAGCCAAATATATTCGCAGGATACCACAAAATACCGTTTGTTCCTAGAAACGATGGAAAAAATATTACCTAAGGTTAAAAAATTGATTGTTAATCCCTCGGACGGCAAAATTAACTTAAGGCTTTTTGACCAAGCTACCAGCCAGAAAAATTAATAACTTTTCTACTTTCAAGAGGGGCTGAAACAAAACTTGTTTTCAAGTTTGTTTCAGCCCCTTCGTGCTCTGCTTCTGTGACGAAAGCCATCATCCAGCGCTATAGTATTCGTTGAGGGCTGTGCGCTTTCGTCACCTAAGTCGCGATGTTCAACTTTTGCTGAACGAGAGTAATCAACTAATTTGTTTTTTCACTATTTTGCGTTTTGAGGAGAAATACCAAAATAAAGATGCTCCTCCGAATAAAAGTAAACCTGCTACCAAGGCTTTGATAAAATTCTGTGGATGTTTAAATATATCCCAAAAGTCACGGCCTATCCAAGACTCCCAAGCAATCATTGGTATTTTGCCCAAAATAGTAGCAAGAAAAAATGACCTAAATTTCATAGGAGACAGTCCTGCAGCGTAATTAATTGCTGCTGCCGGAATCACTGGAATCATACGTCCCATCATAACCATAAAAAAGCTTCGTGATTCGGGCAACTCTGCCCATTTTCCTAGTTTTTGGAGTTTAGGTTTAGCCCATTCTTGCCCTAAAGATCTGGCGAGGTAAAAACCTAATGAGGAACCAAAAACACTTCCGGTCAAGGATAGGAAATAACCAGCTATTGGTCCAAATAGGATAACATTTATACCTGCCAGTAATGCGAATGGAACAATTGGAAAAAGTGTTTGAGCAGAAATTATGAATAAATCTAATACGATCCCTTTCCAACCTAGTTCGTTAATTAGAATCTGCAAGGCTCCCGCATTTTGAAGGTGTGGATAAAGGAACCATATTAGAGCTAAAGACAAGAATATTGTAACTACAGAAGCAACTTTTTTTTGGTTTAAAATAATATCCACTCCCTGCTGCAACTCTCAGAAATAGTACATTGCTAAGTTTCTGTTTCACATTCAGATTCAGATTGTTTTATGGTGAAGCTAAACTTGCTTCCTTCTTCAAGCCTGCTTTCTACCATGACTTGTCCGCCGTGTTTGTCTACAATTTCCTTAACAATTGCTAAGCCTAAGCCTGTTCCGCCTTCGCTTCTAGACCGTGCCTTGTCCACTCTGTAGAAACGGTCCCAAATAGAGGGTAAGTCCTGAGGAGGGATGCCTTGGCCAAAATCGGTAATTTCAACGATGATCTCTTCGTTCAGGGAAGTAGCGCAGATAATGATTGCTCCCTCGTGAGAAGAATAGCGAATAGCGTTATCTAAAAGGTTGTAGATTACTTGTTCTATTCGATCTTCGTCTCCATAACAGAAAGGCAAGTTCTGGGGAACATCGACCTTTACGCTTAAATGCTTACCTTCCAACTGAATTTTAAGGCTTGTTAAGGCTCTGTCTACAATCGAACGTAACGGGAATTCATCTACATCAAAAAGAGCTGTTTGAGAATCGAACCGAGAAATCTCTAGGAGATCATTAACAAGACGGCTTAAACGATGAGTTTCCTGTTGAACGATTTGAAGATATTTGGTTTCGTCTTGCCTATCTTTTGCTTTTCCTTGAATTAGGGCGTCGATATAACCTTGGATAGAGGTTAGAGGACTTCTAAGTTCATGGGAAACATTGGCTACAAAGTTGCGTCGCATTTTCTCGAGTTCAGATAACCGTTTAGTCATGTGATTGATCGATGAGGCCAGCACGCTTAATTCATCTTTAGATTTAACCTCCACACACTCATCAAATTTACCATCGGCAATGTTCTTAGTTATTTCACAAACTCTTTTAATTGGCCTGGTAATCTGTTTAGTTAACAAAAAGCCGATACAAATTGAGATGAGAATTCCTAACAAGGCGGCACCAAGGTAAATTTTGCTCATTATCTTGGTAGTATCATTTACCCCTTTTACCGGTGAGTATAAGATTACTCCGCCGATAAACTCATTTTCTTCAAAAATGGGGGCTATCGTTCGTATCATAGCACCCTTGAAATACTCGGTCTGTCCTGTTCGAATACTGACCTTGCCGGATTTCAGTTGATCGAGGTCCATCTCCTCTAAGGTATTTCCCAGGCAGTATAAGTGATCTGCCGAAGCAACAATGACTTTGCCGTATTTGTCTATGATCCAAGCCTCTGTTCCTAATACTCGATCTGCCCGATTAACTGTAACTAACATAGGTCCAGGGTCTAAGTTTGTCAGGAGAAACGGTTTAACTATAGCGCTAAGCTCTTGACTCCGTACTACAAGTTCTTGTTCCTTGTTTTTAATCAGATAGTTTTGTACCAGATAGACTTGCATACTGCCGACTATGGCAATTGCTACCAGGACTATCCCGATATAGCTGGCCAATAACTTTGAAAAAATGCTCTTATTCATCTTTGGGAACCACGAACCTGTAACCAAGTCCCCAGACTGTCTGAATGTATAAGAGAGCGCCAGGAACGGACTCAAGTTTTCTTCTTAATCGCTTAATAGTGTTATCGATGGCTCGAGTATCACCCATATAGTCGAATCCCCATACTCTCAGCATAATAGTTTCACGTTGGAGGACTATTCCGGGGTTACTGGCAAAAAACCAGAGTAAATTGAATTCTTTGGACGTAAGTTCTAAGGGTTGGTTAAGAATTTCTGCTTTAAAGGTTGCGTTGTCTAGATAGATGCCTGGATACTCAATGATCTGAAGGTTTTCCGCAGGAGCAGAATTAAAACGCCGTAAAACTGCTTTAACTCTGGCTATAAGTTCGCCAGGAATAAATGGTTTTGTAATATAATCATCAGCACCAAGTTCTAACCCGAGGATTTTATCATAAGGGTCGTCCTTGGCTGTAAGCATAATAACTGGTGTATTGGTGACCTGACGAATTTTTCGGCACAACTCCCAACCGCTTAATCCAGGCAACATAATGTCCAGCACGATCAAATCAAACGGTTTTTGTAAGAAGGCTGAAAGGGCAGATTGACCGTCATAGGCTAAGGTTATATTAAAATCATCGCTTAAGTATAGATTTACCAAATTACAGATGTGTTCTTCATCATCCACGACGAGTATTTTTTTCTTGTCCATGGGTATCTCCTTATTTGAAATCAAATGTATTCTTTACTTTTTTGTAAAGTCTATAAAAATAGGGGGATGAAGACCTTTTCCACAAACGAAGTAGATTACTTTGATATCATATTAGGTTCTGTCTAGCCAGAGTAGTCTTTGCACTATCTGTAACATTTTGTTACGGCAATGCAAAGACTACTTTTCTTTTGTTATTTAATTATTTGATTTAATATCTGACAACTTCTAGGGAAAATAAGCAAGGGGATCAGTAGGATTACCGTTTACCCGAACCTCCAAATGGAGGTGTGGACCAGTGCTCCAACCTGTTGACCCTACATAACCTACCAGATCACCAGCCTTCACATTTTGGCCGTTTGGAGCGGTTATTTTTGACTGATGGGGGTACATCGAGGATATCCCCTGACCATGATCGACTATCACAGTATTGCCATAGGCCCCATACCAGCCAGAGTATATTACTGTACCGGCACCAACAGAATAGATAGGCGTCCCGCTTGGCGCAGGTATGTCTGCTCCGGTATGTAAGCGCTTGGTTTTAGTAATTGGATGAATACGCCAGCCGTAAGGGCTGGAAATGGTGTGATAATCTGACAAAGGCCAATAACTGATACTGCCAACCACACCGCCGGTGCTCCCGGCTTGTAACTGACGAATCTTTTGTTCCAAGGCTTTGGAATCATTTTCTAATTTGTTGATCTGGGTAAAGAGTTCGTTTTGTGCTTGTGTGACTTCTGCCAAAGAATTCTGCTCTTCCTGTTTTTTGCTCTCTAGAACACCTTTAGCAGCGATAGCTTCTTGTCTTGTTTTTTCGGCTATATCCCGTTTTTCTTTAAGTTCTTCAGTTTTTTGAAGGACTTTTTCTTTCTCTGCTTTAATAGACTCTAGTAGTTTCTGGTCGTTTTGTATCAGCATTTCAAAATACTCAAACTTGGTTATAAATTCACTGAGGTTCTCAGCTTGAAAAAGCATATCCAGGTAGCTAAAGTTTCCTTCCTCGTAAATCCCCCGAACCCTTTTCCGAAGGGCTTCCTGTCTGTTTTCAAGGTCCTTTTGTTTGGCAAGAAGCTCTTTTTCTGCTGCTTCCACGCTAGTCTTAGCTTCAAGATAGGCAGTATCTTTTTGGGACATGGCTATTTTAGCCACGCTAATTTGGCTCGCCAGTTCCTTAAGATTCCGTTTCTTTTGTTCCTCAGTGAATTGCAGATCTTTAATCTGGCTCTTCGCATTATCCTGGGCTTTTTCTATTTCTGTTTGCTTACTCATAAAATCATTAAGTTCGTTTGCTCTGGCAGGAACAACCATGGAACTGACTAAAATTATTGTAATACTAAGTGCTATAAGCCAAGGATTACGCAACAGTGACAAACCTCCAAACATTTGCATAAATACCGATTATAAATATTACAATTCGACATGAAGCGTCTGTAGTCCTGTTGAAAAGATAATTGTAACAAAAATGTTAAAAAGGTATATGGACTATCCGTTATACGCTGATTAATCTTAGTACGCATAAACCAAACGAGAAGGTCAAGCATTTCGCTTGTCTTCTCGTTTGGTTTTTTATCACTAATCCCTACTATCTGTGCTATCCCTCTCGGTGTGCTCCCCCGAACTCTGCGGCCACTTGGACTGAAGCTGAGTATTAAATCCATCTTCTCTTTCTATGGGTTGTTCTCGTTCTTGATCTTGTTCTCGTTCTTGTTCTGTTTCCCTATTATAGGGAGGGTTCGTAGGTTGTTGTGGTGTAGAACTTTCCGACGTGCTGTGGTCAGGGGATTTTTCGTCGGAACTCGGTTCGGTCGAATTATGGGATGTTTCTGGCGGAGGTTCAGGGGTTGTTCCTTGTGGAGGTTGATTTACAGAAGAAGGGCTGGAATCATTGGGTTCGCTCCTATTACTAGAGGTGCTGCCAGCGGAGGACTGGCTCTGGTTCTTGGAACGGTCCGTATAACTATGGTTCTCGGTAGTCTTTGATTCTATATTTGCAGGTTGGTTGTGTTCTGAACCCTTTTTAGCACGTGGTTCTGGCTTGGTATCTTCGGAGTTATCTTTCCAGTTTTGTGCTCTTACCTCCAAACTTTCTTCAGGGAAAAGGCTGGATACACTAACATTCGCATCCACCAGAGCTTTCTGTACATTATTGCGGAGGGTATCAGGTTGAACAGTGATACCTTTTTCTTCACATCGATCATAAATTAGATAACTGTTAACCGTCATGCCCTGTTGTTGAGCCTGCTGTTGGGTTTTCTGGTTCGTCTGACCGACAACCACACTTCCGGACAGGTTCCTGCGAATCATTTCATCCCGGATTGTGTTTCGGAGTATTTCCGTATCAATCATTTGGTTTCCCCACTTATTAACCGGTACCACACTGGCTAAAACCAGATTTTGTTTTTCATTTAACATTCCTTTGTTATTAGCATTTTCCACGATTAAATTAACGGTTTGATAAACGTCTAACCCTTTAATGGATATTCCTTCCGATAAACTTGATGCACCATTGATATCGCGCACTTTAATAACCTTGCCTTGGTTGTTAACGAGCAGCTCGATACCTTTGTTGATATCCAGAGCAACGGATGCAACCGCCATATTAGGAAGGAAAAGGAGGTAGAACGCAGTAATGCTAAATACAAATAATAAAACTGCTGCTGTCGAATATTTAAGCCAGGAATTATGGAATGATGGTATCCGTTGAGGTTTTATAATCACCTCAATCGTCTGGCCTACTATAGGCGGCTCTTTAGGAGTAGAGATTTCTAAAAAGTCGCCTTTATCTGTGAAGATGACAGTAAGCTTTGGTGAGGTTCGCATCACAATGCCTTTGGTTTTCTCCATATTTCTTCACCTACTCCTCTTGTTCTAATGGAATCTGCATGAAAGTTTTCAGGGGATAAAATGCCGGCTCGGATAAGATGAGAGCCAGAGCAATAAGATATTTTCGCCCCTTTTCTAGGGCTTTGCGTTTTACGCCGGTCAATACCTCCAGTTCTTTAATGGGTAAAAGTCTATGAGTTTTAAGATATGCCATAAGGCCAGGGTTATTGCTTAAAGCCAAGGCTGCCTTTAGGAGAGTTTGCTTGCTGTCTTTTTGTTTCGGGGAGACTTTTAGTAAATCATCTAACGTCACTTTATAGTAACATAGCACGCGGACGTAGTTTTCAATGACTTCTGCTAAGGCATCTTGCTTCTCGATTTCTTGATATTGCTCTTGGGAAGTATCAAGATCGTAGCGGCTTAGCTCTTCATCCTCTAAGTTCATGGGCGAGAGGGAAAGATGTTGATGTTTGCCTTCTTTGCGAAAATAGTCCACTAATCTTCGCCGGATCACCATTTGAACAAAACTATGAAAAGAAGCTCCTCCATGGGAGTCGAAGCTGTCAATCGCTTCATTAAAGGCTAAAAGAGCAATGCTGAGCTCATCGTCATTATCCCAGGCTAAATACCTACTGCAGATTTTGGAACTTACCCTAGCTATAAATGCTTTATGAGATCTTATAAGTTCCTCTCGGACGAGAGGATCACCGCTCTTGGCTGATATTAGGGTCTCTCTCGAAACCTGTTCTTGCATTTTCATCACTCCGCTTGATAGTTATTCGTAAGTATGTAGCAGTTTCAAGGGGTAGAAAAAAACATTCTACTCCCCATTATGGGTGTAGAATGTTACAGCATTGTCACATTAATGTGTCTTTTGTGTTGCATAAAATTTGCAGAGCAGACAAGTACTATTGCACAATAACGTCAACGCAATAAATTAAGTTTAAAAAAGGACAAGCAACTACTTGTTACTTAAATCAATAACTGTTATCCTAACACATGAGCATATATTCAATTGATGTAACTAACCCTACGACACCTAAAGGCGTAAAGCTAAGTGTGTAAAACAATTACCATAGGAGGAGATGCTTTGATGAATAGTCAGTTGTTTTCAACCTTGATGGGATTGGGAGTTGGTGGTTCGGGTATAGCCCTAGGCGGCATAGTTGCTTACGGGTTGGGAAAATACTTCGCGAGAATCTCAGGACTAATTCTAGCCTGTTCAGCCGGTGTTATATTTTCTCTTCTGACATTTGAACTTTTGCCTGAAAGTGTCAGTACAGGTGGTTTATTTGCTACTGGAATCGGAATCATTATAGGTATCCTCATGATTATTCGTTTGGAGATTTTTTTCCATAAAGTTGTGATTATAACTGACAATCCAAGTAAATCCATGTTTATTCGGTCCGGAATACTTCTCGCGATAGGGGTAGCCATTCACAATTTACCAGTCGGGTTTGCCATGGGAATCGGTTTGGTGAACTATGACAAGATTGGTTTAGATTTAGCTGCTACTATGTTATTGCATAACTTTCCAGAGGGCTTCGCGATCTTACTCCCCTTGGCACTCAGTGGGCTTAGTAGTACTTCCATTCCAATTATCGCCTGCATTGTAGCTCTTCCTGCCGGACTTGGGTCCTTCCTTGGTTCAAGCTTAGGAATAATTAACCCGAAATTACTAGCTATCTTCTTTGGGATTGCAATCGGTACAATTTTCATGGTGACTTGGCAAGAGATCTTGGGCCATGCAATAAAACATACCCGACGAATTCATCTTTTTCCTAGCATTATAACAGGTCTTATTCTGGGAATCTTATTTACATCTCTCATTTTGTAGTTAGTACTACAGTTAATAAGTTATTCAATTTTTCGATTTGATATCTGCAGTGACGAAATTGCTATATTTCGTTCATGGAATCCGATTATGTAGAACAATATTAGGAAGTTCATGGACTCTCGGAGGATCGAGCCCCCTGTAATGGTTTTGACTATTTAGGTTCATCTACTTGATTTTATATTGACTTTTACAGAACAGATAGATATTATTAAGATAATATATGAACGATTAGTCATATGTTCAAGTGAAAGGATATGAAAAGAGGAATTAAAATGGTTGATAAAAGAAATGATGTAGATAGGTGTAACTGCAATGTTATACATGAGGAGATCGTAAATATGGTCAGGGCAAAAATGCCTATGGAAGAAAACCTGTACGACCTTGCAGAATTATTTAAGGTATTCGGTGACTCGACTAGAATTAAAATACTTTGGGCTTTGGATGAAGCTGAAATGTGTGTCTGCGACATCGCTGTCTTGTTAAATATGACCCAATCAGCAATATCCCATCAGCTAAGAGTTTTAAAGCAGGCACGGCTGGTGAAATATCGAAAAGACGGAAAAATTGTATTTTATTCCTTGGAAGATGAACATATTAAGCAAATATTTAATCAAGGTCTAACCCATATTAATGAATAGATTGGTTACGCTTTTGAAGAGTTGTAAAGTAGAACAGAAAGAAGGGAATTAAGAGTGAGTTCACTGGCAAAAAAAGAGCTTATTTTAGAGGGTCTGAATTGTGCGAACTGTGCTACTAAAATTGAGGAGCAAGTCAAAAAGGTTGAAGGTGTTTCAGGTGCTTCCTTGAATTTTGTAACCAAGATTCTCACGATAAACATGGACAGTAGTGGAAAGCAAGAGGATGTACTAAATCAAGCTAATCAAATAATTAATAAACTTGAACCCGATGTTATCATTAAAGACAAAGCTTTGTCACGTAAGGAAAAAAAGGTATTACTATTAATTGGATTAGACTGCGCTAATTGTGCTACAAAGATTGAAAAAGCGATTAATAGTCTTGATGGTGTGAGTTCCGCCACTGTGGACTTTGTTTCGAGAAAACTAACCATTGAAGTAGACCAGAAGCGCGATTTGCCTAGGGTCGTTGAGCAAGCATCTAAAATCGCTGTACAAATAGAATCAGGAATCAAAGTAGTTGAAAACCAGGACAAGAAAGAGGAAAGCAAGGAAGACGAAGACGGAGGGATTAAGAAGTCAAAAGCTATTCAATTAGGTATAGGAGCAGCTCTTTTTTTCGTTGCTATATTAGTTGAGCTTCCTTTCTGGGCTGAATTTAGTATATTCTTAGTGAGCTATGTTTTAGTCGGTGGGGAAGTTGTTTTAAAAGCTGTTCGAAATATTTCAAGGGGTCAGGTGTTTGATGAAAACTTTTTAATGACGGTTGCTACTATAGGTGCTTTTGCAATCAAGGAATTTCCTGAAGGTGTGGCAGTCATGCTTTTCTATCAGGTTGGCGAGTTGTTCCAAAATATGGCCGTGAACCGTTCGAGAAAGTCAATCAGTGCCTTGATGGACATTCGACCCGACTATGCAAATCTTAAGGTTGGAGAGGATATTAAGAGGGTATCTCCGGAAGAAATTAGTGTTGGAGATATCATAGTTATCAAACCGGGAGAGAAGGTCCCCCTCGATGGCAAGGTTATTGAGGGTATGTCAATGCTCGATACTTCGGCCATAACCGGGGAGTCAGTGCCCAGAGAAGTTGAGCCGGGAAACGAAATTCTTTCGGGAACCATTAATAAGAATGGTCTGTTAACCGTTGAGGTAACGAAAGAGTTTGGAGATTCAACCGTATCAAAGATCCTTGATTTAGTACAAAATGCGAATAGCAGGAAAGCTCCGACTGAACAGTTTATTACGAAATTTTCCAGGTATTATACTCCAGTCGTCGTATTTGTTGCCTTAGCAATGGCTGTTGTTCCACCTTTGGTTGTTTCAGGGGCCACTTTCTCAGATTGGATCTATAGAGCTTTGGTTTTCCTCGTTGTATCTTGTCCTTGTGCTTTAGTAATTTCGATACCATTGGGTTTCTTCGGGGGAATTGGCGGAGCTGCTAAAAGTGGTATTTTAGTTAAGGGCAGCAACTATCTTGAAGCTTTAAATAATGTAGATACGATAGTTTTTGACAAGACAGGCACTCTTACAAAAGGAGTGTTTAAGGTTACTAAAATTTCTACACAAGGTCATGAATCTGAAGAGAATCTTTTGGAGTATGCTGCTTTTGCTGAAAGCTATTCAAACCATCCTATTGCAATTTCAATCCTGAAAGCTTACGGGAAAGAAATCAATAAGAGCGAAATAGAAAACTACGATGAAATATCTGGGCATGGAATCAAAGTAAGTGTCAAGGGTAAACGTATTCTTGCCGGCAATAAAAAATTGATGGCTAAAGAAAATATCACTTATGATGAGGTTGATGAAATTGGTACAGTAGTTCAAGTAGCGATTGATGGCAAATATGCAGGCTATATTGTAATATCGGATGAAATAAAAGATGATGCCAAAAAGGCCACCAAAGAACTTAAGGCGATTGGTGTAAGAAAGCTGGTAATGCTTACCGGAGATAACAAACTGGTGGGAGAAGCAATTGGGCACCAGTTAGGCCTTGATGAAGTCCATGCTGAGTTACTCCCCGATCAGAAGGTTGAGAAGCTGGAACTCTTAGAAAAACAAAAGAAAACAAAAGGGAAGCTACTCTTTGTTGGTGATGGTATCAATGATGCCCCGGTACTGGCTCGTGCTGATGTTGGTGTGGCAATGGGGGGATTAGGTTCTGATGCAGCAATAGAGGCAGCGGACATTGTGATCATGACAGATGAACCCTCTAAGCTAGTAAATGCCATTAAAATTGCCAAAAGAACCCGAAGTATCGTCTGGCAGAATATAGTTTTCGCATTGGGAGTTAAAGCTATTGTACTTGTTTTAGGTGCTGGAGGTATCGCTACTATTTGGGAAGCAGTGTTTGCTGATGTCGGTGTTACGTTGATTGCTGTTATTAACGCAATGCGTGTCATGAAAACGAATTAGTTATTGAGAGTACTAGAAAGTTATTTTGTAAATTTGATCGCCTAAAGGGATGAGAGATTAAGTATGTAACGTGAAATGTTAAAGTAAGGTTAAGGTAGGACAAGGTTAAGAATGGCCCTTGTCCTACCTTTTCAATTGCTTTTTTACCTTTTGTTCCTTTTTGAGGAGAAATACTAAATTACTGATGGTCCGAGAGACTATGAACCGGGGTTTATAACAAAAATGTTAAAAATTCGTTAACTTTATGTAATCATCTTAGAATATAATTATTCCTATGAAAATTAGAATAGGGACAAATGTTGGCGAATGGGGGAACGGAGCAATAAGATGAGAATAGGTTTCAAACTTGGATTAGCGAATGTAGTAGTTCTTTTTTCATTAGCCTCATTAGGAGGTACCTTTGTTTATACTCAACAGAAAACGATTAGCGAGTTTAACTATTTGGCAGAAAACAACTACCCATTGCAATTTATTGCCCAAGAGGTAAAATCTAATATGGCGGATCGCGGGATGTCCGAACTGAGCTATATAGTAACTCAAGACCCTAAGAATAGGAACAAGCTCGAAGCAATTGATCAGAAAATTAAGGATTCACTAGAACAAGCGAACCAATTGAAAATTGATTCTAAGGAAAAACTTATCGTCGATAAAATTCAAACAAGCTACATAGATTACGTTCAAGTTAGTCAACAAGTCCTTGATGCAGTGCAAAATGGTAAACTTGCAGACGCTAAGAATCTACATTATAACAAAGAAATGATGCTAAAGGATAAAGTAAATCAGGAAATCACGGATCTAATTAATAATCAAAAGGAGGAAGTCGAAAGAGAAATAAATGAGGTTCATTTAATTACGCAAAAAGGATTATACTTGGCGATTTTTTTGAATATTTTGGGTTTGGCAGTGGTCATTGCATTATTCATAATTCGAAGAAATGTCGTAAAACCAATACGTTCTTTGGAACAAGCAAGCCAGAAATTAGAAGCAGGCGATTTAACGGTTCAGTTGAACAACAATTCCAAAATTAAAGATGAAGTTCAAAGTTTAGCTCAAGCATTTGTCAGCATGATTAGCAATCTTCGTGAGATGATTGAAGAAATTCGGAATAACTCTATTCATGCTGAAGATATCAGTATGAAACTGGATCGTGAAATACAACATGCTTTGGCTGACTCGGAAGAGGTCGCCGCGTCAGTTGATCAGGTTAGTAGAAGCCTTCAAACCCAACAGCAGAACTTTACAAATTCTCTTACTTCGGTTAACCAAGCTAAACAAGAAATGCATGAAGTTTCAATGATTGAACATCAAACACTGCTTGCTGTTCAGGAAACCGAAAAAGTGGCAATTGAAGGTGAGTCTCTGGTAAAAGCTTCTGTTTTTCAGATAGAGGAAATTGCTCGTCGGGAATCAGAAATGACAGAGAAAATTATTATTTTAGGGGAAGAATCGGCTGAAATAGAGAGAATGGTAAATACGATTGCTGAATTAGCGGCCCAGACGGACTTGTTAGCACTCAATGCTTCCATCGAGGCTGCACGTGCGGGTAACCATGGTCATGGGTTTACTGTGGTAGCGGAAGAAGTTAG
The DNA here is from genome assembly GCF_000765145.1 of Desulfosporosinus sp. HMP52. Classification (GTDB taxonomy): domain Bacteria; phylum Bacillota; class Desulfitobacteriia; order Desulfitobacteriales; family Desulfitobacteriaceae; genus Desulfosporosinus. The sequence continues at coordinate 34,455 of NZ_JMGA01000024.1, read as the reverse complement.
GAAACTGGCCGAGAGATCGACATCCTCCACAAAAGAAATTGTAAAGATCGGGAGCTCTATCAGAAATAAAACGAATGAAGTTGTTGAATCAATGAAAATAACACATGGTGCGGTTCAAGAGGGTATGAAGGTAGTAAAGGCTTCCGGGGATCAATTTCAAAAAATCGCCTTGGCTTCGCAGCAAGGGGTTAATTATGTAAAAGCAATGGATAGAGCAATTCTTAAGTTGAAAGAAGAAATTGAAGTCATCTTAAAGGCGACCGTAGAAATTGCACGAGCCAATGATTCGATGAGCCAATCAGCTCAACAAATTAGTCTCGGAGGTCAGGAGCAGGCTCGCTCCATTAGTGAAATCTCAGTTCAAATGGCCGAACTCATACAGCATACTCAAAAGCTTCAAGATATGACGCGGAAATTCACACTGACTTAACGTGATTATTTAAAAAGGAATACCATAGTCGCGTGGGGGAATCATAAATGCATAAATGTATTCTTCGCTTGGACGTTATAACTGGTTGACAAATCTATTTGGTTAACATATTCTATAATTAAATTTTAATATTTACTCTAAATAGAGCAGGCGATACACTTCTTTAAGTGTGTGGGGCTGGGCCGGTTTGCCGGCAGCAGGATAAAAACCTGTGGGACTATAATTATTATAGTCCCACAGGTTTTTTGCACTTATCAGAAACTTCGTTGCATACTTTCTGATAAGTGCAACCAATGGTTTCGCTTTCGCTTGGGCTCGGCGAAGCCGGGTTTTCTTTATAGTAGGCGTCATTAGTAGTGAGTTAATTGGTAAATTCATAAAGAAATTATAGGAGTGATTAGATATAATGGCTATCGACAAACAAAAGGCAGCATTGAGTTCGGTTTTTGCAGCGGTATTTCTCACATTAATGAAACTTGCAGTGGGCATTTTTACAGGCAGCTTAGGTATTTTATCAGAGGCACTGCATTCAGCTTTGGATTTGTGTGCTGCAGTTATAACCTTCTTCGCAGTAAGGTTTTCCGATAAACCAGCAGACTCCACGCACCACTACGGACATGGGAAGATTGAAAGTTTTTCTGCCCTTATAGAAACAGTGCTTCTTTTCATAACCTGCGGATGGATTGTTTATGAAGCTGGGAAAAAGTTATTTTTCGGCAGCGGTGTGGAATTGATTGGAGTTCAATGGGGTGTACTTACAATGATTATTTCGATCATTGTTGACGCGTCGAGAGTAAAGGTTTTGAAGAAGGCTGCTAAGGAACATGGAAGTCAGGCATTAGAAGCGGATGCACTTCATTTCAGCAGTGATGTATGGAGTTCATCAGTAGTCCTTGTGGGCTTGGTCAGTGTATGGATGGGTAATTATATTAACATTCCTGTTTTGAAGTATGCTGATCCAATAGCGGCTTTGGGTGTTGCGCTGCTTGTTATAAAGGTGAGCATCAAGCTTAGCAGGGAGACCATTGATATTTTGCTTGATACCGCACCAAAAGGCATGAAGGAAATGATCGAAAACGAGATCAGCCAAATTACCGGTGTTCTCCAGATAGCAGAAATTAGAATAAGGCCTTTAGGAGGGAATCAATATATAGATATAAATGTTGGGATTTGCCCAAACCAAAGCCACAGATCTGTTCATGCCATAGTTCATGAAATCAGAGAGAGGATTATCAATATAATGCCAAGGTGTGATATTGTAGTCAGCACCTTTCCTACCGAAGTGAAATGTAACAAAAATGTTAATCTAATGTGATCTTTCTGTAAAGAAACTTGTTTATACTATGGTCAAGAAATAACAAGGAGGTACATAACGTGAAAAGAAGGTTATTAGTTATTCTTACTTTGGTATTTGCCCTCGCTTTGGCTGCTGCTCCTGTCTATGCTGCTATCACGGATCAACAAAAAGCTGATATCGATGCCCTCAATAAACAAATTTTAGAGATTCGAAAACAGATTGTGGACAAATATGCCGAGGCAGGCGAGATCACCAAGGCTCAAGCAGATGCGACAAAGGCTAATATCGACGCTAGTGAACAATATCGTCAGCAGTTTAGCCAACAACAGGGTCAGATTCCAACTCCCGGGTATGCACCAGGTTATGGTTACGGTTGTGGCTGGGGCGGAGCTAGATACAATGGAGGAATGTGGTAAGACTCTGATTTAGATAGATCCATATGCAAATAACTAAAACACGGGTAACCAGTATGGGGTACCCGTGTTTTAGTTATCAAAAAAATTATTGTTCCAATTGAGTACGGATCGAGTAGGGTTCTCAACTTTTTTCGGCAAAAGTGTTTATTGTAAATTGGGTGATTCGTAATAGTTGAACTGTTGACTTATAATGAAATGTATAAGTATCACAAGGGGGTTGAATTTATGATTAGCACAATAAGTCTATTTATTCTAGCCGGGTTAGCAGAAATAGGTGGGGGTTATTTAGTTTGGCTTTGGTTACGTGAGGGCAAGCCTGTAGGGTATGGAATTATCGGTGGACTTATTCTTGTGCTATACGGAATAATTCCTACCTTTCAAAAGTTTCCCAGTTTTGGAAGGGTGTATGCTGCCTACGGTGGTGTTTTTGTTATTCTTTCAGTACTTTGGGGCTGGGGTATAGATCGTAAAACACCGGATGTTTACGATTGGATTGGAGCTTTAATATGCATGATTGGTGTCTCTGTGATACTCTGGGCACCCAGGCAATAGCAGCGAAAATATGCAAATGATAACTTAATCCTATTGGAAGGGGCTTAAAAGTGGAAGACAGGTTAAAGATCCTTGTTGTGGATGATGACCCTTTGATTAGGGAATTAATCCAGGTTTATTTAGAAGAAGAATTCCTCGTTATTCATGCTGAAAATGGTTCTAAGGCAATAGAGAAAGTCCAAACGGATGAGCCCTCTTTAGTGTTGTTAGATATTATGCTACCGGTTATAAATGGTTTGGAAGTTTGTAAGCAAATAAGGACCTTCTGTCAAGTGCCAATTATTATGGTTTCTGCAAAAGGAGAAGAAATTGATAAAGTCCTGGGTCTAGAATTAGGTGCCGAAGATTATATAACCAAGCCCTTTAGCCCCAGAGAACTTTTGGCAAGGGTTAAGGCCCAAATAAGAAGAAGCTTAATTGGCGGAGAAGGGGGGGCAAATAAGGGCTTTTCGGATTCCATGAGCCGAGGAAAACGTATTCCAGATGATACTCTTGACTTACCAGGGCTTCATATAAATTTTATAAAGTATCAGGTTCTTTTAGACGAGTTGGAGGTTGAACTAACTGCTAAAGAATTTGATTTATTGGCTTTCTTAACACGCAACAGGGGACAAGTCTTTACACGGGAACAATTATTGAACAAAGTTTGGGGCTTTGACTATGTAGGAGATACAAGGGCAGTGGATTCAGCCATCAAAAGGCTGCGCAAAAAAATAAATCATGAAGAAAAAAACTACATCTTCATACATACAGTACGGGGAATTGGGTATAGATTTGAGGTGCCCAACCAATGAAAACCATATTTACAAGGCTGGTTGGCTCCTTTATCCTTATTGTTGTAATAAGTTTGGTTGTTATAGGGGTAAGCTTATCCTTTATGTTTAAAAACTATCTTTTTGAGCAGAAAGAAAGGGAGCTGATTATTAAAGGACAAGATATGGCCCAGGAGGTTAAGCCCTTTCTCGTGGAAAAGAGGGACCCCCACGATTTTGTCAACTTAGCTAACCGCTTGGACTTGAATATGGGGACTGAGGTCTGGGTAGTTGATAAAAAGGGTGCTGTCATAGCCGCTGCGGCAAATCATGAGTACTGCGAAGGGAATTATTTAGAGGTTTCTGAACTAAAGAAAATGCAATCAGGCAGTGTATCTGTAAGTAAAGGGCAATCCCAATATTTTCAGGAACCGGTTATTCGAGTTATAATCCCCATAAACCATGAGGAAAGGATCATTGGAGCCATTATTTTATACTCTCCGATACGTGGGATTGATAAAGCCTTAGCTAACCTTACCCAAATGGTATTGAGCGCAGGCATTGTTTCGTTAGCCATTGCTTTTCTAATAGGGATAATCCTATCGAGGCGTCTTTCAAGGCCTATTCTAACCATAACCGAAGCTTCAATATCGATAGCAAATGGCCAAAAGCATGTCACTGTTCCGACGGATACAAGAATTAAGGAAATAAACCAACTCGGAAAAACCTTTAACAAAATGTCGAGTAAGGTTGAAGCCAATGAAGAACGAATGAAGGAATTTGTTGCTAATGTATCTCACGAATTAAGAAGTCCTTTAACATCCATCAAAGGTTTTATTGAAGCCTTGATTGATAACAAGGGCAGAACCCCCGAGGTACAGCAACGATTTCTTGCAATTATTAATGACGAAACTGATCGATTATCTTATCTTGTGAATGACCTCCTGATTTTATCTAGATCTGAAGAAGGGAGTTATTTGGAACCCGAAGATGTCGAACTTAAAGATTTTATAGAAAATGTGATAACAGGCTTTCGATCGAGGGCTGAAGAAAATTCGATTACGATGGAAGTCATATCTAAAGTAAATTCAGTTCTCCTAAAAATTGATGTAAATTCCCTTCACCAAATTATAGTGAATTTAGTGGATAATGCTCTAAAGTATTCCCCTCAGGGTGGGAATGTTTCAATATCTATAGAAGAATCTGAGAACATGATCAACATTTTAATAAGGGACTCTGGGCTAGGAATACCGGAAAAAGATCTGCCCCATATTTGGGATAGGTTTTACCGAGTGGATAAGGACAGGAGCCGCGAAACAGGTGGGACTGGTTTAGGCTTAGCTATCGTTAAACAATTAACCGAAAAAAATGGTGGCCAAGTTGAGGTAGAAAGCGCCTTAGGTAAGGGTTCGATCTTTTGCGTTAGGTTCCCTAAAGTATAAGAGAATTGAAAAATATAGAACCGATTTGTTCATATTACATTTAAAACCAGGTGATTATCATCTGGTTTTACTTATTTTATTTGTTCCATTCCTGACAAACCTCTGACACACTTCTGACACCTGAGTACGATAGGTTTATTTAGTAGATTAAATCGTGGGGGTATGGAATATGAGGCAATCCAAAGCAAAAAAATGGGTTTTTGCGCTTATCATCGTTCTTAGTTTAATGATAGGGACCAAAACTACCTATGCTGAAACGCCTAAACTGGAAATCATGAACATGGATATTAATGTAATGCCAGAGTACGATACACCGGATATTTTATTAATTTATTCCGTCGACTTTAAAAATACGTCGGACCAGCCCTACTCAGGTGAGTTTGCCTGGAATCTTCCCAAGAACTCAAAAAAATATACGGTAGCAGATAAAACTAAGGGAGATAATCACGTTGAACCTACGATAAAACACAATGAAAAAAATGATCAAATTGTCTGGAAGTTTCCTACACCATTACAACCCGGTGAAACAAAATCTCTTCAGGTTGAGTATTATTACAACAATTTAGAGGGCGACCCGGATAAAACCTTCGTGTATGAATATATTTCCGAATATCCTGTCGCCCAGGCCCAAGTTAGCGTATTTCAGCCTAAAAAAGCCTCAAACATGGTTGTTACCCCTGATTTTGGCCAAGCACAAACTGGTTACGAGGGCTTCAGCGTTTACAAGAAAGAATTAAAGAACCTAAAACTTGGAGAGATTGTACAAATAAAGGGCAGCTACACTAAGTCTGATCCCAACCCCTCGGTTGCCCCTCTGAGCGAGCAGCAAGTCCAAAGTGGTCTATCGACTCAGTCACCACAGAACAAGAGGACTAGCTCTGCGGTTGTATTGATCTTCTTAGCCGCATTTGTCGGGGTTCTAGGGCTAATTGTCTATAAAGCGATGAGTAGAAAGCCTATTCCTATACACCGAAACCGTAAGCAAGAATATGAACATGAAGAATTTATAATAGATGAGGAATTTAGGGAACTACAAAATTCAAACAATAAACAACCAAGCCGAAGAAAACTTAAGGCAGAAAAAAGGAAATTGAGAGATGCCTTATTAAGTGGAAGGATAAGCGAGAAAACCTATCACCAATTATTAGCTGAACTTAATGAAGAGGAAGATTCTTAGGAGGAGGGGTGATAATGCCCAAGAAGATAAAGCTTATCTTTGCACTATCTGTACTACTAGGGGCATTTGGTTACTTGATGGTCAGCAGTTTTAACAATGCTAAGACGTATTACATGACCATTAATGAAGTAACGGCTAGCGCAGATAAAGGAAAATTAGGGGAACAAAATCTTAAAGTAAGTGGTAAATTAGTCGGTGAAAGTGTTAAGTGGGAACCATCTAAAGTGGAATTAAGGTTTGAAATGATCTCAGAAGATCAAAAAGAAACTATGCCTGTTTTATATAAAGGAGTTAAGCCTGATAATTTTAATGATGGAATTGATGTAATAGTGGATGGGAAATACACAGTTGAACAAGTTTTTCTAGCCGATAAAGTAATGACCAAATGTCCTTCAAAATATGAAGAACAACAATAAATAGAAAATGGGAGGACATCATTGTGGCCAATATAGGTACTATCGGGTTGTCGATTGCCTTTGGAATGGGGATCTATTCCGTAGTTGCTTTCTTTTTGTTTAATAGTAATAGAGGACTAAAATATCTCCTAAGCGCTAAAAATGCCGTCTATGGAACAGCACTATTTACGACGATAAGCGTCCTTGCTATGCTCTATGCTTTAATAACCGGCGATTTTTCCATTGAATATGTAACCCAGTATACAAGTCAGGATCTGCCTGCGATCTATAAATTAACGGCTCTGTGGGCGGGAAATGCCGGTTCCCTATTATTCTGGGCTTGGATACTTGTTCTATTAGCAGCTCTTGTTACAGTTTCGAAAGAAAATAGAGAGTATATCCCCTACGCCAGTCCTATCATGATGGTGGTCAGTGTATTTTTCTTATTTATGCTAAATTTTGTTTCTCAACCTTTTGTACAGCTACTAAGTCCGCCACCGGATGGAATGGGTATGAACCCAATGCTTCAGAACCCGGGGATGGTAATTCACCCAGTTACCTTATATCTAGGCTATGTTGGTTTTACTGTCCCCTTTGCCTTCGCGATGGCAGCCCTCATTATGAAAAATCCCGGTGACCAGTGGATTAAGCTGACTCGAAAATGGACACTTATCTCATGGCTGTTTTTAACACTGGGTAATCTATTTGGGGCCCAGTGGGCCTATGTAGAATTGGGCTGGGGTGGTTACTGGGCCTGGGACCCCGTAGAAAATGCTTCGTTAATGCCTTGGCTTACCGGTTCTGCTTTCCTTCATTCGGTCATGGTCCAGGAACGTAAAAATATGCTTAAGATATGGAACATGGTCTTGATTATCGTTACTTTCGGCTTAACGCTTTTTGGAACGTTCTTAGTCCGAAGTGGGGTTGTCGCTTCAGTTCATGCCTTCGGGAATTCTAGCTTAGGTGCTTACTTCCTGATCTTTACCTCATTAATAATTTTAGCAGCCTTATATCTGGTAGCTGACAGAATCAATCTGCTTCGACAAGGAAATCAGTTTGAATCCTATATATCTAAGGAAAGCAGCTTTTTATTAAACAATTTGTTACTCGTGGGCTCCGCCTTTAGTATCTTTTGGGGAACTGTTTTCCCTATTGTTTCAGAAGCCGTTGTAGGCCAAAAAATTGCAGTGGGAATCCCTTTCTTTAATCAGGTCAACGCACCCATAGGGTTAGCCTTTACGTTGCTCATGGGAATTTGCCCTTTGATCGCATGGAGAAAGGCCAATTTTGAAAATATCGCTAAAAATTTCCTGTGGCCATGGATTATTGCGATCATAGGCATGTTAGTGATGGTTTTTATAGGCGGAATTACCAAACCCTATGCTTTAATTGCCTACACTATCTGCGTTTTTGTGATTTCTTCAACGCTCCAGGATATTCTTAAAGGAGTTCGGGTAAGAAAAAAGTTGACTGGAGAGAATCTCATAGTATCCTTAATCAGGCTCTTAAGCAAAAACAGACGGCGCTATGGCGGCTATGTGATTCATATGGGAATTGTGATGATGATTGTAGGGATCACAGGCTCAAATGTATTTAACAGTGAAGCTGTCAAAACGTTCAAGCCAGGAGAAACTGCTGTAGTAGGAGACTATACTATCTCTTTTAAGGGACTTCAGCAAACCTCAAGGGATAATATGGAGGTTATTTATGCCGATTTGAGAGTGATCAAGAATAATTATGATATGGGGAACTTACAAGTGGAGAAGGTTTTTTACTCAACATCAGAACAACCCATGACGGAACCAGCCATTATCTCGACGTTTAAAGAAGACTTTTACGTCCTCTTAACAGGATGGGAGGATGACGGGTCAGCAATTTTTAAGATCCATATCAACCCTCAGATTAAATGGCTATGGACAGGGGGATGGGTTATTGTCATAGGGGTTATATTCGCTCTATGGCCCGGAAAGGGTAGTGGGGTTGGAAGCCGATATCTTGGGAGAGGAGAGGTGTCCTATGGTAAGAGGGTTAGTTAGAAAGATAAGCCTGACCTGGATTCTCCTGGGGAGCTTTTTACTGCTAAACATTTCCCCTGCTTTAGCCAGTACTCAAAGCGATATTGAAAACAGCTTGATTTGCCCAGCTTGTTTTGCCGAAAGTATGTCTGTAGCAGCGTGTCAAGATTCTACTGCCCAGCAGATTAAAGAAGAAATACGCCAAAAACTCGCATTAGGGCAGACGAAGGTAGAAATTATTAAAACCTATGTTGATCAGTATGGAGAAGGAATTTTAACAAGTCCTCCTAAAAAGGGCTTTAATTTAATGGCTTGGGTTACTCCTTTCCTAGGGATTATGATGGGAGGAACCTTGATATATTTGGCTCTAAGTCGATGGGTCAAGGTTCCAAGTGTGAAAAAAAGTCAAGCAAAAACCAAACCCGGGGCTCTGGATGATTATTATGAGGCCAGGGTAGAAGAGGAATTTAAAAAGTATTTATAGGAGGGGTTGCATTGGAACTTGTTATTGGGTTAGTCATGATTGCTAGCGCTATAGCCATTATCGGATATCCATTAATTCAAAAGGATATTCATAACTTGAAAGTTAAGCCGGCGAAAAATATACCCCTCGGCTATGAACAGCAAAAAGAAATAGTCATGTCCTCCCTAGGAGAAATCGAATTTGACTTTAATATGCATAAGCTGACTGTCGATGATTATCAGGAATTGAAAGCTTTACATAAAGAAAAAGCTGTACGACTGCTCAAAGATCACGACAAAGTTTCTGGAGTAACCGAAAGGGATCTGGTTAGAAAATTAGAAGAAGAAATCGAAGCTGACTTAATAAGTCTAGAAGGATCAGATGACAATGAAAAGGGTTAAAATGCTAATGGTTTTAGGTAGTCTTACAGTTTTCTCCCTTTTTCCTGCTTTGGGAGTTCAGGCAACCCCCACTCTTAACGCAGGATACCAGGACAAAGTACTGTTTCATTCTTCGAGCCATATGGCAAAGTGGAATAAAAGCACGTTAAAGGGTCTTGATCCTCACGTCTTGGTAGCTTTTATGGGCTTAATGCTCGTCATGATTCCAGGCACCTTCCTATACAGAGGCCGCAAAAACCAAGCCAAGGCTCAAGAGGTAGAATCTCAAACTGATGTGGCTAATTCAGAGATCAAAAAGCAAATAATTTTAGCCAAAACTCGCCAACTCGAAGAGCACTTTGCCCAAGGGAAAATTACTCAAGAAGAATATACTAAGACATTAGCTAGTTATAAGGCTCTTCTTAAGAAAATGGAAGAAGAGAGGGGACGGATCGTTGATAGAAGGGATTAATTTATCTAAAACCTACGGTAACAGAAACGTACTAAGGGACATTTCTTTAATGATTCCTAAGGGGGAGTTCACAGCTGTTTTAGGACCTAATGGGGCCGGGAAATCGACGCTCCTGAAAATCCTGGCTTTAATTTCCAAACCCGATTCAGGAGAAGTTAAAATCGGCAAACAATCGTTTGTTAACCTTAAAGGTGAATTAAAACGTAAAATTGGTATCCTTTCACATAGCTCTTTCTTGTATCCGGAGCTTACAGCCTATGAAAATCTTCGGTTTTACGGGCGTCTATATGATGTTCGTCATTTGGAAGAGCAAATTATATCGGTTATTAAAAAGGTTGGGCTCTTGTTAGCCTTAAATGAACCGGTCTACACCTTTTCGAGAGGCATGCTGCAGCGTCTATCCATAGCTAGAGCGCTAATTCATAGTCCTGAAGTAATATTTCTGGATGAACCTTTTACAGGATTGGACCAGCAAGGCATAAGTTTACTTCAAGACGTATTAAAAGATCTAAAGTCCAGTCAGAAAACCATACTTATGGTAACCCATAGTTTTGAACAGGGGATGGAGGACATTGATCGGATACTAATTATCAATAAAGGACAGATAGCTGCCGACTTTCCCACTGAAAATCTTCAATCCGGAGATTTAAAAAGAATCTACTTTGAAAAGGTGGCCAGTTAATGGGACGGGCGCTCGCTCTAATCACAACTATCATTAAAAAAGATTTGGTCAGCGAGCTTCGAGCAAAAGAATCTGTTGTAACCATGGTTACCTTTTCGGTTCTGATTTTAGTCCTTTTTAGCATGGCCTTTGAACCGTCGAGAGAGACTGTTAGGGAAATCCTGCCTGGTCTTATTTGGATGAGTCTGATTTTTTCCGGAATTCTAGGCCTTAACCGCACCTATGCAAGGGAGAGATTTAATGACTGTTTAATAGGTATCCTGTCATCTCCAATTGCTCCTTACCACATTTATATCGGTAAGGCGGCGAGCAGCTTAGTACAGCTTTTCATCGTAGAAATAATAACGTTTCCTTTGTACTTTGTCTTTTATGACCTTGAAATTGATGGATCTCTGGGGATTTTGTTGTTAACCATGTTACTCGGTTCGGTGGGCTTTATTTTAGTGGGAACCTTTCTTGCAGCCTTAACCAGTAGTCTGAGGTCTAAGGAAGCTTTGCTGCCGGTTATCTTATTTCCGCTGCTTGTACCAGTTTTATTGGCTTCGATCGAAGCAACTTCCGCAATCTTTGCTGGATTAACACTTAATCAATATCTGCCGTGGCTTAAACTAATCCTGGTTTACGATCTTGTATTTCTAGTAGTACCCTTATTGCTGTTTGATTACTTGATGGAGGTGGATTAATGAAGCATACTTCTTTACTAAAAAGGGTTCTGTTGGCTTCGACCTTTGTTTCAATGTTAGTTTCCTTGTACTTAGTGTTTGTTTGGGTTCCCGTAGAGAGGCAAATGGGGCCGGTGCAGAAGATTTTTTATTTCCATGTTCCGTCAGCTTGGGTAGCTTTTTTTGCTTTTTTTGTAGTTTTTGCAGCAAGCCTAATGTTTTTGAAAACAAGATTGGAATTATATGATATTATTGCCGGATGCTCGGCCCAAGTGGGGGTTGTTTTTACAGCAATTGTCTTGATTACGGGTCCGATCTGGGGTAGGGCCTCTTGGGGGACGTGGTGGACGTGGGACCCTAGGTTGACCACAACCTTGATTTTATGGTTTATCTATTTAGCTTATTTAATTATTCGAAACTCGGCAAAAGGGCATGTAAGAAATCTTAGGCTCGCTGCTGTCTTTGGGATCATTGGGTTCATAGACGTACCTATCGTCTTCATGGCGGTTCGGTGGTGGCGGACTATCCATCCGGTTGTTTTTGAAGCTAATAACATTGGTCTGCCACCCTCTATGCTTACTACCTTAATGGTATGCTTGTTAACGTTTACCTTACTTTATTTCGTATTACTATTAAAAAGCATGAAGATTGAGCAAGTGGAACGCAAACTACAAAATCTTATAAGTGAGGCTCTAAAAGCTTATTAAGGAGGTTTCAATGGATTATTTGTTTTGGGGATATACAGTGATATGGGGGTTACTATTCGGCTACGTTATTTACTTGGATTTTAGAGAAAGAACGATTCAGGCTAAACTTAACCAGTTAGAAATGGTGTTAGGAAAAAAGTGAAGATAGTTTTTTAACGTAGTTATTACTTTTTGCAGATTTGGAAGCTCAAGGTACAAGTTTCTGCTAATATTTAAAGACAGCCGACTCGGCTGTCTTTAAATTTGTCTATATAAATCTTCTGAAGTTGGTCACTTTAACCGAATATTAAGCTCTTAGTCTCATTAATCGCATACTATTTAATATTACTATAATTGCTGCGCCAGTATCACTAAGGACTGCAACCCATAAAGTAAGCCAACCTGGGAAAATTAGCACTAAGGCAGTTAGTTTAACGAGAAGGGAAAACCAAATATTTTGCTTGATAATCCTGAGTGTTTGTCTACTTAATTTGATGGCATGAGGAAGCTTTTCGAGATTATCCGCCATTAGAACAATGTCTGCGGTTTCCATAGCAGTATCAGTTCCTGCTCCACCCATAGCTATTCCAATATTAGCAGTAGCTAATGCAGGGGCATCATTGATACCATCACCAACCATTGCAATAACTTTCCCTTGCATTTGAAGCTCTCTAATCATATTTGCTTTGTCTGCAGGGAGTAATTCAGCGAAGTATCGATCAACTCCAGTCTCAGAGGCCACTTTTCTGGCAGTTCCTTCGTTGTCGCCAGTGAGCATAAGGATTTGTTCGATACCCAAACTCTTTAGCTTGTTCAAAGCACCAACGCTTACATCTCGTACAAAATCAGCAACTAAAATCATACCTAATATTTTTGCCCGAGTTCCTACAACAATAACGGTGTTACCTTCATTCTGTGCATCAACAATAAGGCTTTGTATATCAAGATTAATAACTAATCCCAATTCTGTAAATAGGTTCGGTTTACCAGCATAATATTGCGTTCCGTTAATAGATGCCTCAGCCCCCTTGCCGACAATAGCCTTAAAGGAATCTGCTTGCTGACCGGAAATATTGTAGGCAATTGCATAGTCTAATATTGCTAGCGCAATTGGATGGTGGGAGTATTCTTCAATAGTTCGAGCAACACTTATAATCACTTGCTCAGAGCCATCTACCGGAATAATTCGTGAGACTTTTGGTTTGCCAGCGGTTAGAGTACCAGTTTTATCAAAAGCAATCACTTGCACAGTACCAGCAACCTCTAAGGAGGTACCTCCTTTAATTAAGATTCCGTTTTTGGCCGCGTTCCCAATTGCTGATACGATGGCGACAGGAGTTGATATAACTAAGGCGCAAGGGCAGGCTATTACGAGTAACTCTAATGCTTTGTAGAACCACTCATGCCACGTGCCTGAACCAAGCAAAGGTGGAATAACCATGGTTAGCAGGGCTAAAACAAATACAATAGGTGTGTAAACCTTAGCAAAACGATCCACAATGGCTTGGGTTTGGGCCTTTTTCTCTTGGGCTTCCTCAACAAGATGAATAATCTTCGAGATTGTAGTATCTTCGATCAGCTTGCTAACTCTGACTTCGATTGAACCGTTCTCATTGATAGTCCCAGCAAATACCGTATCTCCAGTACTTTTGTCGACAGGAATTGACTCTCCGGTAATTGGCGCTTGATTAATACTTGAAGTTCCGGAGATGATTTCGCCATCTATGGGAATTTTTTCTCCAGGCTTTACAACAATAATATCGCCAATCGAAATATCTTCAACAGATACACGGCTCAAATCTTGGCCAATTTTTAACCATGCTTCGGGAGGTGTCAAGTTCATTAAGTCACGAATTGATTTTCGCGCCTTATCAATGGTTTTACTTTGCAAGGTGTTACCCAAAGAAAACAACCAAACCACTGTTGCAGCTTCCAACCATTGCCCAATGAATGCTGCACCAAAAGCAGCTGTGGTCATAAGAACATTCATGTCTAATGACTTGCTTTTTAGAGCGTAATAGGCACTTTTCGTTGGTCGATATCCTCCGGTCAAGAGGGATACTAAGTACATTATTACGGTAAGATACTCCGGAACAGCAGGTAATTTGGAGCTGAGATAGCCCAATAGTAAGAAAATACCGGAGAATGTGCTGAGTGAGACCATAAATCTTTTAGGAACTGATACAGGTACATTCGACTTTTCTCTATTTCTTGAAGTTAATGTAGCTTTAAAGCCGGATTTTTTTACTGCTTTAATAACTTCTTCAATTGTCATATCGTGTATTAGCTGCATTTTACCAGTTGAGAAGTTCACCTTCACATCTTTTACTGTTGGTAATGTTCTTAGGTACTTCTCAAGCGTCTGGGCACAAACCCCACAATCCATGCCTTCGATTCGAAATTCCTGTATGTATCCAGTTAATTCCTGAGTGTGGTTAAGGTTTTGATCTGGAATCTCACATGAATCAGGATCATCACTACAACAACTGCAACTGGAAATAATAGGTGCTTCTGTCTGTAAAAATATTGGAAACTGATTCTTACTTTTCTCTGGTTGACAACAAGAACTGATGTCCTTTTTCAAGGAGATATTATTCTTCTTTTTGTTAGACATTTCAACTCACTCTTTCCGCAAAGGCATTGGTCGTTTTTATCGCAGGACGCTACTTGTTGTTCTACATCACCTAAGACAGTATCAAACATTGTTAGCAGGCGTCTGACTTGTTCATCGCGCAGCGAATAATAGATGTATTTTCCTTCTTGGCGTGCTGTAACGATACCGCATCCTTTTAAACAGGCTAAATGTTGGGAAATATTAGATTGGTTTCCGTGGATTTCGCTAACGATTTGCAGCACAGTTTTCTCTGCGTCCTTTATTGACTCCAGTATTTCCAGACGAGTCCGATCAGCAAACCCCTTTAAAAATTTCACTTTAAGGTCTAGATAATCCATTGTAATTAACCTCCATATATTAGTGCGCACTAATATCTAATTCATATATTAGTATTGACTAATGTGTTTGTCAAGATTAAACTTTCAAACACAATCCAAAATACTTTTGTCATCTAAACATTCGTTAGTGCGTTAAGCAAGCTGGTAACCGAATTTTGGTTTTCAATTTTTTTATGGAGTTAACTGATAACCAATATTAGATACATGGGAGAGCATATCTATTTAAATTTGATACAAAATCAAGTCTTCGGATGAATAGCGGGGTATCAAAAAAGCTGTTGACAAATTAGCTGAATGAAGTATACTCATGAGTGAGAATGATTTTCAATATCTTGAACGCGTGCAAGATTAAAATCAAAGGGTATGAACTATTTTTGGAAAATTTGGAGGAGAAACATATTATGAAAAAACGTCGCTTCGCAGGAATGCTTGCTGTACTTACACTAGCTGGAGCAGTACTTACGGGTTGTTCAGCAACTTCATCGACTACAGTTCAAACGGAATCCAGTTCACCGCAAGGGGAAAAAACAAGTCAAGTTGTCAATATTTATTCTGACCGACATTATGAGACGGATAAGTTGCTCTTAGAGGAGTTCTCTAAGGAAACTGGGATTAAGGTCAATGTCATCGAAGGGAAATCCGATGAATTGATTGAGCGTCTTGCACGGGAAGGGAAAGATTCTCAAGCGGATCTGCTTGTGACAGCAGACGTCGGAAGACTTCATAGGGCAAAAGAACAAGGGTTATTACAATCTGCAGAATCGGATACCTTATCTAAAAACGTTCCAGAGAATCTAAAAGATAAGGATAATCAATGGTATGGTTTAACGGTTCGGGCGAGGGTCTTGGTTTATGCCAAGGATCGGGTAGACCCATCCCAATTATCAACTTACGAAGATCTGACCGATCCCAAGTGGAAAAAGAAAATTCTCGTGCGTAGTTCAGACAATATCTACAACCAATCCTTACTTGCTTCGTTTATCGCTGTGAACGGGGAAGAAAAGGCGAAAGCATGGGCTAAAGGGATTGTCGACAATATGGCGCGTACACCCAAAGGATCGGATCGGGATCAAGCAAAGGCTGTAGTCGCAGGCGAAGGAGATGTTGCCATCATGAACACGTATTATTATGGCCTCCTCCTAAATTCTTCGGATTCCGAAGAAGTCAAGGTCGCTAAACAACTTGGGGTCTTCTTCCCAAATCAAAGCACAACAGGTACTCACATTAATGTCAGTGGAGCTGGTGTAACTGCATCCGCAAAGAATAAGGAAAATGCAATTAAATTGGTTGAATTCCTTTCTAGCGAAAAGGCGCAGAAGCAATTTGCCGAAGCAAACTTCGAATATCCTGCTAACCCTGCTGTTGAGCCTTCAGACCTTTTGAAGTCCTGGGGGACCTTTAAACCACAGACTATCAATCTCACGAAATTAGGCGAGAATAATAACAACGCTGTACAAATCTTTAGTCAAGTGGGTTGGAAGTAATCCTGCGAGTCGACAAAGGCAGCCTAGAGAGGCTGCCTTTGTTGGTATGGTAGTTATAGATAGATTAAGGGCGGTGTAAATTTGATGAGTGGTAGCAGTATCAAACGGAGCTTTAACCTATGGGGAATGTTGAGTGCGTTTTTCGCTGCACTGATCATCTTACCTAATGTTGACTTATTTGGGAATCTGTTTGTTCAACCGAATGAGAATTGGTATCACATAAAAACATATTTACTTAAAGATTATATTACCAACACTTTGGTAATCATTGGTTTTACTGGTGTATTTACAGTTTTGATTGGAAGCGGGATGGCATGGTTGATCTCCGCTTATGATTTTCCAGGAAGAAGGATTTTTAATTGGGCTCTGATTCTACCATTGACAATTCCGCCTTATATTGGGGCGTACACTTATAATGGGATTTTAAACTATACTGGAGTCGTACAAAGGGGTCTCAGAAATGTCTTGGAAGTTCAAGTCAATCCGAAGTGGTTGGATATTATGAACATTCAGGGAGCAATATTCATTTTTGCTGTCTTCTTATTTCCGTATGTCTATACAGTCACTCGTGCGTTTTTAACCAACCAATCAGCGTCTCTCATTGAAAACGCGAGGTTGTTAGGTAAGAATTCACTAGAAATTTTTGTTCAGGTAGTTTTACCTATTTCGAGGGGGGCCATCTTAGGTGGGATGACTCTCGTTATTTTTGAGGTACTCAATGATTACGGAGTAGTCTCTTATTTTGGAGTGCAAACATTTAGTACTGCTATTTTTAAGGCATGGTTCTCTATGGGGGATATCGACACTGCCGTTAAGCTTTCAGGAGTTTTGATGACTATTGTTATTAGTGTATTACTCCTTGAAAGAGGATTAAGAGGGAGAAAAAAATACAGTTATACCACCTCTAAAGTAAGGCCAATTGTAAGGACTCGGCTTAGGGGGATGAAGGGGTTTTGGGCATTTTTCGTCAGTTTTATCTTTCTTAGTTTAGGGTTCATAATTCCAGTCCTTCAACTCCTTGTTTGGAGTACCTTAACTTTTAAAAAGGTTTTTAATATAGCATTTCTTAAGTTGCTCGGAAATTCGGTCGTAGTAGCGCTGGTGGCAGCGTTAATTATCTTGGGGGTTGCTGTGATTATTGCGAATTTTTCTAGGCTTCAAGAAAACTGGGTTGGGAAGCTTTTCACAAAGGTCACTTTGCTTGGCTATTCGATTCCAGGAGCCGTTATTTCTATTGGAGTGATTCTTTTCTTTGTAGATTTTGATCGTAAGCTAGAGTGGTTCTATAAAGCATTGAACCCCAACTCGATCACTTTGGTTCTCAGTTCGAGTGTTGTTATGCTAATCTTTGCCTATTCCGTTCGTTTCTTAGCCGTTGGGTACCAATCCATTGAAGCGGGGTTTGAAAAAGTGGGGAAGAAGTTTTTTGAAGCCTCTCGTATGCTTGGAAACGGGGTAACCAAAACGTTCTTTAGAGTTGACCTCCCTATGATTAAGCCGGCGGTTATCAGTGCTTTCGCTTTAACCTTTGTGGATATCGTTAAGGAGCTTCCGCTAACCCTTATCCTCAGACCGTATAATTTTAATACGCTAGCTACTAAAACTTATGAGTATGCCACGGATGAAATGATTCATGAGGCTGCGATTCCAGCCTTGTTGATTATTCTAGTCAGCATTACTTCCGTGTATTTGCTAAATAAACTAGGAGAAAAGGAGGGAATCTAAATGTTTGCCGAAATACGAGGATTGTCCTTTAGATATAAGAATTCATCTGTAGATAACGTTAAGGACTTTAATCTAGAAATGAATCAGGGTGAAGTTACCTGTATCTTAGGGGAAAGTGGAAGTGGTAAAAGTACAGTTTTGCGACTTCTCGCTGGACTTGAATTTCCTTTGAACGGTCAAATGCAAATCAATGGAAAGATACTATTTAATGAACATGAATTCGTGCTTCCGGAAAAACGAGGGATTGGGATGGTTTTTCAGGATTATGCGCTCTTTCCCCATATGACGGTGGAGGAGAATATCCGGTTTGGTTTAACGAATTTGAGTAAACAAGAAAAAACCGAACGAATCCGTGAAATGTTGGAACTTGTACATTTAGAGGATTATGCTAAGCGTTACCCTTACGAATTAAGTGGAGGACAACAGCAAAGGATAGCGATTGCAAGAGCGGTTGCTCCGAAGCCATCGATGCTCTTGCTTGATGAACCCTTTAGTAATTTAGATGCCCATTTACGTCAATCGATTCGGGAAGAGTTAAACGGAATTCTGAAGGATACTGGGATAACTTCGATTTTTGTGACTCATGATAGGGAAGATGCCAAGAGTATCGCTGATCAGGTCGTGATCTTAGATAAAGGGGAGACGATTGAGAAAGGAAAAGCCATAATTATTATCTGAGTTTATTACTCTCAATTTCTTCGTGTTGCATTTTTCAATTAAGCAAGCTTAAATATTACGTACCTTTCAAACCCGTGGAAGTGTTGTAGAAGTCGAACATCCAATTCGAATCTAGCAGGCATCGAAGAGAACATTAAATGTGGTACCAGATGTTCCAGTATTAAAATTCATTGAGGCATTATGCCTGGCAACAATGCTATAACAAGTGGCCAATCCTAATCCGGTGCCATTATCTTTGGTAGTGAAGAATGGAGTGCCAATTTTGTCTATCAAATTAAAATCTATCCCTTTCCCTTGATCCTGAATATCTAGAGCTACTGTGTTATCTATCATGAAGGTTTTTATAGTGAGTTTTCCACCGGGAGACATTGCTTCAAAACCATTGCGAACAAGGTTAAGAATAAGCTGACGAATTTCTTTACCATCGGCCAACACATTTCAATCTTGCCTAGTTCCAGTTCAACATATTTTTCGTCAATGATTGCATCAGCTTGAATCAATGGAAGAAGGCTTTCTATAACAAAATTAAGGTTTTGTTTCGATAAATCCAATGGCTTATTTTTGGCGAGTGAAAGGAATTCAGTAATTAATGAAGTTGCCCTATCAAGTTCACTTACCATTATCGAAAAATAATTCGCATGAAGTTCATATTCCTTTTTCTTACTGAGTAATTGCAAAAATCCTTTTACGGTTGTCATTGGATTTCTAATTTCGTGGGCTATACCAGCGGCCATTTCACCAATTAGGTTTAAACTATTTAGATGAGATAATTCTCTTTGATACTGTCTGAGTTCAGAAATATCTGTTTTTGTACCTACCATACATTTTTCTTCATTTAGATCAACAATAACTCCAGAAAATAATGAATTAAATATTTGACCCGTTTTTTTATAACATTTAATTTCATGGTTATATGCAAATCCATGTTCAAAAAGTTCTTTGTAAAATTTAGTACGATCATTGATGTCTACCCACAAATTCAGATCCAATGGAGAATGATTAATGAACTCGTCCCTAGTATAGCCATGCATTTTAAGACAACACTCATTGGCGTCAATAAATTGTTCTCTATCAAGAGAGAACAACGACAAGGAAACTGGGCTATAATGGAAAACCTTATAAAAGCGTTCTTCAGATAAGCGTAATGCCTCTTGCTGCCGTCGTTGTTCTTCTATAAAAGGGATCTTCTGAATAGCAATTTCCACTAAATCAGCAGCTGAGGCTATAAATTCTATTTCGTCCTTCCGCCAAATACGATATTCGTTAACTTGGTCAAACGTAAGGCAGTAATAATCTTGCTCGTGAAAAAAGAATGGATAATAAAGAGCGCTTTTAATCTTCATTGTCTCGTGTAGGATTGCCCCAGAGCCATCGCTGGAAAAACAAGGACCGTAATCATTTGCATGAGTTTCCAGCCAATGTCGATAATTTTTCATATACGTGCAAGCATCGATAAAAACATCTAAACTATAAGTATCCCTAAAGGAGAGAACATTGGGTGTTTGGAGGTTAAGCCATTCGCATTGATCAATTATTTGGCGCTTGGTAAAATCCACCTTATAAATTAAGGAGCGGTCAACGCACAGAGTTGATCCGACAATTTCTACCATCGATCGCAAAATATTGAGCGTATTGTCATTGTGTATAATTGTTTTAGCAATAAGGTTGAGGGCGCTCGCGAAAGAAAGGCGCTCTTCTAATTGCTCATTATATTTACTAGACCCTCTCAATTCAGATAATAGTTGTTTGTCCCAATCTTTTTCCTCATCACTCATATGAACCTCCAAATTATCGATTACACAGAGAAGGTATTCTTTATTAAGTCATTATATCCTTCCGAGAAAGGGTGAAATATGAAGTTTAATGGAGTTTTTGCTCAGTAGATGTTGCCTCAGCGACAAATCCAGACGGAGTTAGCGGTATTCTAACAGGGTCATCTTCAGTTACGTATGCCTTTACGTGAGGAGCATTACGGGATGGTCTATATAGGGAAAAACAACTTTAATGTGCCAATGGCTGCACCGGTCATCACTACTCTCATGAAATTAAATGTTGCGTGTGCAATTACTCCAGATATAAAGCCGTATCTGAGAAACATGTAATTGAAAACTGACCCTGGAATAAAATACATATAAAAATTAAATACATTAGGTTCATGTATTAATGCAAAAAGTGTTGAGAAGAAGAAAATCCATATCCATTCTAATCGTTTATCTCTGGTAACAAAGAGAAGATGCTTTATTTGACCTTTTAGTTTTGAAAATATGCCTAGCCGACGACTTCTGCCGTTTGTAACAAATAGATATAGCCAGGCATATGGAAAAAATCTAAAAAGTGATTCTTCATTAAAGGCAGGGAAAAATCCCATATAAATAAAGTCTACCAAAGATAAAGGGATGTATGAAGAAGTGCTTTGGCCCCTACCAACAGGAATTGAGGACATTCCAAACGTTACTGGGAGATATTGAATAATAGAAAGAATGTAATAGAGAAATAGTGCAATTATTATCGGGTGCATAATCGCTTTAAATAAATCCTTGCAAATAAATAGTTTCTTAAATAGGAACCAGTATTTTGGTACTATAACTAATATATACGTGAGCATGATAAATAATTGCCAACTGTCTGAAAAGTCCTGCTCTAATGTAATATCACTGGGACTATTTATTAAGTATCTGTGATTTATAAAGGATAGTAAAACTCCTAATATCAGTTGAAAGATAGTAAATATGATTATCTTTTTGGTTTTAACTTCAAGCATGTCAAACACCTCTATCGCTAAATCTATGATTTTGGAGGTACAAGTATTACAAATTTACAAGGCAGTTCTTGTAGGTGGTTAAACCAACTTATATATGATAGAGATTTGAACAAAGACATCCAAGCACGAATGTAGAGTCTGTGCAGGGGATGTCTTTGTCTATTGAGTGCTTTGAAATATTCTGTAATTGTGTATGTTAATGAAACAAATCTTTTAGACAGGTTCTAATCAATTGGAGCTGATCAAGATAATCTTAATCCCTTCTTGTTGATTTTCATATTATTTATTTAGAACAATATGATAGCTTATCACGAAGTGCTACTATTACTCTGTTTCCCTACGTGCAATGAAGGGTATCTGCAGCTAACCACTACTGGCTTTTCTCATCATATTTAATCTCGAACTTTTAACCGCAAACGCCACAAATGTAGAAATATCTCCATGAAAACCAAGCTCAGCGAACCGTACCTTTTGGAATAAAATATTAGTGCATCGGAACGAAATTATTTCGTCAATGAGAGTGAGAAATATTTGAGAATACACAGTAATGGCCCAGAGTGGTCAATACTGCTAAAATTGATGCCAAAACGAATGTACAATGGAGTTTGAATGAGAATGTAAATTCAAAGATATAATTTTGCCAAACTTAAAGTGGTCTCTTTTCAATAAAACATCAAAGGCTCTAAATATGCTAGAAATGCCATGATCATTTAAGGATTTGGTGTTTTTGTTTATTCTTGGATTATTTTTTGCTATTGTGGGAGGAAACGAAGGAGTTCTGTGGAAAATTAAATAGAAGCATTTGGGGGCTTTTTAGCTTCTCCTAATGGGCGTTGTTGGTCGAAGTCTATAGTAACCAGCGAGGGAATAACGGAGGGAGATTTATGGCAGTAAACTATGAAAAGGTTCGAGTCCTAAACAAGAATCCCGATAGTAACTCAACTGTGCTGTTGGTAAAAAATAAATCCACCGGAGACGAGCTTGTTATTAAATCTATAAGTGGAATAGATAATCCTATACATAGAGCTATATTTGATAAAGAGATAGGTGCCCTATATAAATTACGTCAATCGGAGAACATTGTAAAATTACTTGATTATAAAAGTGGTAAAACAACTAAAGGGGTCTTTGAGGGACGAATCTTCTTAGAGTATGTGGACGGTGACACTTTACATACTAAATGTCCTCAAATCATTAATATCGGTGACAAATATAATGTAATCCAACAATTAATTAGTGCATTGCGATATGCGCATGAAATTGGCATAATTCACAGGGATTTAAATCCCAGAAACATAATGATTACACAAGACATGCGAGTGAAACTTATTGATTTCGGGATTTGCAAAATTAAAGGGATGTCCATGAAGGGTACTACTTATCGCTTTGCAACAAATAAATATGCTGCGCCAGAAGTTGGTTATCATAGCGAAAATGCAACCGAACGCAGTGATATATACTCTCTAGGAACAGTTATCTACTATATGTTTACAAAAAGGGAGCCACTTGTACCTGAAGAAATGACTTTAGCAATAGTGAGTTCTAGTGGGATTGATCCATTGTTAAAAGATATACTTATAAAAATGACTGCTCTCGATGCATCAAATAGATATGAAAATATGATTGACTTAGAAATTGACCTTTCCTTTTTGTTCAAGAAATACCTCAACAGCAATGAAGTGTACTGTGTAACGGTAGACTCAACGAAGTGTGACTTCCTTCGGCGAAACAACCTTGTGAAAAGTGGCAAAACAAATTCACAGATCTTTCACGAAGATTTAGTTTCAAATTTTAGTAATGCATCAGTATCGTTAGAAAAACGCAATGAGCAAACAATTTACATATTTGATGGAATAAATTTCAGTATGCAATGTTTTTACGATACGAGCACTCAATTCTTTAGAGTTACTCAATTTAATAAATTACAATCGTTTATCCGCGAAAGAAACAAGAAAACATATATGCCTTTACCTGGAAATATGGTTTTTCAAGCTTCATTTGATCAAAGGCCATTAGAAAATGATAATTTCCAGCTTATAAATAGAATTGATAATCATGTTGATTCATTACGCTCGAAAAAGAATGTCAATATCGAATACTCTAACAACTATGGTTTTTGGTATGATTTCATAAAAATAATGAAAGAGGATGTTCGAAGGCGTGCACAGAAGTTTTATTATAAGAATTATGAAGTAAAGAATAATATGGTTTTTTTTAGCTTGGAAAAAGATTCTCATGTGGGTGATGAAGTCTTAAATACAACTACAACTTTAGTTTTCGAAGCGTTAACTAGGTATGGAGATTACTCTGTATCCGAAATTGGTAATTTTGAAAGATACGTTGATAACGGAAGAATCATGGTTACTAACCTAGCTAAAAAGAACAAATTTGTTTCTTTACCTCAATCAGGGTATTTCTGTATTGATTATCGTATGGAAATTGCTCAATTCAAGAAACAAGAACGTGCCTTAGATGAATTCCAAAGAGGAGAGTTCAACTGTCATGGAAATCTAAAAAGTATTTTTGTTGGGTTAGAGCAGCCAGAGAGTTTTCCCAATTCAGGAATGGTCAGATATTTCGATACATCTCTTGATGATACGCAACAACTGGCAATAAGAAAAATAATGGATGCTCGCGATATCGCACTGATACAAGGTCCCCCTGGCACTGGAAAAACAAATGTTATTGTAGAGCTTATTAGACAGATCATTGCTCATAACAAGAGGAATCCAAGTATCTCACAAAAGGTTTTAATCGTTTCTCAATCGCATGCTGCAGTTGACAAAATACTTGAGGACCTAGATCCGCATCTTGATGGCATTAATGCTATTAGAATAGGTTATGATGAAAAACTATCTCATTTATCCAGAGAGAAGTATAGCTTAGATAATAAGAAAAAGGTCTGGATTCAAAATATTATATATGAAAGTCAAAAACAATTGGATAAAAGCTTAGTTGCGATGGGTATTGACAAAGAAAGTTTTGTACAATTTGCAACTGCTTTGGATCTTACACAAATTGCAAATAGTACAACCGAAGAAAATCAGACTAATGTCAATATATTGGCTTCATTTTACCAGAATTACAAGATCAGAGGAGACAGCGCAGAACTACGCGAGTTATTGATAAGCTACAATTGGATTAGGCAACTAATTGAAACAAGTGATATTGAAGAATATTTTATAAAGAACGCATCGATTGTAGTAGGTACATGTTCTGGGTTTGCCGCAAATCCATTCGTTAATGACGCAATATTTGATTATGTTATCGTTGATGAAGCAGCAAAAGCTACTTTTCCGGAAATTATGGTTTCTCTAGTAAAAGCCAAAAAGGTGGTAATGGTTGGAGATCATAAGCAATTGCCTCCTGTTTTTGATCAAGGAGCAATAAGTAGAGCCGATAAAAAGATCGATATTAACGATTTAAAAAATGGGGGCTTTGAGAAGATTTTTAACTTGATTCCCGACCATTGCAAACAAGTTCTTACTACACAATATAGAATGCATCCGGTTATCGGTGATATGATAAGCACCGTGTTTTATGGTAACGGTATCCAGAACGGTACTAGGCAAGAAGACCGTGCTTTAGATTTACCTTCATTTAAGAATCATGCCATGCTTTGGGTATCCACTTCTGATCTTCCAGAGAGTAAGCGATTTGAAACTCCAGTAGAAAATGAAAATGGTAAATCGAGTTATTTTAATTTTGCAGAAGTAAGTATATTGCTTGAGTATATTAAACAACTCGATGAGGAAATTGGTTCTAAAGGATACACTGTTGGTGTGATAACCCCATACAGACCACAACTTGACAGAGTCCAAAGAGACATAAATCTACTAGAACTAAAGAATATATCTGTTGAAGCTAATACTGTAGATGCTTTTCAAGGTAGCCAAAAAGATATTATTCTTTACTCTACAGTCAGAAGCAGTGAATCACCAAAAATTGGTTTCTTAAATGAACATGCCAGAATCAATGTCTCATTTTCCAGAGCCAAGCGTTTACTTATTATTGTGGGAGATTCTGACTTTCTAAATAATCCGAATATCTCCGAAAACAAGTTCCCAGAAATTATTAATTATATGGTCAAGAATAATGAGCTCTGTCATTTTGTTCAACATGGGAGTGATCAATAAATGAAACATCTGCTTGACTCTATTGGCGAGTATGTTCCTCCTAAAAACGTTGGGTATTCTTTCGTGAAAAGAACGAATGTCTTTATTCCATATAAAGAAATTGGAGTTAGTATTCTAGAAAGAACAGTAACGCCATTATCTTTTGTCTATGAAACAGTCCTTAAATACCTATCTGTCGGGGTAGATGACATTGAAAGGATGGCAACTTTACTCGGATTGGAGATTGACATTTATAAAGAAGTTATTGCAGAAATGGCTTTAGCGAACCTTATAGATGTATCTGAAATGTCGCTTATATTAACAGTAAAAGGTAAAAATGCACTACAGGAACTGACAAAGGTTACTATTAAAAAAAGCCAACTTAATGAACTATTTGTTAATATGGTAACAGGTGATATTGAGAATTATAGTAACGGACGATTCCTCGATAGGCCTACCCCAGGATTTGCACATCTTGACCAAAATATCGAATTGGATATACAATTTCTGAGAGATAAATTCCCTATAATTGAGCAAATGTATGACAAAGACAAAGAGGAAGATTTTTTTATATCAAGAAAATTAAAGGAAAAATCACTTTATCGAATACTTGATATTGCATATCTAAATATCAAATATCTAGCAGTTGGCTGTTTTGTGTATGTTAACGAGGAAGACTCTTCCTTACTACTGATATTTGATACTAAGGAAGAAAACTCTTCTAATTACTCACTTATCGCTAATATGCAGATTTCCAAAAACGTTACGAGCACGAGTTTATTGTTTGAAACTAACAGGGGTTTTATTGCTCAGCAAAAATCCAATGTACATCAAAATGATTCGGCAAAAAACGAAGCGCTAATTGATCTTATGTCCGTGCTACAGAAAAGGTCAAAAACGGCGATACCTATAGATGAAATTGAGTCTTTGTACTATAAAGATCGATACCTTCTTGATGGAGAATTGACGGACATTCTAACTGAATGCCAACAATACAAGCCTAGGGAGTTAATCATTGCTTCTTCTCGTATCAGATCACTTTTGCAGGATAATGCCATTACGAATACCATTATTGGAATTCTAGCTAATACAAAAATAACACTTATCTATAATAACGATGAATATGGAGTTGATAAATCTCAACAGTATTTACTCACTCAACTAAGAAACCATAAAAGTAGACACAATATCAGTTTTTGTCCTTTAACGTCTGACAAGAAAATTAATTACACTCAAATAGTATGCAGCCCGGGTGGTTTTGTAATAAACTCTTTATATGAATTAGTAAAAGACAATATGTGCCGCTATTTACTGAGAGAGATTTCGGATATATCATTTGATGCTCTTAAAGTTCAACAAACCCTGGAGAGTTTACGAGCCCTAATTCAATCTGACCGTTCGGAAGTAAAATAGAGTTAATTAGTCATATTAGAAATCTGAGATGATGAGCAGGACGGACCATTTCAGAGATACACCGTTCGATTCAAAAAATCCGTCGCACCACTGAAGAGTGTCAACTCGTTCGGTATTGTACATAAGAAAGTTGCTGTAATATTTTTCTGACGTGAGGGGAAGGGTATTTAACAGATTGATCTCTGGCGCGGTTAGGATGACTTGAGAATTGTATACGAACAGGTGTATGCCAACATACGAACATATTGTAATTTAAGCTAATTAATAATTGACTAACTCCAAAAACTGTGGTATTTTTTGTAGGATGTAATTTATAGAACATTTGGAACATTAAGAACATCTTATTAACATTTATCCTGGTAGTGCCACCATTTATCAATGTGGATAAATGGTGGGAATTTTATTTTTGTCGGAAATATAGAATACATAAATCCTTCGGGCGATTAGCTCAGCGGTAGAGCGCATCCTTCACACGGATGAGGCCACTGGTTCGAGACCAGTATCGCCCACCAGTTAAAGGTAAATATTGATGGATAGAGACCCTGAAAGCCTTGGTACAGGCGGATTTGCGAATAAATAAAAATTGTGGGGCTGAACGACAAAACAGCTAAATACCTACAAAAACCCCTTAGTATCTGGAAGTAGTCGGTCAAAATTCGGTCAAATCGGTCAGATAAATTCAGTTGTTTAGTTTTGCAAAATACTCATTCTTTAACAGAGGATGGGTATTTTTTATTGTTCAATAATAATTGTCCTTCCTAGTAATATTGGATTTGAGAAACAACAAATTACTATTATTATGCTGTAAAGCCTTCAGAATTGCCTTCTAAGAGCTTGTAGATGTATGAGTGAGGGGTTTTGCTTGTTGAAGATGTCACGATTGACTCATAGGCATTAAATCACCCCGCATAACCCTTAAAAACTGCATCGGTCTCTAGGGTTCCTAATTGCCCACGTTAGATCCTCAGTCTCATTTTTTATTTATCTGCAGGGTTATGAATCAAACAAGGACGGTTCTTAATATTACAACGGAGGACCTGAAACACAAAACTAAAATAAATCCTACACAATTCTCTGAATGTAAAAATATGATATTGTCTTTAATTACAAAAAACTTTTCAGAACGAAAGAGTTGTAAGTAGCCTAAATTTATCCTAAATTACAAGTCTGTGAGAAAAGCGATCCTGAGGAAATAAAAAAGTTCTCGATTATCTTCTTATCGAGAACCATGTCGTATGAACTTTTATCATCAATCCATTAAATCTGAAACAGAAACTGATAGAGCATTTGCTAATTTTAGAAGTGTAGTGTAGGAAGGGTTACGTTGACCTAACTCGAGTTGACTTATATATGTTCGATGTAAATTTGCCTTAAAACTAAGTGTTTCTTGAGAAAAACCTGCCCTCTCACGAAGTATACGAACTTTATTTCCAAAGTGAATTAACTCATTAACATACTTTTCCATAGCACTCCAGCTTAAAAAATAGATTTATTTACCAAGAAAAGTATATTATAATGAGCTAGTGTTATCTGCAGACTATAGTCTGCAATTTGAAAGGAGCAGTGTTCTTTTGATCAAAGGAATCGAATCTATACACCCCCTTCTTACTTGAAAATTGAGACTTTAATCTAAGGACAAGGGGAACTGGTGTGGTGGGTGATAGTTCGATAAAATGGCAAATATCGGAGACATGTAATCGTTAAATAAAACTAATATATTCAATATCTGCATTATTTGTAGGTTATTTATCAACTAAAATTATTCGCACTTGGTAAAAGAACTTAGGTTAAACTAGAGTAAATTCTCAGTTTGAACACTTCATCATCCTTGGATTGCGTAGCAACATTTGAAAAGAATAATTGAAGGAGACATCAATCATGAAGTTGTTAGTTCGCAAAATTCTGATAGCTATATTGATGATCACTGCCCTATCGTTTGTTGGGGGCTGTGGATCGTCTCAGACGTCCAGTTCTTCTGTTAGTGCTAAAACTCCAGAAGCCACTATGGAAGCGTACCATGAAGCTCTTTCTAAGAAGAACTACGAGAAAATGTGGTCAATGCATACAGATAGACTAAAGAGTGGTTTGGGCGGCTATGAAACATTTGTATCTTTATATGAAGAAAATAAGATTCCACCACCTATGATATTGACACCACTTCGGAAAGATATCAGCGACCAAAGAGCAGTTATCGAATATGTACACAGGGACGATGGTTCAAGCTTCTACGTGTCTATTTATGAGCTGATAAAAATCAATGGGTCGTGGAAGATTAATCGACAGTCTGGAGAAGAACGATATAAGAGCAAATAATTTATATTCGCGGCGTAAATTTTTTGGCGGCGAACGAAAGTATTCTTGAATCATTAAACTCTTTCTAATAGAGCCATGACATGTTGCTTTGAACTATGCTAACGGAAATGAAGGGCAGTCCAGTTAGAGAAAATCACCGACCATTGTCAACAGAGCAGTGGTAATTCTACGATAATTTCTTTAGATGTTGATGTTTACGCTCAAACCTATTGAGGTTTGAGCGTTTTTTGTTTTCCAAAGAGGAATAAGGAAAATACTTGTCGAAATGGTAATAATGTTTTAGATCATAAGAGCACTGGAAAGGACACAATTCGAAATATTGCTAGATTTATTTTATGGGGAAATATGTTTTGTGCATGACCAAAAATAAACTTTATGGTCAAAGATTTAATTGTGAGGGAAATGTATGACAAGAAATAGAAAGCAGTTGTTAAGAAAAAGTATTATTAACAATTCACTTAAACAAAAAATTGACTTAATACAAGATAAAGTATCACCCTTATTAAGTAGAACTACAAATGTTAATATTGATTATACAGAGCACACTGTTGAACATTCTCTAAATGTTGAGGAACTATTTGGTGCGTGTTTCAATGAGATTATTACTTTATTGAATGATGATGAAAAATTCTTACTTATTTCAGCAACACTTATTCATGATATTGGAATGGTGGGTCAAAGTAAGTATCAGGATGAAAAAGACTATGCTGCGGAGGTTAGAGATAGCCATCAGTATCGATCTGCTGATTTTATTAATGCATATCGAGATGACTTGATGTTAGAACAAAGAGAGGCGCAGGCAATAATTAAAATAGTCGAAGGACACAGGGTTCGCGATTTGGATTCAATTGCGGAAAAAGAACCTTATGGATATGGAGATATAATAAGACTTAGGTTGTTAGCAGCAATATTAAGAATGAGCGATGAATTAGATATACTAGAGGAACGTGCTCCAGAATTAGTTAAGAAATACCTTGATGTTAAACCCGAGAGTTTAATTCATCATGAAAGGCATGAAATATGTACAGGCATAGCACGTGATCCAGAAACGAATATTATCCAAATTAAAGCAACAATCCCCAATAATAGACTAGAGCATGCTGTAATCGATCTATACAGTGGCATTAAAGCTAAGTATGATGAGCTCAAGTCTATATTTCAAAAAAATGGAATATTCATTAGTAGTATAGAAATTATTCTCGATACAGAGAAAGTTGTATATCAGGAGATTTGTTTATATCTGGCAGTCCAGGGTAATGTAAACGAGCAAGAACTTTTTGAAAAGCTATTATCCACTCGCAGGCAAAAGGAAATTAGTGAATCTATTATTAGGTTAAAAAGTATGAAGACCATAATAATGGATGATGGTGGCAGGTACTCGTTAAATATGTCAGAAAAGAACTTCAAGGTATTACTATATACCTTTCTTCGAACTGAATCTGAATTGGAGTTTACAAGGTCTAAGTTTGTTGAAAATTACCTAAATCAAACTTTTGATGAATATGTTAATGATCGATTTGGAGTTTCATATTCAGAAGGTGATAGAGAGGATAGAATACTAATACTGACTCACTTCCCAACAAGCCTTGAGTACTTTTTTGACCCTAGAAATACTCCCTATGAGTTTGGAAACTTTGACAGGAGGGTTACTCTTGATTTAGGTTTATTACACGCGCTTTGTGTTGATGTATTAAAATATCCCCAGGAACTAAAAAATGAAACATATCTTGCCGCCCAGGCGATTGCACGAAAACTTTCAGATGATATTTTCCCCCTCCTAAAGATATGTTCCTCAATTCCAGATGCAGCAGAAAAAAAAAGAGAATTGATTGAGTTATTTGAACAAGGAATTGATCCGTTTAAAAGTAGCGATGAATCTATAGGAGGTAAGTTTACAGTATCTACTACAATTACAAAAAATCAATTGCCTAATCTTGATTTTATGACGTTGGTGTTTGCTTCAGGAATTGCAGGTGTTCCAATAGAATTCTCGAAAGATATTGCGATGAAAGATATAGTGTTTGATCGTGATAATGAATTAAACCAAATACACGAAAACGGATTAATATCATTAAAAGTTATGCCAAATATTGAACGTATGCAGTTTAATCATAGTGTACTATTCGACTTTGATATTAATCGTAGCAGAAGAGAACTAAAAATCAAACTTATGAAGGATGTGATAAGTGAACCTGTTCACTATCCTTATGAATTCAACATTAGTGCAGGAGATGAGTCTAAAGAGATTACATTCAACTTAAACTGCAATATGTCAGGAAAAATATCCGAAATAGTAAAATTTAATG
Organism: Desulfosporosinus sp. HMP52; assembly: GCF_000765145.1. Taxonomy (GTDB): domain Bacteria; phylum Bacillota; class Desulfitobacteriia; order Desulfitobacteriales; family Desulfitobacteriaceae; genus Desulfosporosinus. The sequence goes on along the minus strand of NZ_JMGA01000024.1, from coordinate 2,887 downwards.
GGTTAATGAGAATGTGGGAGGATGAAGGTTTTCGAAGGCTTATAATATATAGTGGTGAAGGTGGTCAAGAACCAATAAAAATAGTTCCTCCAAATATTAAGCATGAAACAGGAAGATTTATTTATAAGTTTAGCAAGATTATTTCGATATTAAGAATAGATACGGATGATTGCCCTTATTTGATTAAAGAAGATACAATTGAAAAAATTAAAAACCTTAAAGAAGAAGAGCTTACAGAAAGTCTTTGCAGCGCATTAATTCAAGATGTTAAAAATACAATTCCTAAGCAAGTTACAAAAGTTTATCTACATATGAACGACAAACATGAAAAAACGATCATGACAAAGTGCCTCGGCATTTTACCTTATTGGTTTGATTTGAAAAGATTAAAAATTAAGAGCTATACTAAAAGTAATAAGAACCTAATTAAAGATATACATGAACGAAACCATAACCTATCCCTAAGAAAGAATTTTTTCGGTTATGGGGCAAAAGATTTTTATGACTTAGTGGTACATACATTTGAAGGTATGAATAGGTATCCTATTGAAAAGGTTCTTGATTATATGTCAAAAGACAAAGGTGATCAAGTGCAATTTACAATCTTGTTAAATTTTATGGCGAAGAAACGAAACTTTTGGCAAGAAGAGCAAACTATAGAAATAATAGTTAAGATTAATGAAGTGGAAGTTGAAAAAATTAACACTTTAATAAAACTTTTAAATAATGATTCTTTCATTGATGCTATTCCTTTAATGGAAGAACTTAATCATGATGAATATTTGGAAAACCTTGCTTATGCTTACTGCTTTAAAGGGGAGTACGACAAATCAATAGAGGCAGCTAATTCGGCTATTCAGAGGAACTATAGGAGCATCGCCCATTTTACAAAAGGATTAGCTTTGGTGCTAACTGGTGAAGTAAACGAAGGTTATACGTCATATATGAACGGGGCTTTTTTAGTTGACAAAAAGACTTGGCATCCTATTGCTGTAGATAATCTAATTCGTTTATCGAAGGATAATGATATTGAATTTAACGATGCAGTTAACAGAATAATAGATAGACTGAACTTCTATTCGAAATTCAGTAGCAAGAAAATAGGAAAGAAGTGTTTTTGTGGAAGCAAACAGCACTTTGCTAATTGTTGTGGGAAGGATCTCATAAATTAATTTGCAAACTCCTTATTTCGTGACGATCTAGAGCTATTGGTGTTCGGAAAGGTGTAACTTTGGAAATATACAAAAAACATAAAAATATGCCTAAATATACATTCGTAAAAGTTCAAAAACAATTACGAACATAAACGTAAAACACATTGACCTTTACGAATACACTTGCTATAATTTGGATATAAGGAAATTATAGGGAGTGTTCGCTATGACAAATACAAATAGGATTTATGGGTATTGCAGAGTGAGCGATAAAGATCAAAATGAAGCTAGGCAGATTAAAGCATTGACTGAGGCTGGTGTTGATGAAAGGTTTATATTGTTAGATAAGCAAAGTGGTAAAGATTTTGATAGACCTCAGTATCAGATTCTAAAAAACGCGTTGCGTGAAGGTGATTTGCTTATTATTAAGTCTATCGACCGTTTGGGAAGGAATTATAAAGAAATAATTAAAGAATGGCAGTATATTACCCAGGAAATTAAAGCAGATATCAAAGTGTTAGATATGTCAATGCTTGATACAACCTTACACAAAGATTTACTCGGCACATTTATTTCTGATCTTATATTACAGGTACTTGCTTATGTTGCAGAGCAGGAACGGGCAAATATAAAGACGAGACAGGCAGAAGGTATTTTAGTTGCTAAATTACAAGGAAAGCATTTAGGTAGACCAAAAGCTACATTTCCAGAAGGATTCAATGAGGTATATGTAAGATGGAAAAGTGAAGAGATTACGGCTAAAAAAGCAATGCAGGAATTGAATTTGAAGACAACTACATTTTATAAGTTGGTAAACCAACACGAAGTTCAGAAGGGTAATTAAGCCCTTCTTTCTCTTTGTTCAAGGGTGGAGTGGTTCTGATTCAACGGTCAGAAGGTTATCCCTCTGTTTCAGATAAGTATGTTTGAGGTCTTTGGAGCTGTTAAACAAATGTTTAATATTTGGCTAATATATTCAAACGGATATAATAATGCCGTTTGAAAGCTGTTCTTTTACCTTCGATTTGTTCGTCTAGAGCATGCCCCAATAAACAGTGTAATCTTGCAGACAGACTAAATAATTCTTGCGCAAGAAAGGGCGCTCTACAAATTGGTTTAGGAGTGGGGCGTTGCAAATTGAGGTTGCACTTGGATAGGGTAAGTTTAAAAATGCTCAATGCAGATGGTGAGCTTTGCTTAGTTTTGTAACTCTCATCTAAAAGGGAGAATCGACAGAACTCTGTCCAGAACTATACAATTTATTTTCCATATCAAAGAAGAAAAAAATATATAATAAAATTCCATATTTGGAAGGGATATTAGCTTCAGTGTTGAAATGTGTAGATAAGTATATTTCTGGGTGTGTGTTGGAGTTTTGGTTGCGACATCATCACCAAGACAACTTCATATTTTGAGTTCTTTGTGAGGAGAATTGAGATGAGTGATGGAGAAGATGCGGTCGAAAAGTTAGTACAGAACGATTTGTTGGACGAAGTAGATGACGAACTTGTACGCGAATCAGAAAATGATGATCAACTAGACCAAGAAAAATTGGAGAAAAGAAAACAAGAGCGAGCGAAACTATTGTTGATTGTCAATGAAAATTGACCCCTTTTTCATAAAAGTTTCACTCAAAACTGACCCTGGTACTATTGGATAAAAGGGGTCAGTTTTTCATCCAATTTTGACCCCCTAATTCAATTGATTGTTAAAGTGTAACCATCTCGCTGAAA
>NZ_JMGA01000023.1 GCF_000765145.1 Desulfosporosinus sp. HMP52 | reverse complement strand
TTTTTAAATTCACCTAATAAAGTTGCTTGATTAAGCTGAAATAAGAAAAATCTTTCCTTAAGTGAAGCCTTCTTTCAATAATTAATACCCATATTTTATCAAGGAACTTTAAACTCAGTACTTAACATCGGATATTACTTAGAACATACAAGCTAACAAATAAAATGCTCAAACCTTCCAACTAATCTAATGAAGGTTTGAGCATTTTATTTGTTAAAATACCACTTGGTTACTTCCCAACACGTTCTATGTATATAATTTAATTCAATGAATCTAGAACTTCCTTATAAATATTTTGTAATTGACCTCTATTTTTTAAAAATCCATCTCATTTTAGCTTCGACTCTTCGTTTTAGTGAAAGTTCTTCCCATACTAGTGATTAATGCACTTTTTTACCTAAACGCATACCATAAAATTCTGCTAGGATATCACTAGGCTTTCCTTTGCACTCTCAAAATTTTTACAGAAAGATAAATTCCCGAAATGGTTAAAACTATCATGCTTATCGCCGAAAGATCTATTAACCATTGGATATTTAAATTTCCTACTTTGCCTGCATGCAGTCCTTTTATGACTCCCATAAGACCATTTCCGCTTCCTTGTTTTCCCAAGCCTTTACTTTTTTGTGCAGTCAATTCAGATTGCATCTCCTCTTGAGAATTCAAGCTCTGATTAATAGAACTTTCATTCTGATCTAAGGTCGCTATACTGCTGCTCCCTGAGGAATTAATCTGAGAAGTTCTTTCAGCAATAGGAGCCCTTGACTGCATTCCCACCAGTGAAGGATGTGCTAGCATTAATCCGGTAACCGCCTCCATAAGAATTATTATTGAAGTGATTAACCCAATCCATAAGTGTAAATTACGCATTTTTCGAAACATAATCTCTCTCCTTAATGTTATTCATAAATCGTTAGAGACCCACTTCTACAAGTGGGTGTGCCCCACTGGATTCCGCTTCGCTGAAGGAAGTATATTCCACCTTCCCTTTGGATCCTGCCCCGCATATTACCACGGCACTGAAAACTTTTAGAAGAAGCATTGCTAACAAATAGCTAAAACCGAAAGTAATTAAGATTACCCCAGCATAATTGGCCAATTGGAGAGGTTTAACGGAGAAGGAAGTCAGTTCGTCTAGACAGAGCTTCCAGGAAAAATTCCCAACCTCCTGCTTTAGTTCTTTCATAAAGAAATGCTCCTTTTCAAAGTTCACTTAGAGTCAATGCTTGATGGATTTGTTTTACTATACCTCTCATTCCTGAATTGAGACTAAATACTACCTGAAGGTTAAATGAGCGTTTCCTGAAAGTTAGCTGAAAGAAACGATTTTCGGAGGAATTCAATAACAATTGGGGTTTTTGAAGGGCAAAAAAATAACCCCTATTCAAATTATTTAATAGGAGGACTTTCACACACATTTTGAATTTTCCTTAGGTTCCTTGATTCATTATGAGATGCTATAATATTGGTAATCTTAAGCAATATTTCCTCTAGAAGTCAATTGCGTATTAGATGGTGATCTATACTTAACCAAAACTCAATTATCTACTTTGCTTTATATCCTTCAAGTTTAGGAAAAGAGGAGATTTCATGCAATCTATTCTCGTATCCGGTGGGGCGGGCTATATCGGCAGTCTTACTGTCAAAACGCTTTTAGAGCAGGGCTACAAACCCGTTGTTCTCGATAATCTTGTGACTGGGCATCAGCAATCCGTTTTAGATAATGTTCCCTTTTTTCAGGGCGACATTGCCGATCCACATCTCGTTCAAAGGATTATCGAACAAGAACAAATAAATGCTGTTATTCATTTTGCGGCGAGGAGCCTAGTGGGAGAATCCGCGGAAAAACCTGATCTTTATTTCGAAGAAAATACTGCTAAGACCAACCGTTTTGTAAGTACACTCCTCAAGTCAGGGGTAAAGCGCATAATCTTCTCCTCCACGGCAGCAACTTATGGTATTCCTGAAGAAATACCCATTCCCGAAAGTGCACCTACAATTCCCATCAACCCCTACGGCCAATCTAAACTTATGATTGAACAATCCTTTTCTTGGCTTGAGAAAGCCTATGGCCTCCAATGGATTGCTCTGCGCTATTTCAATGCTGCCGGTGCAGCACTTGATGGTTCCTTAGGAGAGGATCATCTACCGGAAACACACCTAATTCCGCTGATATTAAAGACAGCATTAGGGCAACGTAAAGAAATACATATCTTTGGCACGGATTATTCAACTCCCGATGGTACGTGCATTCGCGATTATATTCATGTTCTGGATCTGGCAAAGGCACATGTATTAGCATTGGAAGCTCTGGGAACAGGGATTGAAAGCGGAGCTTATAATGTTGGAACAGGTTCCGGCTTTAGTGTTAGAGAGGTTATCGAAACCGCTCGCCAAGTCACGGGTCGAAAAATTCCTGTGGTTGAATCTCCACGTCGACCAGGTGATCCGGATAGACTTGTAGCAAAAGTAGATAAGATTAAAGACCTTTTGGGCTGGAACCCACAGTATAGCTCTTTAGAACAAATCATTGAGAGCGCCTGGGCTTGGCACCTGAGCCATCCTAATGGTTATGACCAATAAGCGGTTCGTTTTTCTTCTCATAATATCCAGCTAAAAAGTTCCATGAAAATAAGACAGGTAGCTATTCTTCCTGTGCTTATTTTCATGGAACTCTTTTTGATATTTCCTTAATTATTGTTAACAAAGTGTTTTTTGCATTCATAAACAAAAAGAAGCAAAGGTTTAGTCAAAAAGCGGGTTATTCTTGACAAAACTGCGGGAACCATACATAAAACACTGTTCCTTCTTCCGCCAAACTTTCTACTCTAATGGTTCCACCGTGATGCTCTACAAGAGATTTTGTTATGGCCAGACCTAATCCGGCTCCCCCATACTTTCGAGTTCTGGAGGAATCACTCCGATAAAAACGATCAAATAATTTTGGTAAATGTTCCGCAGGAATACCTGAACCATTATCTCTAACTGTTAACTCCACACCACCTGAAACCATCTCCAAAGAAATCTGGATATCCCCTTTTTCAGGATCAGTATGCTGTACAGCATTATGGAAAAGATTTAGAATGACTTGTTTCATCTTGTCTTCATCAAAGCAACATTTTAAATTGGAAGCAAGCCTCAAAGTAACTTTTCGATTCCCCGCTAATAACCTTAGCTGGGGTGCCATTCCCTTAATGGTTTCGTCCAACTCCCCTTCAGCCAGCTGGATATTTGGCGAACGATCCAATTTAGCTAGAAGCAGCAAATCCTGAACTAATTTTGTCATCCGTTCAGATTCAGCATACATGCTGGTTAAGGATCTATGCAATTTATCAGGCTGGTTCATAGCACCTCGGAGCAGAACCTCTAAAAAGCCATGAATTGACGTCAAAGGCGTACGAAGCTCATGAGATGCATCAGCAACAAAACGCCGCATTTGTTCTTTAGCCTCTTTTTCCGCTTCAAAAGAAGTTTCAAGCCTTTCAAGCATTCCATTAAATGAATCTGCCAAGCGGTCAATTTCTTCTTGCCCTTGGTCAATAGGTAACCTTTCTGCAAGATTCCCGGCATCGATTTGTTCCACAGTATCTACCATTTTAGACAATGGAACCAAGGTTTTTCTTAATACAGGGATGAATGCTAACATACCTCCGATCAAAGCAAGCAAAGAAATCAGTAAAAATGTCAGCAATTGCCGAGTTAAAATATCCCTTAAAGGTTTAGTATTTATACTTACCTGAACCACTCCAACCAATTGATCCCTCGATCTGATTGGCTGAAGAACAATCAATTGTTCATGCCCTGAGGCTTGATCGACAATCTTATAATTTAGGTTAGGTTTTGAACGTAAGGCATCTTCATAATCTTTTTCATCAAGTTTAGTGGGGAGTACACTATCTGCTGAAGAATCTGAGAAAATCGAAAAATTCCCCTTCATATCATAGAAAGCAATGGTAGAGTCCTGCAAGAGGAAAAAAGGAGCCTTATTATGACCTTTACCGGGAGGTTTATCCCCCAATTCATCTCGGGCTTTAATATCCGGGATTACTGCGGGTTTTTCATTGACATAGTCTCCCGCTATCCTTTCCCAAACATCCGGGTGAATGGATAATACCTGGTTTTGGACACTGATTACTTTATTTTGATAAATAAATCCTCGCATGAAGATATATTGGGATATCCCTATGATCAGCAATAATCCAGCCATAAGCAATAACGAACGTGATAAAAGTTGAAAACGAAGGGAGTTGGTTTTAGTCATAAATTTTATTATGGATTTCATTTTACAGATCTACCCGATATCCTGCCCCGCGCAGAGTTCGAATTAGACGATGCTCTTTATCGTTTAATTTTTCTCGCAAGGATCGAATATACACCTCAACAATATTTTCATCCCCTCCGAAGTCATAACCCCATACTTTGTCTAATATTTTCGCTTTGCTTAAAACTAAACCATGATTCAGCACTAAAAATTTCAGCAACTCATACTCCGTGGTGGAGAGTTCGAGAACCCTTTGCTCATGCAAGATTTCTTTTCGCCTATCATCAATACGAAAAGCGCCTAGCTCAACCTCACCAAGAAGATTGGGGAATTGATTCCGTATTCTAGCCTGAATGCGGGCCAGTAATTCCTCAAAACTAAAGGGCTTCATCATATAGTCATCAGCCCCGAGGGTCAGTCCTTTTACTCGGTCATCCACTTCATCCTTGGCGGTCAGCATAATAATGGCCACATTTTCCGTCTTTTTCAGCATTCGACATACTTCAAAACCATCCATGCCAGGCATCATAACATCAAGAATTATGATATGCGGCTGAAATTGCTTGGCAATCGTTACGGCTGTCATACCATCTTGAGCTGTTTGAACCTCAAATCCCTCCTCTTGAAGTCCCATCTCCAAAAACTGTAAAATGTTCGGTTCATCATCGACCAATAATAGTTTAATTCCCTTTAATTTCTTCATGCTAGTAAGCTCCTTTACAACAGGTAAAGATCATTAATGGTTTTGACAATATATAAAGTATTACTTAGTGGTGATCTTAAGCCTAATTATGCAATAGGAGGTTGAATTCAACCTGAGGGAAAGCTGAAAGTTTCCTGAATCCTACTGACAAATTCATCTTAAGTCAATTATGCTAATTCTTGTTACCATAATAGTATAGTCTACTTAATAGGAATATCAAACCCACCTCAAATACGACTAGGACAGTCTTGTCTTTAAAGGTAAACGGGACTGATTATCCAATTTTAAATAAGAACTTTCATAATAAACTATAAGTTCATTTTTAACACTTTATCGTTGTATAATAGGCGTAAAAATTCTTCGAGGTGTTAAAAATGTGCCTAAAATCTGATGATAAAGCAAAGATGATTAAAACATGCCAGGCAATATTAGAATTATGTGACAAACCTTTTGTCTGGGAAGAAGAAGGTACTTATAAATATGGGAATTATAAAAAGCCTTTTAATCTTGTTCTCCCACATCAACAAATAGATCTTGAACTACATAATTTATTAGAAAAATTCTCAGGCTCCAGCTATTTGTACGATCAGATTAATGCCACGTGTAATCTTGATGAGGAATGGGTTGAGTCTGGGACTTACGGCTTAGACAGAGACTTTAGCTGTGTCTTTAGAAAATATTCCTTAAAACCAGAGTATGTTGAGCAAGTAAAGATCTACTTTAGTGAACGACTTGGGGAATTGCAGTAGCTCGGCTAGCATCATTTAACAAGAACATGGAAAATTCTTCGTTAACACTTTGTCATATCTTCGTGCTATAATTCAGCTTGCTCCGCATTGCTGCTATACATTTTGGCATTGAGGTCAATTGATGTCCTTGGTAAGGATGGAGATTTATTTTCTAATGTGATAAAAGGGTTCCAAAATGAGAGGAGAGTATTCATGAAAAAGATCAGCAAAATTTTAGCATCTTTAGTTATTTCCGGTTTGGCACTCTCAATGGTTCCTTTCAATGCATTTGCAATTGGCATATTACCAACTCGGCTTGCTGGAACTACCGCTGAACAAACAGCAGTACAAATTGCCGATCGAACTGGCTGGACAGGCAAAGCCATCCTTGCTTCTTCTACCTCTTACGGCATGATCGATGCTCTAACAGCTGGTCCTCTAGCCTCCTATTTGGAAGCTCCTATTCTCCTGACTGGTACTGAAAATTCCCTTAACCCCGCTACCAAGGAAGAACTAACAAAGCTCTCTGTAAAGACTGTTTACGTGACAAGCGGCACAGCTGTGATCAAACAAAGTGTAATTGATGAAATCAAGGGTATGGGCATCACTGTTGTTCCCCTCGGTGGAAAAGATAAATACGAAACATCCGTTAACATTGCCAAACAATTGACAAGTGTTACTAAAATTTGTATCGCTAATGGTTTGCAAGATGCACTCTCAATTGCTTCAATAGCTTCTGCTAGAAATCAAGCAATTCTTTTAACTGACAGAGATGCACTTCCAGCAGTTGTATCTTCCTATTTAGCTGAAAACCCAAATATTATATCAGTTGATATCATCGGAGGTACAGGTATTATTAGTGATGCTGTTGGTTCAGTATTTAGTCATTACCCAGATCCAGCCCGACATGCAGGGTTCACAGCCTACGATACGAACAAACAAGTAATCCAAGACTTTGCACGGTCAATCTCTTTTGACAATGTCTTTATAGCAAATGGTGAAACTGGTATTGATGCTCTGGCAGGTGCTCCTTTAGCAGCCCAAACAAGTTCACCAATAGTTCTAACAGATGGAAAAAGAGCTCCGGCCAATGATTTCGTACTAAGCAAGTCATATGCTTACACTGTTCGTACTGCTCTTGGTGGAGAAGCTGTTGTTCCTGAGGCTATACGTAGTGCAGTCCCAGCAGGAAACTAGAACGATATAATAAACAACACTTTTTGCTAGGGGCATACACACTCCTAGCAATTTTTTTAGGTAAGAGTGGTTCATTTGTGGTAATACAACGATCTATAAAGCAAAAAGAGCTGGTAATTTCTTACCAGCTCTGTAAACCCTTGATATAACTGTGTTTCATTAAAGTGGTGGGCGAGGGGGGACTTGAACCCCCACATACTCACATATATCGGATTTTGAGACCGACGCGTCTGCCATTCCGCCACTCGCCCACTATGAATTTTGTCACACAAATCGTGGCGACTTAGATATAATAACACTAAACCATAGACTTAGTCAAGCTTTTTTGTTAAATTTATCTCAGCAGATTCTCGAAACATTCCAATCTTCCTTAACTTCTGATAGCGTGTTTCACGAAGTACTTCCGGACTTTCCGAACGTAGCCTAACCAGATACTTGGAAATCACTTCTGACAATTCATCAGCTGTTTGGTGAAGATTATTATGGGCTCCCCCTTGAGGCTCCCGAACTAATTCATCAGCAACTCCTAATCTTAACAGATCCTTAGCCGTGAATTTCAAAGCTGCGGCAGCTTCCTTCGCCTTTGTTGTATCTTTCCAGAGTATTGAGGCACAGCTTTCCGGAGCAATAACAGAATAAAAGGAGTTCTCAAGCATTAAAAGCACATTGCAAACTCCCAGAGCGAGTGCTCCGCCACTTCCACCTTCACCAATAACCGTACTGATCACAGGCACATGATACCCTGACATTGCCAGCAAGCATCGGGCAATAGCTTCTCCCTGCCCACGTTCTTCAGCACCCAAATCACAGGCAGCTCCAGGTGTATCTATAAAGGTTAAAATTGGGCGCCCAAACTTTTCGGCTTGATCCATCAGACGTATCGCTTTGCGATACCCCTCAGGATGTGGCATCCCGAAATTACGCTTAATATTTTCCTTGGTATCCTTACCCTTCACTTGAGCAACCACTGTCACAGGAACCCCATGAAAAAGTGCAATTCCCCCCGCAATTGAATGATCATCAGCAAACAGACGATCCCCTTTAAGCTCTATGAAATCTTCAAACAGCAAGGGGGCATAGTCATAGAAATTCGGCCGCTCGGAATGTCTGGCTATTTGCACTTTTTGCCAAGGCTCCAGGTTCCCGTAGATTTCCTTCTTTAATAGAAGAACTTTTTTCTCTAGGGTGTCCACTTCCTGGGAAAGGTCAATTCCCTTATCTGCAGAAAACTTCTGGAGCTCAGAAATTCTATGTTCTAATTCCGCTATAGGTTTTTCAAATTCAAATAGTTGAGCCATATTCAGCTCCTTCCTGATGGTACCGCAGTAAACGTGCTAACTCCGGACGCATCTGAGTGCGGGCCACGATAAGATCAATTAAACCATGTTCCTGGTTAAACTCGGCGGTCTGCGCCCCGGTGGGGAGCTCCTGCCTCATGGTTTGTTTGATGATACGTGGTCCTGTAAATCCAATCAAAGCATTAGGTTCTGAAATAATAATATCTCCTAATGAAGCATAGCTGGCTGTCACTCCACCAAAGGTAGGATCCGTAAGAACGGAAATATATAATAAATGGTTCTCCGCTAACTTTCCTAAAGCTGCACTCGTCTTGGCCATCTGATATAGAGAAAGAATTCCTTCTTGCATCCGAGCGCCTCCTGACGTAGAAAAAATAACCACCGGTAATCTCAATTCAATGGCGCGTTCAATAGCCCGAGCAATTTTTTCTCCAACGACAGAACCCATGCTGCCCATCATAAAACCCGCTTCATTAATAGCCACTACAAAGGGTATACCCTCAATTCGAGCACGCCCAGTAACTACTCCTTCTAAGACACCGGATTTTTGCTGTGCCTCTAAAAGTTTTTCTTCATATCCGGGAAACTCTAATGAGTCCATGGTGTTTAATTCGGAATCCCACTCTTCAAAGCTATTTTCATCGACTAATAATGCAAGACGCCCTTGAGCAGAAATTCTAAAATGGTGTTCGCAGGTTGTGCATACTCGTCCGTTTTCATCTAGATTCTTATTGAAGAGGACTTCCCCACACTTGGGGCATTTAACCCAAAGGCCGTCAGGAAGTTCTTTCTTACTAACAATTGCAGCCTCTTCCTGCCGAGGTACCTCAGAACTTCGATTTTGCTTCTGATTAGAATTGATAGTAACATATTTAGTCTTCCTGAATATATCTTTAAACATAGTTAGCTCCCCATAGCGCCAGTTATAATTTCATGGGCCTCTTCTGCTTCAGATTCTGGGACAAGAATTTCGACTGAAGCATGCTCACCCAGGTGTGCTGATCCGATTGGACGAAGCTGGACAAGCATACCTTCGTCTGTGAGGATTTTTTTATACTTCTCGGCAATTAATTTATTGGGAGCAATATAAATAACAGTCCACATTTTTTTCAAATCCCCCTTTTTAAATCGATTTATGATACCACAGCCCTAGTAAATGTGCAACAAAGGGGTTTAATCCTCCTTCTTAGAGTTTGCCGCCAAACTGGCATACTTGGCAATCAGCGCCTTTTCTACATGCAAAGGTACAAAGTCAGAGACTCCGGCATGTAATTTGGCAGCCCACTTGATTGCACTAGAACTGATAAATGAGTTTTCACTTTGGGTCATTAGAAATATGGTTTCAATGTCCGGGGCAATCTTTTTGTTCATTAAGGCCAGTTGAAATTCATATTCAAAATCGGATAAGGCGCGTAATCCTCTGATTATAGCAATGGCTCCACATTGGCGGGCAAACTCAACTGTTAACCCTTCAAAAACCCGAACATTTACATTAGGCATGTCTTTGGTTGCTTCAATAAGCAACTCCATTCTCTCTTCAGGCAGAAATAATGGAGTCTTATTACTATCTGAAGCGATGGCAATAATTAGACCGTCAAATAACTCTTTCGCTCGATCTAATATATCGAGATGACCTTTAGTCACCGGATCAAATGTTCCGGGATATATAGCAATTCTCACTTTTACACCTTCTTAATTTGGATGTTTTGTTGGTTTTCGCCTTAAAGACTTAGATTCCTGCAAGAGAGTAACCATTAAGCAAAATTTTTAGCTTGTCTCCAAACCACATTGCACTTGTCCATCACTTCACAAAGTTCTTTTGTTAACTCATCCCTATCGTCAACCCAAAAACTCTGTTTCCCTTCAAGTACTTTTTTGCTATCCTCAAAATAGAAGTAGACGGGTTGACTCCCTGGAAAACGTTGTAAAACACTTAACACTGTTTCCATTAAGTCACTGTTTTGATTTGAAAACCTCAGATAAAGACGTTTAGGTTTTTCTGAGACTTGAGCTACTGCCGCTAATTCTTGCTTAGGAGCCTGAACTGAGCTGGGTTTCAAGTCTTCTAATTTCGTAATTTTCTCAGCGAAAATCTTTTTTTCTTCATCCCTGATGTTGTACCGTCCCACTACAACAACTACATCATCATTACTAATAGAGGGAGCTTGAGCATACACCCTAGGAAACACTAAAACCTCAATTCCGCTCGTCAGATCTTCCAAAACGAAACTGCCCATCATTTCCCCCTTTTTCGTAATGTTCTGACGAAACCCGGTTACCAATCCTCCCAGGGCCACCTTCTTCTCTTCCTCCCCCTCCAAACAAGTCAAAATATCCGAAGACATATAATCTTTCAGCAACGGCAAGACAGATGACAGAGGATGTCCACTTAAATATAGGCCCAGATACTCCTTCTCCATGTCTAAAATCTCCCGTTCCTTGAAGTCGGGAATCTGAGGTAAAACAGTCCCTTCATCCATGTCTTCATCTAAATCAAAAAGAGAAAATTGCCCTGAAAGCCGATCTTTCTGTCGTCGAGAAGTTGTCTCTAATACTTGATCTATAACGGCCAGAGCCTGCGCCCGTGTACAAATTGATCCAAAGGCACCTGAGCGAACTAAGCTCTCCATAACTCGGCGATTCAAAACCTTTTGGTCAACACGCAGGCAAAAATCATCCAGAGATTTGAACTCCCCCTCTTGCCTTGCTTCTAAAATCTTTTCTACAACGTTGACACCAACATTACGAATGGCCCCTAAACCAAAGCGAATCGCTTGTTCTTCTATCGAAAATCCTACCTGGCTATATTGAACATCAGGAGGAAGTACCTGTATTCCGCTGCTGCGAGCATCTTGAATGTAAAAGGATATTTTATCTGAAGAACCCATCACAGTGCTTAAGAGCGCTGCCATGAATTCTAAAGGATAATTAGCTTTTAAATAAGCTGTTTGATAGGAAATAACAGCATATGCTGTAGCGTGCCCTTTATTAAAGCCGTATTCCGCAAATTTCGCCATTAAGTCAAATATTTCTTCGGCATCTTCCAGGGTCAAGCCCAATCTCAAAGCTCCCGGAATGATCCATTCTCCACTGCTATCCTGCAAGCCGTAGATAAAGTTCTGCCGCTCTTCTGCCATGATTTCTTTTTTCTTTTTACCCATTGCTCGGCGGAGCAGATCAGCTCTTCCCAGAGAGTACCCTCCTAGATCTCGAGCAATCTGCATAACTTGTTCTTGATAGACGATAATACCATAAGTCGATTTAAGAATCGGCTCCAATTTTGGATGCAGATAAGTAATGTTCCCCCCACGTTTCCTGCGGATAAATTCCGGGATCTGTTCCATGGGACCAGGACGATATAAAGCTACGACGGCAATAATATCCTCGAAGCAGGTTGGTTTAAGATCTTTTAAAATGGCTCGCATTCCACCGCTCTCCAGCTGGAAAATCCCGGTGCTGTTTCCAGAAGCCAATAACTCATAAGTTTTTGAATCATCCAGGGCTAAAGTTACTAAATCTAGCTTTAAACCATGGGTTTCTTCAATACGTCGGACAGCCTCTTGCAAAATCGTTAGATTTCTCAAGCCCAAAAAGTCCATTTTTAGAAGGCCGATTTCCTCGACGGCTTTCATGGGAAACTGAGTCATGACAAAATCTTCAGAGGTTCTCTGGAGGGGTAAATAATTTGTTAGTGGGTCTTTTGCGATCACCACTCCTGCCGCATGGGTAGAAGCGTGACGCGTCATTCCTTCAAGTGATTTGGCAAGAGTATAGAGTCTTTTGATTTCTTCATCCTCATCCACCATTCGCGCCAAATCCGGGGACACCTCTAAAGCTTTTTCCAGGGTCATTCCAAGATCCGAAGGTATTGCTTTAGCAACTTTATCCACTCGAAATAAGGGGATAGCCAAAACTCGTCCCCCATCTCGGATAGCCGCCTTAGCACCCATTGTCCCGAAGGTGATAATCTGGCAAACCTTATCAGAGCCATATTTTTCTGTGACATAACGAATGACACGCTCTCGACCCTCCGGGTCAAAATCTATATCTATATCCGGCATAGAAATACGTTCAGGATTCAAGAAACGCTCGAAAAGGAGATCAAAGCGCAAGGGCTCGACTGAAGTTATGCCTAACAGATAAGCCACCATACTAGCCGCCGCTGATCCTCTTCCCGGACCTACCACCACTCCGTTCTCCCGGGCAAATCGACAAAAATCAGCCACAATTAAGAAATACCCTGAAAAACCCGTCTGGAAAATGACCTTTAGTTCGTAATCTAACCTCTGACATTCTAATTCAGTCATTTGAGGGTAAAATCGCGGAAAAGCCCTACGGCATTCTGCCTCCAAATAATTGTCTAAAGTATACCCTGGGGGAACCTCAAACACCGGTAAATAATTCTCTCCAAACTGAAAATTCATCTGACAACGTTCAGCGATCATGGATGTGTTGCTCAAAAGTTCCGGATGTTCCCCAAAGAGCAGAGACATCTCCTGCTCAGATTTCAGAAAAAAATCCTGACTGGAAAAACGCAGGCGGGCTGTATCCTCTAAAGTTTTTCCGGTCTGGATACAGAGCAAAGCGTCTTGAACGAAAGCATCTTCACGATTAACATAATGCACATCATTGGTAGCCACCATTGGAATTCCTGTACTGTCGTGAACCTTCCACATTCCTTGATTAACTTTGCGCTGCTCTTCTAAGCCATGATCTTGCAATTCCAGAAAAAAATTACCTTTTCCAAATATCTCCTCATACTCACGAGCGCTATTGATTGCCATTTCCAGTTGGTCATGCACTAAATAATCGGAAATTTCTCCAGCTAAGCAAGCACTAAGTGCGATTATTCCCTGAGCATGTTTGCGAAGAATTTCTTTATCTACCCTAGGCTTATAATAAAAACCTTCAATATGAGCCATAGAAACTAATTTTATTAAGTTTCGATACCCTTGCTCAGTTTCAGCTAACAAGACTAAGTGATAATTTGAGTCATCCTTCCCCTGTACTTTATCCGTTCGTTTATTAGGTGCGACGTAAACCTCACAGCCAATAATCGGTTTAATTCCCGCTTGTTTACAAGCCTTATAAAAGTCAATAACTCCATACATAACTCCATGATCAGTGATAGCCAAAGCCGACATTTTCAGTTCCACGGCACGCTGAACTAAATTTTTAATTCGTGCCGCCCCGTCTAGCAGGCTAAATTCTGTATGATTATGCAAGTGTACAAAGCCATGCATATTATGAGCTACTTGAGCCCTCATAAGGATCCCACCTACCTTCCTTAGAAAGCCCCCTCAATCCAGTGGACGAGGGGGCTTTAGCCACATCAATACTAATGGGCCGTATCACTCACCAATTTTTTGTCCCCAATCCTAGCGGTCATTAATCCTTTGGCCACTAAATCATTATTAGCCATCACTTCGACTTCAATATTACAGTGCTTTTTAGCAACTAATAACAGCTTAGCTGTAACCACAATTTCTGTACCAACTGCAATGGGCTGTAATTGATAAAGAGTAAAATTCTCGGTAATTGCATTAAGTCGATACTTCTTACGCAGGGAAATATAGCCTGCCATATTCATAACTGTCACAATAACTCCACAACTGGCAGATCCGTAATCGTCACTCATAGCGTTAGTGATCTCTCCTTCAATTGTGAGATGCTCTGCATCATCGACAAATCGGAACCCACTTAACACAAGATTGTCTACAGTTTCACCAAACTGTGGTTGTTTTTGCACCTGCTGATAAGCTTCAATCACATCTTGGAGACTAATGATGCCAATCAATTTCCCCTGATCCGCAACAACGGCAATTTCCCATCCTTCCCAAACCATAATTCGTGAGATATGGGTTACAGGGTCATCTCGTCCGACTAGAAATGGATTTGCATTCATTACGTCTTTAATTGGTGTCTTAAGATCTGCTCCGGCAACATCCACGGCGGATACAATCCCTACCAGAGTCATATCCTTATCAACCACCGGAAAACGACTGTGATCAGTAGTTTGGGACAACTTTCTCCAATCATCAACCGTCGCATCGATTGTAAGAAAACTGACATCCTCAACCATAATATCTTCTACTAAAATAAGTTCTTTTTGAATCAATCGATCATAGAGTGCACGATTAATCATTGAGGTGACTGCAAAAGTATCATAGGGAGACTGAATAATCACTAACTCATTCTTGCGTGCTAATTCTACAACTTCTTCATCCGGTTCCAATCCTCCGGTTATTAAAAGTGACGAATGGTTATTTAAAGCAAATATCTGGGCGTCTCTTCGATTTCCAACAATACACAATGCCCCAGCTTCTAAGTAACGTGCCATAGTATTTAATTCCATCGCAGCAATAACAAACTTATTGGGGGAGCGATCAAGATGGGTGAAACCACAAACTACGACTCCTTCAGCAATCTGTGAAACTTCACGCAATGTCAGGTCCTCGATTTGTCTCTCCTTCAGCCCTTCAATTCGAATGGTTCCAACCTTTGGAATCGAACGAACAAATCCTTTTCCTTCAGCCTCTTTTATAGCCCGATAAGCCGTTCCTTCACTTACGTCCAGTTCTTTGGCAATAAACCGTACGGAAACCTTACTACCAATTGCCAGATCTTCAATAAAGGTTAAAATTTGTTGATGCTTTGTCAACTATTAACGCTCCCCACTATTTACTATATCGGACTATAATTATATCACATGAATTAGCATTCACCTATGTCTTCTACTATCTACTAACTATCTTTTCGACGTCTCTGAGTCATCAATCCTCCGATACGCCCTGCATCTTTGGCACTTAAAGAATGCCAGCCTTTATTATGGATCTGGTCAAGTAATCCTAATTCAGCCGCGATCTCCATTTTTAGCGGTTCTAAAGGATCTATTCTCTTTACTTTCGGCTTCTTGGCCTTCATATTAGATCCTCCCCCTGCTCATAATGTTAAAATCTTCTTCGTAGTGAGGGCAGTTTGGACCACGTTCACCTAAAATATGTTCCAACCGACAGCGACCATTGATCCCATAAAGGCAACGAATCGTACATAATTTTCTTGTCATTACTTTTTCATCTCCTTAACTTTAAAAACTCTCCTCACTCTCTAAGTTTGACCATTTCTCGACAAAAATATCCCACTTGAAAATCAAGTGGGATTAAAATCGACCTCTTTTTAAACTTCGAATAAAACTCTGGTTAAACTTCGTATAAATCTCCTGGCTTAAGGGCCTTACCTTGACTTTCCGGCACTCTACGCTGTAGTAGATGCAAGAATTCTCCAACATCTTGAGCAATCACAGGAAAAGTATTATAGTGCATGGGGATTACAACTTTAGGGCGCAATAATTGGGATGCATGTACTGCTTCTTCAACACCCATAACAAAATTGTCTCCGATTGGCAGCATAGCAACCTCGATAGGATAGCGTCGGCCGATAAGTTCCATATCTCCGAACAGTCCTGTATCCCCAGCATAGTAAAGCCATTTTCCTTCCATCTGAATCAAAAACCCACAAGCTAGGCCCCCGTAAATCATTTCTCCGTCTGGACTTATTATCCCGGATCCATGCAAAGCTTGGGTTAATTTAACCAAACCGAAGGGAAACTGATGCTTTCCTCCAATATGCATCGCATGTGTCTTGGCCCCTTGACTCTTACAATAATGGGCTAGCTCGAAAACACAGATGATTGGCGCACCGGTTTGTTTAGACAATTCTATTGCATCCCCTAAATGATCATCATGCCCATGGGTTACTAATATTCCATCTAAATGTGTAAAGTCTTCAGGTTTAACTGTAGCGCAGGGATTACCGCTCAAGAAAGGATCAATAAGAATTCGCCCTTCGTCTCCTTCAATCTCGAAGCAGGCATGTCCATGGAAATGAAGTCGCATACTTGAAAAAACCTCCTATTTTATTTAACGATTTACGTACTCTTGAAGCACTTCCCAAAAACGGGGATAGCTTAGGTTCATCTCCCAAAGGGCAACACCGCGGATTCCCTTCTGAGTTGCTAATTCTAACTTATCTCTCAAGCTCCTTGGGTCTTCAAAATATACAGTATGACGAACCCCTCTAGTCTCATAGCGGAAGTAGGTACTATGCTGCCTTGCATTCCACTGCAACGGAGCACCATATCTTCTGGCCAGCTCAGTTGCACGTTGATAGCCAATGACCTTCCCCGTCCCTCCCTCAGGCCAATCATAACCATAGAGGGGAATTCCCATATAGATTTTATCTCGGGGAATGTTAGCTATTGCATAATCTAAAACCTGAGTTACCCAAGGAATAGAGGCAACGGATCCCGGTTCACTTTGTGACCAATGTTCCTCATAGGTCATCAATATTACCTCATCTACAGCTTGCCCAATAGGCCGATAATCAAACGAACCTCTCCATGCATTTTGAGGATCATCGGAAACCTTGGCAGGAACATCTATCGAGACCAGGAAATTTCCGGCTCTAAACATAGCAGACCAGTTTTGAATGAACCTGGTAAACAGTGCTCGGTCAGACGGTGCAGCTTTTTCCAAATCAAGATTAATTCCGTCAAATTGATACTCAACCAAAATATCTCGTATGTTCCTCCAGACTTGATTAGCGAAATCTTGATCCCTAATTAACCGAGCCATTAACTCCGTAGAAAACTGTCCTTGACGCGTTAAATTGCTAACTACCAAGAATACTTTGATACCCATACCATGAGCCTCATTAATAAGACTTCGGCTTGGCCGCCCGAGAATCGTTCCATTATTCTGAATTGAAACCTCAAAGATTGCCAATTCCTGTATAGTTCTGCCATAACGTTTGAGATAAGGATAACCTTTGGTTTGCTCCGTCAAGCCATTATAAAAGGCAAATACATTTAATGGCATACTTATACCCCCTTTCCGACCATCATATGCATAGAAGGAAAAAGAAGTGTAGCAGCCTTATGCAGAAAAAAGCATTTTAGCCGTTTATCCTGAAGTTATTATTTAGATTGGCGTCGACTAAGTCCTATAAGCTTATCTGTACGACGCATAAGAATTGTAACTAGTAAAGCAAAGACAACCAAAAGCACTACAATAGCACCAATCCATTGACCTTTCGCACCAAGTACAGCTGCCATTCCAAAGCATGCACTAATCCCATACATTAAAAAAACAGCGTGCCTTTGGGTAAACCCCGCGTCCAGCAAACGGTGGTGCAAATGCCCTCGATCCGCCATAGCAATAGACTGCCCCCGTAGTTTACGTCGAATTATGGCAAAAGTTAAGTCAGTGACCGGCATACCTAAAATTAAAAGGGGGAAAACCAAGCCCAAAATTGTTGCCGTTTTAAGCAGACCCATGATAGAGATCCCACCAATGATGTACCCCAAAAACATACTACCGGAATCCCCCATGAAGACCCGGGCCGGAGGGAAGTTGAAAAACAGGAACCCCAGCAGGGCACCGGCTAAAGCCAAGGTAAGATTAGCTGCCGGAAAGGATTGGATTCTGTCTGCTGACCAAAATAATAAAATAGCGACAATAAAACAAATACCCCCGGCTAGTCCATCCAAGCCATCTGAGACATTAACAGTATTCACCAAACCAACAACCCAAAAGATCATTAACGCCAAACCCACAACACTTAAGCCCAGCTTATCAAAGTCAAGGGGTTCTTGGAGGAAGGGAAGAGATATGGAATTCATGGAAAAATCAAAGAAGAGAAGTACTGCCGCTGCCGTGATTTGCCAATAAAGCTTATATAAGGGTCGAATTTCGCGGATGTCATCCCAAATACCTACAGCCACAATAATACTGCTTCCAATGAATAGACCCCAAATATTTTTATCCCACACTTGTGTATAAAAAGCCGCAAGCCAAAATGCAGCATAGATAGCTAAGCCCCCAAGACGGGGAATCGGTCGCCGATGGATATGCCGGCCACCCGGATAGGCAATAGCCCCCCAATATTTTGCTAGTCTCATAGAAACCGGTGTAGCGATTACTGCAATCACTAAGGCCATAAGAAATGTCAGCCCATACCCATTCATCATGATTGATCCTCTACCGCCTTTACTTCACACTTATTCTCTTTATGCTTGGGTACCAATACCTATTAAATCACTAATCTCTTAGACCAAATCTGGAAATCCCCATTGGCGTAACACTTCGTAAACAACAACCGCAACAGAATTCGAGAGGTTTAACGACCGGGCATCTGAACGCATTGGTAATCGTATCTTTGTATCGGGATAGCGATCAAGAATTTCAGGAGCTAACCCTTTAGTTTCCTTACCAAAGAGCAGGTAACCGCCCAATTCATAGGAAATGTCTGTATAAGACCTAGAACCTTTTGTCGTGGCTAAGTAACGAGGACCTACAGGGTTCTTCTCCTCAAACTCTGCAAAATTTTCATAAATATAAATATCCAGCAGGTGCCAGTAATCTAAACCGGCACGTTTAAGATGTTTGTCATCAATGCTAAAACCTAAAGGTTTTACTAAATGTAGAGCAGCTCCGGTAGCAGCACATAGTCGGGCCACATTTCCGGTGTTGGGTGGAATTTCTGGTTCAACCATAACTATATTAAGTCGCTTGTTCAAAAAGACTGTTCCCCTTTCAATGACATCCGGCACAGTTACCACTACAACTCGAAGGACAACTGCCCTTCCCGCCACCACCGGGTATCCCCAGGCTGGCGAAACCTGAAATATTCTTCAGAAGTCCTGTGGTTCCACATGCACAGCAGGATAAATGTTCTCCGCTTTCACCCATTTTGCATAATTCTGTGATAACTCCACCACAACTCGGACATTTAAATTCATACATTGGCATATATTGACCCCTCTTAACAATTTATCCGATGACTACCAGCCGTAAGACTCCCATCTTCTATAAGTACGAAAGCATCCAGCGGATGCTTTCGCCGAACCGCAAACTACACAGAACAACTTTAGCGGTGAGGATGAGATAACGGCTGCTACGTCCCTGGATAAGTTCTTCTAAGCTTCAGCTGGAGTAAGTATTCCTCTTAGGCAAACTCCATCTGAAGCTAAGAATCACTTAATCAACTCAGGGGATTTTTATAGAATACTTACTTAACCCTTATACTCTTTCCAAGATAGTGGCAATTCCTTGCCCACCACCAATACAAGCTGTAATTAGTCCAAATTGAACGTCCCTACGATTCATCTCATATACCATTTTGGTTGTTAGTATTGCGCCGGTAGCTGCAATCGGGTGACCATGG
>NZ_JMGA01000022.1 GCF_000765145.1 Desulfosporosinus sp. HMP52 | reverse complement strand
TATTTTGAAACTCTTGCGAGTCTCTCTCATTGGCTGTCCTTGTTGTTTAGTTTTCAAAGACCATGGTGTCAATGATTTCAATTTGTTTGTTAGAAATCAATGACCGGAATTACATAGTAGCATTTTAGCCTTACATTGTCAAGACATTTTTGATGTCTTTTCAATAACCTTTTTCGCCTTTCGCTTTACAACTATTTTGTCGAGCGAACAAATAGTACTATACCATATGAATATCCCCCTACTCAAACTCCCTCAGGTGCTATTATAACCATATTTACTTTAATAATTACATCTTTGCTCCATTATACTCAATATATCTCTAGTTTTTCATTTTTAATAAATTCTTTTTCGATGCTTAATTTCCATAAACCTTATTATTTGTTAGTAAAAATGTTAGACGTTTGTGCGATTAAAATATACAAAGCCGCCCTTTAAATGGAGCGGCTTTGCACTACTATCCTATAGTATCTTCGTCTTGAACATTTTCATCTCTTGGTCGCATCGTTGGGAAAAGGATAACATCGCGAATTGAAGCAGAATCCGTCAACAGCATCACTAAACGGTCTATTCCGATTCCGAGCCCGCCTGTAGGAGGAAGACCATATTCTAGAGCTTGTACAAAATCTTCATCCATAATATGAGCCTCGTCATCCCCTTTCGCACGCTCGGCAGCCTGTGATTCAAAACGTTGTCGTTGATCAATAGGATCATTTAACTCAGAAAAAGCATTAGCTAGTTCGCGTCCAAATATAAACGCCTCAAACCGATCCGTATATTCGGGTTGCTTAGCATTGCGTTTTGCCAATGGAGATATTTCCACAGGATGTCCAATGATAAATGTCGGTTGTATCAAATTTGGTTCAACAAAGGCTTCAAAAAACTCATTGATGATTTTCCCTCGTGATGCATCCCCTTGGACGTGTATACCCTTTTCACGAGCTTTATCACGAGCTTGTTCATCTGTTATGATTTCCCTAAAGTCCACTCCCGAATACTCTAATATTCCATCAATCATAGGGAGGCGCTTCCAGGGTGTCTTAAATTGAAGGGGTTGTCCTTGATAGGTAATTTCGGTAGTACCGTGAACCTTTTGCACAATATGAGCAATCATTTCTTCAGTCAATTCCATAATATCTTCATAATTAGCAAAGGCTTGATAAAGCTCCATCATAGTAAACTCGGGATTATGTTTGATTGAAATTCCCTCGTTTCTAAAGGTTCGTCCAATTTCATAAACTTTTTCAAGTCCACCTACAATAAGACGTTTTAACGGAAGCTCGAGAGCAATCCTCAAATATAGATCCATATCAAGAGTGTTGTGATGAGTAATAAATGGACGAGCTGCTGCCCCCCCAGGAATAGTATGTAAAGTAGGCGTTTCTACCTCAAGGAATTCCCGCTCCTCTAGAAACTCTCTCATATAACGAATTATTTTACTTCGTGTCACAAAAACTTGACGAACATCGGGATTCATAACTAAGTCCAAATAACGTCTGCGATATCGGGTTTCTACATTGGTTAGCCCATGAAACTTTTCCGGGAGTGGTCGCATAGCTTTAGACAGAAGCAAAACCTCTGCTGCATGAATAGATATTTCTCCTCGTTTAGTCTTAAAAACCTTCCCTTTTACTCCGATAATATCACCTACATCGAATTTAGAGATTAGGTCAAACATAGTTTGCCCCAATTCGTCCATTCGAATATAAGTCTGAAGACGTCCATTAAGGTCTTGTACATGTGTAAAGATAACCTTGCCTTGATCACGCTTGCTCATAATTCGGCCAGCAATACTTACTTCTTGGCCCTCTAGCTCTTCAAAGAGCTCTAATATCTCAGAGGTTTTATGGGTTCGCACATAGCGATCAGCATAGGGTTCAATATCTGCTTGGCGAAGCATCTCAAGCTTTTCTAAACGAATTCGCCAGAGGTCGTTGGTATTATCCATCTTTATTCCTCCATCAATTATTCTCTATTACCAATTTTACCAAACTAAGACTGCAATAAACAAGTTTAGATATAATCTTAAAATTAAAATACCGTTTGCTCAACAAAGACCATATTCCATATTTTGGATTAACGAGATCAATAAACAAAGTGCAGCATCTGTGCGTGGCTAAACCAAACCAGTCACAGAAACACTGCACTCTCTAAAGCTAATGTGTCTACACAATTTCAAATCTTTGAATGTTAAAGTCTATTTAATATCAAGAATTTGATAGTGTAAAATACCTGCTGGAACATTTACTTCGACTACAGAACCTTTAGTTTGACCTAAGACTGCTTTTCCGACAGGAGATTCATTGGAAATTTTATTAGTACCCGGGTCAGCCTCAGCTGAACCGACAATAAAATATTCTTCTTCATCACCGTAGTCTAAGTCTTTGAGGCGTACTTTTGTACCTACCGCCACAACATCAGTTCCTTCAAGTTCATCAATAATTCGCGCATTTCTGAGCATCTTTTCAAGAGTGATTATCCGACCTTCGATAAAGGCCTGATCGTTTTTAGCATCGTCATACTCAGAGTTTTCACTGATATCTCCAAAGTCAATGGCCTGCTTAATGCGCACGGCAACTTCCCGCCGCTTCACAGTTTTAGATAGTTCCAACTCCTCCTCAAGCTTCTTGAGGCCTTCTAATGTTAGAATAACTTCTTTTTCAGCCATATTTTCCTCGCTCCCTTTTCTCGTCCTACGCATTACGCTTCTATACTGACTGTACCGAGCGTTTTAAGAACCTTATATGCGTAATTCCTTTAATATAGGAACTCCTTAAAAAATTCCTCATTTGCATTACTCGTTATTATAAGGACCTGGCAAATTATTGTCAAGGACGCACCTCTGAACGTTAACAAGGCATCTTGTCAAATTATTTATTATTTCGGCAAGATATCCAGTGTCACCCAGAAACCCTAGTTAAGACTGCTTGCATTTCTTCGACGGATCTGGTTTGCATTATCTCATCACGAACTTTTGCAGCCTTGCTAATTCCTTTGATATACCACACAGCATGTTTTCTCATTTCGTTAAGACCGATTCTTTCACCCTTATAATGCAGCACACGTTCAAAATGTTTTAAGGCAACCTGTATACGCTCTTCAATGGAAGGCTCCGGTAATATTTGCCCATGTTTCAAAAAAAATTGGGTGCGCGGTATGAGCCAGGGATTTCCTAATGCTCCGCGTCCGATCATTACCCCATCACATTCGGTTTGCTCAATCAATCTACCGGCATCTTCAGGCATTAATACATCCCCATTGCCAATCACCGGAATACTGACTGCCTTTTTTACTCGTCGAATCCATTCCCAGTCGGCATGCCCAGAATAAAACTGTTCGCGGGTTCTTGCATGAACGGTTATCATCTGAACACCAACTGACTCTAGACCTTTGGCCAATTCAAGCGCCACTATTTCCCTATCATTCCAACCAAGGCGTATCTTTACTGTTACAGGTATATTTACTGAGCGGACTACCGCTGAAGCAATTGCCTGAGCACGGGGAAGATCCTTTAGTAATGCCGATCCCTCACCATTTTTGATAATTTTTGGAGCAGGGCATCCCATGTTGATATCAATAATATTAGCATTGCACGTTACGGCCAATTCAGCTGCTTGAGCCATTGTCTCGGGATCATTGCCGAATAACTGTACAATCCTGGGCTCCCCTTCGCCACTTAAGTCCAGCATCTGCAAAGTTCTCGAGTTTTGATAAGTCAGTGCCTTATCACTTATCATTTCAGTCCATACATAATCTCCGCCCACCGAACGCACTGTTTCTCGAAACGCTTTATCTGTTACCCCAGCCAAAGGTGCCATAAACACCGGGACTCCAAGTTCATAATGTCCTAACTTCATATTATTATTCCTCTTAGTTACTATTTCCTGTTACGCTCGTAGATTAGTAACAGCCCCTCAAGAGTTAGAAAAGGATCTACTTTTTGGATCATTTCTGACTCTTGAGAAATCATTTTTGCTAATCCCCCTGTGGCAATCACTTTGGTCTCAGGCCCTAGTTCACCTTTCATACGTTTAATGATTCCATCCACTTGACCGGTGAATCCATAGTATATTCCGGATTGCATCCCTGCTACTGTATTCTTGGCAATGACTGACGTAGGTCTAACCAACTCAATTCGGGGCAATTTCGAAGCCCTCTGAAACAGAGCTTCTGTCGAGATTCCAATTCCCGGCGCAATTGCCCCACCTAAATACTCTCCCCGTTTCGATATTACGCAAAATGTTGTTGCAGTGCCAAAATCCACAATGACTAGGGGGCCGCCATATTTAGTATATGCAGCCACCGCATTCACAATGCGATCAGCACCGACCTCTCTCGGGTTGTCATAAATAATAGGCATTCCGGTTTTAACACCCGGCCCTACAACCAGAGGTTCTACTCCAAAGTATTTTCGCGCCAGGGCTTCCAACGTTGGCATAACCGGAGGAACTACTGATGAAATCACAACTGCATCAATTACTTCAAAACTCAGCCCACTTAAATCAAATAAATTTTTAATAACCACTGCGTATTCATCCATAGTTCGGGACTTATCTGTGGACACTCTCCAGTGATTAGTTAATGTCCTTTCATCATAGACTCCCAACACAATATTTGTATTACCCACATCAAATAAAAGAATCATAATACCTCTCCTTTTAGTTCAAGATCCTACGACTAGATCAAACCCAATCGCTGCTGATCCATATACGACATCAAGAATAATTCCTAACATAATGACTAATACTGGTAAAACACTAAAAGGAAGCCAGACTTCGATGAAAGGATCCGCGTGTAAAAGTTAAAAATATCCCTGTTTGGACCGTAGTTTGATCTCTCCTGCAGAAAACGTTATCTCTTCGTTTCCAGTTTCTAAGATTAGTGCCCCATCAATTGAGATCCCTTTAAAGACACCTTCAATTACGTTCTCTCCCCGGAATATTCTCACCCCTTCACCTAAACCAATGGCTCTTTTCGTCCATTTAGATCTCAACTCATCAAACTTTTTTTCCTCGAGAAAGATTAATTCTCTTTCAAGGTTCTCTAAGATCTTTGCAGCTAATAAATTAAGATCTATGTCAAACCCTAAAATTTCTTGAAGAGTCGTAGCCGGAAATGTATTATTCAATTGCTTCCGGGGAAAATTGCCATTTACCCCTATTCCCAGAATTAAAGTTTGAACTGTATTCCACTCGCCTACAACTTCTCCAAGAATTCCAGCCAGTTTCTGTCCTTTATAAATAAGATCATTTGGCCATTTGATCCCTATAGACAACTCAAAAAGCTCCTGCACAGTGTCTACAATCGCCACACTTGCCGCAAGGGTTATTTTAGAAGCATCCGCCAACGACAGGTTTGGCCTTAGAACAACGGACATCCATAGTCCCCCTGCAGGAGACTCCCATTGCCGTTGAAGCCTTCCTCGCCCCGCTTGCTGTCGACTTGCCAACACAGTCAGTCCGTGTAAGGCGCCTTGGCGAGCCAGCTCTTTTGCCCGATCATTTGTCGATGATAGTTCATCAGAAAAATCAACTACTCTTCCTAATGCTTGGGTACTCAACGCCTGCTTAAATACCCACTCATTTAAAGCAAGAGGGGTTTTCAATAATCGGTAGCCATTCTTGGTTTGGGCCTCAATTGCAAAGCCTTCTTCCCTTAATATCTTAATCTGTTTCCAGACAGCAGCTCGAGTGACATTTAATTGGTTGCTTATTCTCTGACCAGACACTACTTCTTCTGAATGTGCCGTCAAAAGATAAAGGATGTCATCACGCAACATTTAAGATCCTCTTTCCCAACTTGCTCTGGTTGTAGCCTTTATTTCTCCTATATCAAGACTAAAGTCCATTGCCCTAACTGAATGTGTCAATGCCCCAATTGAAATTAGGTCAACCCCTGTCTCCGCCACCTGGCGAAGTTGGTTCTCCTGAATTCCCCCTGAAGCCTCAACAATTGCCCGCCCATCGATGTACTGAACCGCTGCCTGCATTTCGTCAATTAGCATATTATCCAGCATAATTACGTCGACACCGCAGGCTACAGCTTCCTCTACCTGTTCCATTGTTTCACACTCAACCTCGATCTTGATCATATGTCCAATTGTAGTCCTTACCCTTTTAACGGCTTCTGTTAAGCCACCTACTGCCGTGAGATGATTATCTTTTAGCATCACTGCATCATAGAGACCAAAGCGATGGTTCTGTCCACCTCCGACTCTAACTGCATATTTCTGTAAAGAACGCCAGCCTGGGAGGGTCTTTCGGGTATCAACTATACAAGTTGATAGGCCTGAAACTTGGTCAACAGCCCGTTTGGTTGCCGTAGCGATTCCGGAAAGATGCTGCAGAAAATTCAAGGCTGTTCTTTCGCCCTGTAAAATACCGCTGAGAGGCCCGTCAAGCTCTATTACGACCTCCCCAACCTTCACCTCATAACCATCTCTAACCAGTTTACAAACCCTAATCCTCGGGTCTACACGCTGAAAAACCTGCTCAACAAGCTCCAGCCCAGCAACTACCCCTTCTTGTTTTGCGTACAATTTGGCCATGCTTGTAAGATCATCCGGGAAAATCCTAGTGCTAAGATCCCCGGTCCCGATATCTTCTATCAACGCTCGATCAATCAGCTCTTGAAACTGAAATGTAGCGTACATAATTATCCTCCTTACGTTGAAGAGAGTGCTTCTGCCACGACTCATCAAGCCGCAACGGGTAGTCCGAACGGAAATGTCCCCCTCGACTTTCTTTGCGATCCAATGCTGCTCTAGTAATAGCTGCCCCAATTATCAACATATTGGCTGTTTCATAGTCATCCACGGAAGGAGTTAAGAAAACCTCGTGCTCCCAATCCGCAAGCAACCTTGCTGCTTCATTGAGACCCTCTTCATTCCTCAAAATACCAACTCGACTCCACATTAAGTCTTGAATTTCCTTGCGCAAGCTCAAACATGATAACTGCTTAGACAGATTTGTTCCAGCTTTAATTCTGGATTGACTATCTTCAGGACTCTCAACCTCTTCCCAGACTGGTCGTTTACCATCAAATCTATCTCTTATCCTTTTAACGATACGTCCACCGAATACAAGTCCATCTAATAAAGAGTTGCTTGCTAACCGATTAGCCCCATGAACCCCATTACAAGCACATTCTCCTGCTGCATAAAGCTGAGACAGACTGGTTTCACCGTATGAGTTTGTGGCAATCCCGCCCATCATATAGTGAGCCGCCGGGGCAACTGGCAAAGGCATTGTTAATACATCTACACCATACTTCAAACAGGTCTTGTAAATGTTGGGGAATCTCTCAAGAATTCGCTTCTCTCCGATAGGGCGAAAATCCAGATAAACCGAGCCTTGATTCATTTCTTCCCAAATTCCTCGGGCCACAATATCTCGTGCAGCAAGCTCTTTCCCATCAATCTTATCCATAAAGCGTGAACCTTTAGCGTTGATTAAATGTGCACCTTCACCACGTACAGCCTCAGAGATAAGAAAGCGGGGAGCATTGGGAATTAATAATGCTGTTGGGTGAAATTGGACAAATTCCATGTCCATCAAATCCGCACCAGCACGTAACGCTACCGCCATTCCATCACCAGTTGCAACATTAGGATTAGTGGTAAAGCTATAGACCTGACCCAAACCGCCTGTTGCCAGAACCACTGCATTTGCCAGATGTCCTTCCAGTTTTCCAGTCTCCCCGTTCAAAACTAAGGCACCGATAATATCCCCTTGAACATTTTCTAACAAGTCAATTACAAAACGATCTTCAAAAGTACTAATCTCGGGAGTTGACTTAACCTTAGCAACTAAGGCCCGCTCAATTTCCCAGCCAGTAGAATCCCCTAAGGCGTGAAGTATACGTTTTTGACTATGGGCACCTTCACGAGTGAGAGCAAGCTCTCCATTCTGATAATCAAACTGAGCCCCCATACCCATGAGCTCTTCAACACAAATAACGCCCTCTTCGACTAAGATTTTAACCGTTAACGGATCACAGAGGCCTGCACCTGCTTTTAGAGTGTCCTTCAAATGCAGCGTAGGTGAGTCAGCCTCATCAATGGCTGCTGCGATCCCACCTTGTGCATGTTCAGTATTGCTTTCTTTAATAGTTTTTTTGGTCAGAACCGTAACCTGAAAATCCTCACTTGCTTTAATTGCAGTATATAGACCCGCTATACCACTTCCTAATACGAGTACGTCCGATTCAAAGACCTCTACCCCTGATTTAGACCAAGGGCACAAATATCGTCTCAAAACACCCATCCCCTGCTCTTCTGCTGCTTACAAGGCCAGCATTCGCTCTAGTGTCGCTTTGGCTTTTACTCGAATATCCTCTTCCACGGTAACCCGGGGAGAGAGGTTTTTTAGTCCATCGCGAACCTTTTCTAAGGTTGTCATCTTCATATTTGGACAAACCAGTCGTTCTGAAGCAAGATAGAATTTTTTCTCTGGACAAACTTTGTGGAGTTGATGTAATATCCCTGACTCTGTACCTACTATAAACTCTTGATTTTCAGAGTTCTTTGCATAGGTGATTAAGCCTGCAGTAGAGCCTATATAATCTGCCACTTGGCATATTTCTTCACGACATTCCGGATGCACAATAACCTTAGCCGAGGGATGCTCTTTTTTTACCGCCTCAATGTCATCGTTAGTCAAGCGGTGATGTGTTTTGCAATAACCAGGCCATAACTGAAGTGAACGTCCCAAGATTTTGGCAGCGTATCGCCCAAGATTTTCATCGGGAATAAATAAAATATCCTCCCCGGCTAAAGACTGTACTACTTTAACTGCATTTGAGGAAGTACAACAAATATCGCTCTCGGCTTTAACTTCTGCTGAGGAATTAACATAACAAACCACTTGAACTCCGGGAACTCTCTTTTTATACGCCCGTAACCCCTCTACATCAACCATATCTGCCATAGGGCAACCCGCATTCAACTCGGGTAATATGACGACTTTATCAGGGGATAAAAGAGCAGCACTTTCCGCCATAAAATGGACTCCACAAAAGACAATCACTTCTGCATCAGTGTCAGCCGCTTGTTGACTTAATTGCAGAGAATCTCCAACAAAATCAGCAATATCCTGAACCTCTGGCCGCTGATAATAGTGGGCCAAAATAACTGCTTTGCGTTCTTTTTTTAGTTCTTGAATTTCCCCAGCTAAACTTTCGAATAAGTCGCGACTTATGCTATAATTCATATCTTTACACCCTTCCTAAGTGACTAATACAAATAGCCAAGGCCTTAAGCTTACACCTTAGTTAACGCATTTGGCTTTGTCAAGCCTTCTGCCCATGGACTTCCCGATCAGAAATCTTGGTCTCCTGATTCTTCTCATTAACAAAGACAACTTTTGGGGTATACCGCCGAGCTATTTCATCGGTTAAGACGGCATAGGAAATAATGATAACTTCATCTCCAACATGCACCTTACGGGCAGCTGCACCATTCAAGCAGATTACTCCTGAATTCCTCTCTCCAGGAATAACATAAGTTTCGAGTCTTTCTCCATTATTATTGTTAACTACTTGAACCTTTTCATTTTCTAATAAATCCGCCAATTCCATTAAAGCGCTATCAATTGTAATACTGCCTACATAATGGAGATTTGCCTCAGTTACTACCGCCTTATGAATTTTTGATTTCATCATTGTTCTATACATCCTGCTTAACCTCCACAACCTTATTATCAATTAAACGGGTTGTCCCAAATTTAACGGCCAAAGCAATTAAAACTGGTTGCCTAATATCTGTCACTTCAGTCAAGTCACTAGCGTCCCTGACTTCAACATAGTCAATGACCCCTTGACTTTTTAAGGTTATACTCTTTTTTATCTGTTCTTCAATTTCCCGAGCTGATTTCTGCCCCATTTGAATGCTTCTCTCTGCTTCATTAAGGCTCTGAGACAGAATTAAGGCTTCCTGCCGTTGTTCAGGATTTAAGAAGACATTTCGCGAGCTCATCGCCAATCCATCGTCTTCACGCACAATGGGAACAGGACAAATCTGAATCGGAAGACTAAGATCATTAACCATTCGTTTAATAATTTGATACTGCTGATAGTCTTTCTGTCCAAAAAAAGCCATATCCGGTTGAACAATATTGAACAACTTATTGACCACCGTTGCTACGCCACGAAAATGCCCAGGACGGTTTGCCCCGCACAGCATGGCATCTAATTCTCCGACTTCTACAAACGTTACCATTTTTTCAGGATACATCTCCTCAACCGTCGGATGGAAAAGGACATCAACCCCGGCTGCCTCAACTAAAAGAGCATCACGTTCTATGTCTCTAGGATAACGTGTCAAATCTTCATTAGGGCCAAATTGTAAGGGGTTAACAAAAATGCTCACTACCAAAAATGCTCCGGTTTCTTTAGCTTGGTCAATTAAGGTCAGATGTCCATGATGTAAAAAACCCATAGTAGGGACAAAAGCAATTTTTCGCCCCCGGTTTTTTTCTTCAGTTATAATATTACGCAGATCGGATATACGAGACGTTCTCTTCATTTGACATTCCACCTTTCTTTAGGAAAAACGGTTTAAGCAATTATCCACCAAGCAGCCTTCTTAACATATCAAGCTCTTCCGGAGAATAATTTAAGCCTTGAATAGATCTCTTGCTTTCCCCTAACTCTAAAGCTTTCAACCCTAAACCCTTATAAATCTCTGTAAGCCTAGGCGGCAGTTGGTCTAAATGTCCTTTTACCACTTGAGCATCTCCTCGAGCAATTGGACCTGTTAACGCTTGGGGTAACCCAACTCGCTCTAAATTAGAGAGGGTTCCTTGCATTAGTGGCAATAACGAAGCTAATGCTTCGTCTCTTGGAATACCTGCCTCAGCAAAAAGGTCTACCGCTATCGAAGCAAGAACCGCCAAGTAATTTGAGGCAACAACTGCACCGGCATGATAAAGAGTCTTTTCGCTAGCCAAAATCTTATGTGGGATACCACCTAGATCTTTTACAATATCTGTACCTAGTTCCTCTTCCTCGCCTTCTACGCCAAAATGAGTTCCCGACAGGATCATCAACGCATTCTCTACACTTGCAAAGGCTTGCAGTGGGTGTAATGATAAGCACCTGACGGGCAAATCTTTCTGAACACGTAAAATTGTCGAAGGAAGGGATCCCGAGCAATGAATCCAGACTTGGCCAGGAACAACAAGCTTTTTGGCGACCAAACTTTCCGCAATCAAAGGGATTATCCCATCCTGAGTCGTAACAAATAAACAATCAACTGCTGGCACAAGTTCCTCTAACTGCAGATGATCCTTGTTGATAAAACCTCGAAAACGTTCATAAGAGAGACGACTTCGGGTATGCACCCCTACGCACTGATGTCCCGCCTTCGTCAACTGTACCGCTAAAGCAGTTCCTACAATTCCTGCTCCAATAACCCCAAATTTCATCCCGATCTCCTTCTCATAATTAACTATTCAAACTTAAGTAACTGTCGAACAACAAAAAAATACCCCCACGAGCGTGAAGGATATCGTTCCCTCCGTCTCGGTCTTCAAGATCCAAGCGGGCTGATTATTTAACTAAAAAACACTGTCATACTGAATTTAAATCTGTATAAATTTTAACATATTTCTTATAATTCTGACATCGTGCAAATATTTTTTAATCTAATTAAGTACAATTCATGGTTTGATATTGTCCAATTAGATTTATTGTTTATTTATGGTCAGAGGATAGACCTTCCCTTCCCCATCAACTTCATTTATTGATCTTCCGGAAGGCAAAACGAGTTCCGGAGCTATTTCCCGCAAAGGGGCAAGAACAAAAGCTCGTTCTTCCAAATACGGATGAGGCAATCTTAACTCTTCAGACTCACTAACCCTATTATCATAAATAAGCAGGTCAATGTCAATCGTTCTTGACCCCCAATGTTCTTTGCGGACTCTCCCTAAGCGAAGTTCAATTTCCTGACAAACATGAAGGAGTTCCAGTGGTTCTAAGCTTGTCTCGACTTCCACGACCTGATTCCAGAATAAAGGTTGGTCTAGTCTTCCCCAGGGTTCGGTTTCATAGATACGAGATGAGGTAATAACTTTAATAGCTGGGCCTTCCAAAGCTGAAATAGCCTCGCTGAGATAATATCCTCGATCCCCCAGATTACTTCCTAATCCTAAGAACGATCTCATTCAATCACCTGCTTCGCCAAATCTCCACTGAAACATCCTTAAAAAGACCTTGAATAGGCGCTTGTGGTTTATGCACTTCTACTCGCAGCGACTTACAGGCAAACTGATCTAGTACTCTCTGGGCAATCTCTTCCGCCAGGCGTTCTATTAACAGATATCTGCCTTCAGTTACGCATGTTTTAATCACTTGATATACTTCACCATAATGAATAGTATCATCCACATTATCTGAAGAACCTGCCTTCTGCAAATTGTGAAAAAGATCCAGATCGATTAAGAATCTCTGTCCCAATACCTGCTCTTCCGGCATCACTCCATGGTATGCATAAAATTCCAGTCCCCTTAAATGAATAACATCATGCCCCGACATAGCCCGCTCCTCTCTGTCCCCTTACAATCGCATCGGCCATTTGCATTGCTCTTTTATTAGCCTTAACGTCGTGAACACGAATAATATCCACACCAGAAACAATCCCTAAAACGCTGGTGGCCAGTGTCCCCTCTAAGCGCTCATTGACGGGCAGGTTTAAGGTATTACCAATCATTGACTTACGCGAAGTCCCTAATAATACTGGATGCCCTAATGTCTTAAACTCAGCCAAGCGAGCCATGACCTCAAGATTTTGTTCCGTCGTTTTCCCAAATCCAATTCCCGGATCAACAATAATTTGATCTCTCTCTAAGCCATAGGATTCAGCTAATTCAATGCTCTTTTGTAAAAATGCAAAAATATCGCCCATCAAGTGATGATAGGCCGTTCCATCTTGATTGTGCATAACAACAACAGGAACTTGGAAATCACCGACAACTTTGGCCATATCCGGGTCTTTTTGCAATCCCCATACATCATTAATCATGTGGGCCCCTGCTTCAAGAGCTTTAGCCGCTACACTAGCCTTATAGGTATCTACTGAAATGGGAATATTTACTCGTTCTAGCAGCATCCTTAATATCGGTTCTAAGCGCATCCATTCCTCTTCGGCACTAATGCCCGAATAGTTTGGTCGTGTTGACTCTCCACCAATATCTAGAATATCTGCGCCATTTTCTATCATGCATTCCGCTTGAAGGACGGCGTCTTCTAAGCTATTGAATTTGCCGCCATCAGAAAACGAATCCGGAGTTACATTTAAAATCCCCATTACCAGGGTACGCCCCCCCAGAATAAGTTCCTTTCCACGGCAATTTATACTACGGATATTGGCTGGCTCTAAATCAGTCAGAAGTTGCTTAAGAGCATGTCCAAGGCTCTTAAGTCCAAATGGTTGTGCCAGCACCTTCTTCGCCAGGTGTTCTAATTGCCGTACTGTACCTAATAACATGACATCTGTTGCATCTATGTTATTAGTTATTACCTCCCGGTGTACAGCAGCATCCCCTCCAACGGAAAGCATCTCTTGTTTGAGAATATGGGCTACTCGCAACGGAACCTGCTCTAATTTTATAGCACGCCCTATTCCCTTGCCGGCCATTTGGGCTACTCCTCCCGGATCGGATCCTATCTGTGTCAAGGCTATCCTAGATTCTTGCAAATTATTAATCGCAACCCAGCGCATTCCATATACTTGCATTGTTGCCTCCTTAATACATAATCTGCTTCATCGCAGGCTTAAATTTGTAGCATGAACTTTGAGCTCCACAATATCGACAATCTCTGGACCAATCGTCGGCTCTGGCTAATGCCTCACCTAATCGGCTTAACTCATCATTATGGTGTAGCCGATGTTCGCGAATCCCTTCTAAAATGACTCCGATATCCTCTGAACTAAAATCACATTCTGCAAGCAGAGGGTAGGCCAAACGAGCACTGGCCTCAGCATGATCTTCGCCCGTCTGATATTCAACCCAACGTCCAATATCATGAAGCAATGCCGCAGCATAAATTAATTCTTTGGAGGAATGGAAATCTCCCTTTTCTAAAAGGTAAGCATAAGCTATACGCGCAACATTTAGTCCATGCTCAAAGCCGTGTTTACAAAAAAGGCGCTCTTTCTCTAATTCAGCATTTTTTTGTAAATAACTCTCAAAATCCTTATGGTCTATTAAACGATTGACGCGTGTCATTGAATACAACCTGTCCCCCACCCCTCATGAGCGCCATGTATCTGATTCTAAGACTCCTCAGAATCAAAGTGTTTAGCTTGCTTAAATGTATAGGACCCTTTGAAGGATGGGATTCTCAGGGATTTTCTGGAGATACTGACCGTCATCCCTCTCTGCTTAAGGACCACCGCTTCAAGTTCCGAAAAATAATCCATTAGGGTGGCTTGATCTCCGATCGCACTCAATTCGTAGGGAACCCCCTCCGACCGATTCACAGGCACTTGATTAACTAAGATGGTTGAATTTCCACTTAACACAATGGCCGTGGAACCAACGACTCGTTGATCATTAATACTAATTGCTTCCGCTCCGGCTAACTTCAAAATATTGATCATAGTTGCAATATCATTGGTGTTAAGGGGAAAAGCAACTTTATTACTACGGTCATCGATACTGATCAGAATTCCCGGACCTTCAACTGACTGTGTACCATCAAGCATTTGGAGTTGTTTTAAATGTACCAGAAGTTGTGGATCTGTTCCCACCTGTTTACGCGCTATATCCAACCTTGCAGATAACTCTTGATGTTCTTTTTGGAGCTGAGCATTTTGCTCTTGTGAATTAGTAAGAACTGCCTTCATTTGGCTCATACGTTGCTCGCTAATTTGTTCAGCGGCGGATACATTCTTTTGTGTTTGGGCCTGAAGAGCAATTAAAAAGCCTAAAGCAATTGCCACCATAGTAACAGGTAAAGCTAAAGTTCTTTTCCAACGCTGCATTATGTTCCCTCCTTGACAGGTTCAGCATAACGATATTCTTTTAGTTTGCCAGCCGGAGTCACAATGTTGTCTAATACTTCGAGCTTTCGAGTTATTCCATACTGCTCCTGAAATTCCCCCAGTCTATCCCAACCATAAAACTTCAAAGCCGCAGACAGATTATGAGAATCACCTATTGCCCCAATTACATAAGGAGGCATTTGTCGTGTGCCATTAATTTGAATAAACGATCCTCCGCAGAAGACCTCTGTATGGGTAGTCACACGCTGTCCATTAATAGCCACAGCTTCCGCTCCGCCATTCCAAAGAGCATTTAAGATTTCGCGAATATATTCCTCATGAATATAATACTTATTCTGATCTTCGTCCCCGGTAGCTACACGCGTCGAGTCATCTAGTGTAATTTGCACACCCGGCCCTGCAAGTTCTATTAAGCCGGCATTCATCATCGCCTCTTGAACCTGCTGATTTAATAAAGACGAGGCACTTTGGCCTTGGGCATATTTGACTAACTCCTCTTGGATCTTGGCATTCTCTAACGAGAGTTGTTGGTTCTCTTGTTCAGTTTTGATCAGACTGGGAACAGCATTTTCCTGAAATGTCACCTGATTGCCCGCTACTCCCTGAGCTTTAATCAGAAGCACAAAGAGAAATCCAAGGAGAATTGTAGATAAGCCCAGGAGAGACCGTTCCTTTTTATCTAAGCGCATTCATTACACCTCCATTTGCCACTGCTACTTGAAAAAAGGACACCCCTGCGGGCGTCCCTTCTTTATTCACTCAGCCATTCTTCGCCGGCTTTTTTATAGTCTATAAGTTCCTCTGGTTTGAAGTAAAGAGCAATCTCCCGTTCAGCACTAGCGAGAGAGTCGGACCCATGTATAACATTTCTGCTGATATCCATCCCATACATGCCTCTAATAGAGCCAGGATTAGAACTTGCCGGGTTTGTCGCTCCCATCAGCTCACGAGCTAAGGCAACAGCATTCTTGCCTTCCCAAACCATCGCCACTACAGGAGAAGACATGATGTAATCAACAGTAGGCTCAAAGAACCCTTTGCCCCTATGCTCTACATAATGTTCTTCCGCCAAGTCCCGGTGCACCTGAATAAGCTTCATACCTGCGAGCTTAAAGCCCTTTTTTTCAAATCGACTAATGACCTCTCCCACTAATCCCCTCTGAACTGCATCTGGTTTAAGCATAATAAATGTGCGTTCCATCCTACGTCCTCTCCTTAATCTGAAACTTCTATAGTCTATTGAATTTTATTAAACGCATCTTCAATTGTTTGACCTGGCAATTCCGAATCTTGCCTCTCTTTTATCTCAAGGCCGTCTAATCCGTCAAGGGTTTTTTCACTGCCCTCAAGCCTTTGATCGAACTTTTCCATTAACGCTGCAAAATCTTTGACATCAAGGGTTTCTTTTTCCATTAATGCCTGAGCAATGGCATGTAACTTGTCAATATTTTGCGTAATGAGATCTTGAGCCTTCTGATAGCAGCTATCAATAATACGTCTGGCCTCTTTGTCAATGGAGTATGCAACAGCATCACTGTAACTTCGATCACGAGAAATATCTCTGCCTAAGAAGACTTGTTCTTCTTTATGACCAAAAGTAAGTGGACCTAATTCCTCGGACATCCCTAATTCAGTAATCATTTTGCGTACTATTCCCGTGGCACGCTCCAAGTCATTTGAGGCACCTGTGCTGATTTCATGAAGTACTATTGCTTCTGACACACGCCCACCAAGCAGCATTACCACTTGATCAAGCAGTTGTGACTTGGTCATATAATTCCGATCTTCCTTTGGCAGAAGAAGCGTATAGCCCCCAGCTCTCCCCCGCGGAATAATGGAGACCTTGTGTAAAGGATCTGTATGAGTGAGTAGTTCTCCCAATAGTGCATGCCCGGCTTCATGATAAGAAACCAGCTTCCTCTCAAAAGGACTAATTACTCTGCTTTTCTTCTCCGGTCCAGCAATTACTCGCTCAATCGAGTCTTCTACTGCCTGTTGTTTTATCTGAGTTTCATTCCGCCGCGCTGAGAGTAGAGCAGCTTCATTTAAGAGATTCGATAAATCAGCACCAGTAAATCCAGAAGTTTGACGAGCAATAACCTCTAGATCAACGTCTTTTGTCAGTGGTTTATCCTTAGCATGAACTCTGAGGATCTCCTCTCGGCCTTTAACATCCGGAACATCAACAATCACTTGCCGATCAAAACGACCGGGTCGCAATAATGCTGGGTCAAGAACATCCGCCCTATTTGTAGCAGCAATGATAATAACTCCATCATTACCGTTAAAACCATCCATTTCTACAAGAAGTTGATTCAGAGTCTGCTCCCTCTCATCATGTCCTCCACCTAAACCAGCTCCCCGTTGTCGGCCAACCGCATCAATTTCATCAATAAAAACGATACAAGGAGCATTCTTCTTGGCTTGTTCAAATAAATCTCGAACTCGAGAGGCCCCGACTCCAACAAACATTTCAACAAAGTCTGAACCACTTATGCTAAAGAATGGCACCCCGGCTTCTCCGGAGACCGCTCGTGCGAGTAAGGTTTTACCTGTTCCTGGAGGTCCGAACAGCAGAACACCTGTTGGAATCTTAGCACCCAACTCATGAAACTTCTTCGGAGATTTTAAGAACTCAACAACTTCTTGAAGCTCTTCTTTGACTTCGTCGGCACCGGCTACATCTGCAAATGTCACCTTTTTCTTATCTTCGCTAACCAAGCGGGCTTTACTCTTCCCAAACTGCATCACTCGGTTGCCGCCGCCTTGACTTTGCTGCATCATAAAGAAAAACAAACCTACAATAACAATGATGGGCAACATGGTAGTTAAAAGACCCATCCACCAAGGAGACTTAGGCGGTGATTCCACAACCAGTGGAAGACCGTGAGCATATAAATCTGCTACAAGCTGCGGGTCAGAGGCAAGTCCGATAACCTCATGTTTTTTCTCGTCTTTCATAGTAACGGTATACTTAGTGGAATTGTTGTCAACAACAGCCACCACACTTTTAACCTGATTCTCTACAACCGCCTTTTTGAAAGCGTTATAATCCAGACCTACCTCTTTATTAACAGGAGGGGTCGACCACTTTATTAAGACTATTGCCATGAGAATTATAAGTATATAAATTGCCGCATTCTTTAAGACCTTCAAATATGGTCCTCCTCTCTAGTTAAGAAGCTACTTCACTAAGAAGCAATTCTTCATATTATACCATGCAGTATCAGTTTTTACAATGAATTCAAATTGCTAACATCCCTTCGTGGTACAAGAATACAATAGATTTTTTCTCCACTATAACCGAAATGATATAGCCCACTTTGCCGAACTCCCGGGATCCATAGCACCTCGTTTCCAAGAGCAACTAAAGGTATTTTGCTCCTCTCTTTCTCCCCTATCTTAGCCTCCTGAAAAACCTTTTTAAGCGGCTTATGCCCAACACCTCGAGTCCACATCTTGTCCCCTTCTCTCCGATAGCGGCACACCAACGACTCTGCCACAGGTGTTAAGCGGTCACGGCTAAAGACTGCCATCTGATATTCAAGTCCTGCCTCGGTGTTTAACGAGGTAAGATCCTCCTCTCCTAGAAAGCCAATGGCAATGTCAAGTTCGGGGATTTCTGTCCACTTTTCCAAGAATAACGGGGTCACTATGTCTATCCCCGGCGGGACATCTTCCTTGTCAACGCCCCTATATAATCGCACTTTATTGGGCTGCGGAGGACTAAATATCAATCCTCCATTTGTAATCTCAACTCTCAAGCCCGGTAAATCCTGCATCCAACCGATCCTTCCCTGAGAAGATATAATCTTATTAATATAGGAAAAACCTATTCCTCGAGGCTCCTGGGTGACTTGCATCGCTGCCTTTCGCAATAAGCGAGAAAGTATGGCGGCTGGTTCTTTAAATACATCTAAAGTAAGACAAGTGGTTCCTTTAAGATCTTCTCTGTGGTAACGAAGCCAAGCAGCCTCCACTTGTGTCGTTAAATACTCTTCATCCCAACGCAAGAGCTCTCCAGTACGCCCTAAAATCTCCTGAATGCGGGAATTGTAGCTTCTCTCTAATTCCGGCAATAACTCTAGGCGGATACGATTCCTTACGTATACCGGCTCTTCATTTGAATGATCAAGGGCATAAGGGACTGCTTCTCTAGCACAATATTCTAAAACACTTGCTTTGGAAAAGGTAAGCAGAGGGCGAATAATTGAGTCCTTGGCAGGGTACATTCCAGCTAATCCTGCCGTTCCACTTCCTCTAAGCAGACGATATAGAATCGTCTCAGCTTGATCTCCTAGGTGATGAGCCGTAGCCAATAGAGAGCATTTATATTCCTCCATGTCTGCTTTCCACCGGGCATATCTCCACTCTCGGGCGGCTTCCTGGAACGATTTTCCAACCTCTTTGGCATATTGCTTTGAATCAAACCGATGAATAAGGCAGGGAAGCCTCCACTTGTCAGCCATTTGTTGAACCAAGACCGCTTCATCATCAGACTCTTTTCGAACCCCATGATGTACGTGGGTTAATACAAGAGATATTCCTCTGCCCGGTTCCTCCTGTACATATCTCCAAAGGATATGACTTAAAGCCATAGAATCCGGCCCGCCGGATACTGCAACCATAACTTTAGTTTGCGGAGGAATTAATTGAGGCAGTATGTATTTGCGCAAATGCTCGTACATCTTGCGTCTCCTTTGTTCAATACTTATATCTTTCCACTGAAAAAATACTTTATAACTTATCTTCTTAAACTAGTTTAACACTTTCTTTAAAAACAAACACTCTTTGCCCATAAATTCTATGGACATATGCAATTACCCGTTCAACAAATAGAAAAAGCCCTGATTTCTCAGGGCTCAATTCTTTCAAACAAGACCATACTTTTAGAACAATCCACTTACCTTACCAGTCTTTGTATCTACATCAATTCTTCGGTAAGCTGGGTCTGAGCTTGTTCCTGGCATTAAACTAATTGCACCTGCCATTGGGCAAAGGAATTTTGCTCCTCCGTAAACTAATACATCACGGATAGGCAGTCTCCAACCTTTAGGAACACCTTTCAGTGCAGGATCATGAGATAAACTTAAATGAGTTTTTACCATCATAGTTGAGAAATCAGCATAATAGGGATCTGCTTCAAATCTCTTAGCCTTAGCTTCAGCCTCAGGTGACCAATCCACACCATCTGCACCGTAAACTTCCTTAGCAATAAGCTCAACACGTTGACGAAGGGGCATTTCCAGCGGATATAGGCATTTGAAATTGGACTCTTCTTCGCAGGCATCCATAACTGCATCCGCTAATTCTAAAGCGCCATCGCCGCCATTGAGCCAGTGATCTGAGTGGGCACAACGAGCACCCGCAGCTCCAACTATCTTCTTGATTAAATCGATTTCAGCTTGAGTATCTGTATAGAACCCATTAATGCAAACAACAGGTACAATCCCGGATTTCTTAATGATTTCTAGGTGATGTAATAGATTCGCACATCCCTTTTCAACCAGTTCAAGATTTTCCTTGGTGTACTCATCAGGTAATGGACGACCCGGTACCACTGCGGGTCCGCCGCCATGCATTTTAAGCGCCCGAATTGTTGCTACGAGAACAGAAACATTTGGCTTTAAGCCGCCCAGTCGGGCTTTAACGTTCCAGAACTTCTCAAATCCAATGTCGGCAGCGAAGCCGCTTTCAGTAACATGATAATCAAACATTTTCAGACCAACCCGGTCCGCAATAATGGATGATTGCCCGATTGCAATATTAGCAAAAGGCCCGGCATGAACCATAACCGGTTGACCTTCAGCAGTGTAACAAATAGTTGGATTAATGGTGTTCCGCATCCAAGCAGTCATAGCACCGTCAACTTCTAAATCTGCAGCAGTTACAGGTTGACCAGTTTTATTATAAGCAACTACGATCTTGCCAATCCGCTCTCTGAGATCCGGAAGGTCTTTAGCGACAGCCAAAATGGCCATTAACTCTGATCCAACAGCAATCCCAAATTTAGATTGCATTTGGAAACCATCTTTTTTACCGCCAATACCAATAATAATATTTCTTAGTCCTTGAGCTGCATAATCGATAACCCAGCCCATTTCAACATTTTTAGGGTCTATGTCCAAACGCTTCAAGCCTCTTTTAGCTAGTTCTTCATCTGTATAGTTAGCCTCATGCTGCATCCGAGCGTTTAGGGCGACCATACAAAGATTATGGGCGTTCATGATGTCATTAATATCTCCTGTGAGTCCTAAAGAAAACTCAGTCATTGGAATTAAGAGGGCGTTGCCACCACCTGCAGCAGTCCCCTTAATATTCATGGTTGGACCGCCGGAGGGTTGACGTACTGCGCCACCAACATTCTTGCCTCTCTTAGCCAGTCCTTCAATAAGCCCCAGGGTCGTTGTAGTTTTTCCCTCACCGAGTGGTGTTGGAGTAATTGCTGTTACTTCAATATATTTGCCATCAGGTTTATCTCCAAGGCGCTCCATCATTTTCAGAAAGTCAACTTTAGGGGTTTTTCCATATGGAATTATTTCCTCTTTCCTGAGGGATAGTTTTTCGATCAATTCTTCCACGGTAGGCATGTTTTTCTCGGCCTCTTCGGCAATCTGCCAGTCTTTAAGTTTTGTTGCATCCCAAGCCATTTTTAAATCCGCTCCCTTATAATGAATTTCTACTTTCCCTAAATAATATGGAAAGCTTTCCCGCACCTCAGTTAACAGTAGTATCTAAAAATAGTCAATCCCTTCGCAGCCTCCTAATCAATAAGAATTAGTATATTCCACAAAATGTATTTTTATTTTAAGTGAAAAATACATCGTAGAGTTAAAATTTTCCCAACAATTATTTCTGATTCTGGGTGCCGGGCGGTCTTGAAATAGACACAATAGTTTGATTCGACACGCATTTCTGATATCCTGCTTTTACTTTAATCTTTTAGGCAGGTTTTCCACATCAAAAATATCAGGTACTCCAAAAGTTTTTTCGAATGACCATGACTATCCCATCATCATCCAAATCCCCCCCGCTTATTCTGCGAGCTTCCTGACCAATAAGATCCGCCATTTCCTGAGATTTATCTAAGGGGGTCTTCTCCAAAAACTCCATAATCCAGTCCCCCCCTTCCTTTATAACATCTTGCACGCCATCGGTTAACAAAATAAGCGCTTCCCCACTCTGCATATCCATTTCAATAACGGGAGTATCAATCTGGTTTAAAATACCTGCCGGAAGGCTTGATGATTCGATTTTCTTAACTCCATCTTGTCCAATCAAATAGGAGGGTGATGCCCCTACTTTTATTAACTTCAACCCGGTAGATTCTAAATCAAGGATGGCCATATCGATTGTTACAAAGCTTTCTTCAGGCGATCGCAATACTAAAATGGAATTAAGTGCTTGAATAGCACCCTCAGGCTTAAAACCTGTTGTTAACAGCTGCTCTAGAAGGGTTAAGGCTGTTGCACTCATCTTCGCAGCATTTTCCCCCACACCCATCCCATCACTCAGAACAAAGGCGTGTTCTTTTGATGAGAAGGCAATTGAACCATAATTATCTCCACTCATTCCGTTTCCGGTTTTAGCAAATGTGGTTATCCCTACAT
This sequence comes from Desulfosporosinus sp. HMP52, assembly GCF_000765145.1. Classification (GTDB taxonomy): domain Bacteria; phylum Bacillota; class Desulfitobacteriia; order Desulfitobacteriales; family Desulfitobacteriaceae; genus Desulfosporosinus. The sequence continues at coordinate 130,964 of NZ_JMGA01000022.1, read as the reverse complement.
CTAGAAAGAAGCGACGCCGGCGTGCTAAATTTGATGGTTTTACTACTTCCCAGTTATGTTGTGTGTGCAGCTCTTTCGCCAAATTTCCGATAACTTGTGAAACGTTGAGAAATTGCCTGGACAATGCCTCTTGATTGCCTATCAAGCGGCGTCGCCATGTTTCTTGGCTTCTTTCTTGCTCAATAATAAACTGAACTCCCAACAACATTTCTTTTAATCGTCCGCAGTGTCGTTTCCACTCAATTGGTAAGGATTGCAATTTTACATCTGTTTCCTTTTCTACCAGGCCAAAAAGCTCGAAAAAGATATGGTATGTTTTGTAAAACTCTCGATTCCAACAAACATCCATTGTCGGACAGGAATGGCATACCCGCTCAACCAGGACATTCATTAATTCCGGAACCTCCGGACGCATCTCAAAAGACTCCGCTTCTGCAGCCTGATAACTCATGGCAATCTGATCAAAGATCTCCGACAAAGCCTTAACTTTAGAAACTGTTGTCTCAACTTCCGGTATAACTTTAGGCTTTAAAAAATTCTTTTCCGGTGTTGCTCCCGGCCAAATCAAAAAGAGAAACAGGCCTACCGTTGAAGAAATAAGCTGAGAATAGATTGCCTCCTGACGCAGGAAAATAGTAAGCATCAGCATAACCGCTATAAAGGCCGTCCCTATTCCCAGTTTGCCGAATCGCCGGAAGGCTCCGGTACAAAATCCTGCCAAACCATATATTCCCGCATCAATCAGATTCTGAGTACTTATAGACAATTGGGGCATAAAACCGAGGAGTGCTCCCACACCTGCCGCAGTTCCGGCCCCATAACGTTCTGAAACAAATAAAGTGAAAAAGCTCAATAAGACAATAGCAAAATTAACTCCCATGACCTGAACCCCTTGGAGACCACTGATTACACCAATTAGAATAAAAAGCCAAGCAATACCTTGTTCGTTTTGAAACTCGCCCTTCCAGATTACTTCTTTATGACATAAAGCAAACCAAAAAATAATTGAGCATCCTCCTACAATCATTCCCTGTAGCGCAACTATCAAAAAGGCATAAGGATCAGGATCTGTAAAGGTAATTGTAAGAAATGAGACTAAGGCTGTCATAACGCTTGTTGCTATAACCAAATAAGCCCCTTCATGATTTTTCTTCCGCATTAAAGGTAAAATAACCATCAAGGAGGCTAAAACAGCTACACTTTTTAAGACGAAGGATATGTCATTTAATGATACCATACCAATTAAAATGCCAAGTATACCAAACGGAAATCCTTTCTCCCCTCTAAGTATCAATGCTGCCCCAAAAGCGACCCCGAAGGGGTATAACTCAAAAATGCTTCCTCGAGCCAACACCCCCCCTAATAACATGGGAAGAACCGTACTTTCAATGGAAATTCTGCTTCGCAGACCTTGATCTAGTTTCAGTGTCGCCCACTCTGCCATAATGTCACCTCTTAACCATTTATTGGTAATATTATAGCTTAAATTATTGGCAAAGCTTGTCTAGTAACGTCAATAACGCACAGAAACTTTCGACTTCCTTCACAGTTAATCTCTTAAAAACACGGAGATGTTCTTTATGGCAAAAAAATATTCCAGCATTTTAGTAATTGCCTTAAATTAAAAAAAATAAAAAACCGCCTTTCGGCGGTTATATTAGTAACGACTTGATCCTCTACCTCCACGTTTAGAGTCTGTGGCACGACGAAATTCAGTTTGACGTTCATCACTGTCTTTTATAAACTTAGCCAATTTATCCTCAAAGGACACAGTCGGCGGAAGACGGCGTTCACGACCCACATTACGAACAGTGGGGTTTGCTTGTTTAATAGAGAGTCCTATTTTCCCTTTTTCGTCAACGTGAATGACCTTTACTTTAACATGGTCTTGTTCCTTTAAGTAATCTCGAACGTCCTTGACATAAGCATCTGCGACCTCCGAGATATGTACTAGTCCGGTAATTCGGTCCGGCAATTCAATGAATGCCCCAAAGTTCGTGATCCCTGTAACGACACCTTCAACAATACTGCCAACGTCAATGGCCATACGAAGCAAACTCCTCCTTGTGATGATCTATCTATACTTACTATATTATATGCAGTAGATTTCATGCCTGTCAAGGTTAAGAAGATTAATGTGCAGTACTAATTCTTGGGAGAAATGAGAATTTCACCTTGTTTTACTAGGCCTAGCTGTTCACGGGCTAACTGTTCAATGTAACTCGGAGTGTTTAAACGAGTAATTTCTTCATTAAGAAGTTTCTCTTGTTTAAGCAATTTAGCCTTTTCCTCATTCAGCTGAGCCAGTTGACCGTCTACCCTAGTTCTAAGATTCCAGATCTGCCACATCGAACTCCCGACGATTATCATGACTGCTAAAAATATAAGAATGGAGCTTTGACGAATTCGGACTCTTTGGTAATTTCTTAAGTTAGTCTTCTGATGAGCCCTCTTCATCTAATTCCTCTCCTCCTAACCCAAGTTCCGTACCTGGAATAATACACACAATTTCGTACCCCTTACTTCTTGCCCGGGTTAATAACGTAGCAACTGAGCTCTGACTAAGATGAAGGCGCTTAGCAATGTCCTCTAAAGATCTTCCACTTTCTTTGAGAATTACAGCTTGGCGTTCCCGAAAACTAAGTTTTTCCAAACCTCTAATTTCTAGTTGCACCCCGGCACGCCCTTGCTTAAAGTTATTCACAATTTGTGGATATACTGTGGACATATTACCTACAAACCATGTACAAACTACTTACAATCTGGGATAATAACTCCATTATAGTCACTAAGCCTTAAGGAATCAATACCCCTGGAAAATTTTAGCCATTTGTTCGTGGAGGTAACAGACTCTTCAACCATTCCTGCAATTTGATTTTGGTGTTTACAACTCTCTTAAAAAGGATAACTTCTCCAAATCTAAACAAAAGCAAACTTAACCATTGTAAAATAGCGAAGGGTGGTCGCATGATCAGTACTAAGCCGCGAATAGGAATCCTAATGCCTCTTTGGATAAGCTCTGCGAGAAATGCTATAAATCTATAGAATCCAAAGAAAGCTCTTAAGGCAAACCGGCTTAAAACTCTCAGGTACAACCCCAAACCCAGCAAACTCCCCCAAATAATATACAAGCGGAAGTCAAGGGCATTAGCTCTTTCAAAATAGTAAAATAGTATTACCATCGCTATTAGTGAAAAAGTTACGTCTCCGAAAAACGTAGAGATTTGCCCCCAATTTTGCCAGCGACGAAAAGAACGGTAAAAGTCAAAAACTAATCCCACCGTCGCACCAGCGAAGATTACCCAAAAAAATGTTTCGAATTCTGAGATTGCCCTTCCTCCTCTCCCTCTCATTCTAACAAGCTTTGGGAGGAATCCATTTAATCCAGGTCAACGAAATACTCTGTTCAAAAATCCACGACGTGAAGCATTCCCCGGACTTCGATGATAGATCAAAGCACCCACCGACCCCTGAAGATCAACTAAACCTTCTTCAAGATTTAGCAACTTGATGCCTAACTGATCCCCTTTGACACTTAAGATCCCAAGTTCGGTTTCCAGAATAATTTCCTTGGGGTCAAAGGACTGAACCTTTCGGATCCCCGACAATTCGAGAAGTTCTCGGTTCTCCATGACAAGGCGATGCCCTTTGGCAGCTTTTTCGACCATGCCCCATCCCCCTAACTCTTTTTCTTCTATAACCCTATTCAGCTTGCCCGAACTTTAGACATTGGGAATTAGTTTTTAGTTTTAATCCCAAATAATCCATATTGTTTTGTTTCCTTTAAATTTTTTATAAAAGCAAAGAAGCCGCCTTATCCTGATTGTCCTCAGACATCATTATTTGGCCGCTTCTTTCGCTTTCCGGTGTTATTGAAAACAGAGCCTTTAATTACTCTGTCCTTCGTTCATCTCGAATCAATTCGTAGAGCGTCTGTGCTTCATTAGCTTTAACACTGTTCGGAGTTGACAATACTTGAACTTCAATCACTCGATTAGCAAATTCTAAAATTATTCGATCTCCAATCTTGACCTCTGCTGAGGGCTTGGCAACCCTTCCGTTGATGGAAATTTTTTCGCCAACACAGACGTCTTTAGCCACCGTCCGGCGTTTTATTAGTCTAGATACTTTTAGATATTTGTCAATTCGCATATAACCACCCCTATAGTAGTAAAGCCCCTTACAAAAAACTTTGGGGCAAGACAAATCAATGGCAGATATACAAAGTCAGGTTCTAGAAAGACCTAGAACCTGACTTTATCACCAGTCCGAAGACTTATTTTTGCACCGCGTCCTTAAGAGCTTTTCCTGCCTTGAAACCAGGCACCTTTGCAGCAGGGATTTGAATTTCTTCCTTGGTTTGTGGGTTTCTCCCTGTCCGTGCCGCACGTTCTTTAACTTCGAATGTACCGAAGCCAACTAGTTGGACTTTTTCACTTTGTGCCAACGATTCCTCAATTACTTCAAAAACAGCTTTTACTGCTTTCTCTGCATCCTTCTTGGACATGTCAGCTTTCTCTGCAACTGCGCTAACTAATTCAGCCTTATTCAAAATGAGTCCCTCCTAAATAACTGATCTACTACGTCAATTATATTTCGCGATAAAAAACCATTCTCCTGCTTTTTTTGGATTAGATTACTCCATATTACCACTTTTTTCTTGGGATTTTGCCTTTTCCCAGAAAACATCCATCTGTTCAAGAGAAAGAAGCTCAAAATCAATCCCATTTTCTTTGCTTAACTCAACCATTTTCAAAAAGCGTCTCTGGAACTTATGTATAGTATCACGTAAAACTTCTTCAGCATCAAGCTTTAAAAACCTCGAAAGATTAACGACTGCAAACAACAAATCACCGAACTCTTCACGAATTCCAACCTCATCAGCTAAGGCATTCTCCAGCTCTTTTAATTCTTCCAGCACTTTAGCCCAAGGGCCTTCAATATCTGACCAATCAAATCCTATTTTTCCTACCTTGCGTTGTGTAGAAGTCGCCAACATAAGAGCTGGTAAACCTTTGGGATCACTAAAGAAGTCAGACTCCTTAGAGGCCTCGCTCTGTTTCTCCTTTAATTTGATTTTATCCCAAGTGACAATGACGTCATCCGCGGTCTCTGCCCTTTCCTCTCCAAAAACATGAGGATGCCGACGAATCATTTTTTGAATAACTTCTCTCAAAACATCTTTAAGTCCAAAGGTACCTGCTTCAGTGGCAATCTGAGCATGAAAAACTACTTGCAATAGTAAGTCTCCCAACTCTTCGCACAAATTATACATATCTTGTTTCTCAATAGCATCGATAACTTCATAGCTTTCTTCAATTAAGTATTTCTTTAATGACTCATGGGTTTGTTCTCTATCCCATGCACAACCTCCTTCCGAACACAAAGTTTTCATTACTTTGGCCAACCTATTAAAAGAGGTGACCTCTGTATTGGGCGGTAAAACAATTGTTGTCAAATGGTCGTATTCTCCATGATCCATTTCATAAAGCGGAAGCCTGTCAATATGTTCGTAGGTTGTTCCTAAGGCTTGGACAACATAAACCCACGCATCATCAGGATAGACTTCCATAAGATCCAATTTGACCTCAGAAGCAATTAATTTATTATACACTTGGGGAACAATGAGCCACTCCCGCCCAGTATGTTCGAAATCCTTAAGGGCACTATAGTTTATTATGGAGACTCCATCGATTGGGTCGAATTTCAAAACCCTAAAAATCTCATCCACAAAACTCATAGCTGGGTGGATTACTACCTCATACTCTTGCGCAAGTCTTTCTCCAATTAGTTGTACAGTCTTTTCCGCAACCATAGGATGTCCGGGTACTGTATAGATCACCTCAGGGCTTTTACTTAATTCCTGGCGGAGATGCTCAATTATCTTTTCATAGACTTCCTCAAAAGTATTTTCCTTTGCATAGATTTCATCAAATGATTCTATACATACCCCTTCGGCCACTAAGTCTTGCACACAAGGATGCTGAGCTGTGCGTGCAAAGACTTTATTAGCACTACAGATACGTCGATAGTTTCCAAGGGTTAACTGCTCTAGCCCAGCCGGGCCTAACCCAATAACATGAAGACACGAAGACATTTTCGGTATCACCTCTTATATATTTTACCACAAACTTTCTTGGTCAGTATAGCTAAATCACTGGTCTTACCCTTTACCGGGGTCATATTAGGTTAAGAATGTGATGGAAATCCTGTTATTTCTACACTAACAAAAATTGACCTGTGAGTTTGCCTGATATAAAGAAAACTTGGCTGGTGCCAAGCCTCCGGCGAGGCAGCAGCCTTAGTTGCACTTATGCTTAGACGAAGACACTGTCTTCGCACGGGTTAAACCTTCTTGCAGTATATAACGTAAGTTTATACTTTCTGATAGTATAAAAAAAAAGCGGTGAGACCGCTTTGTTAAAGTTTATCACATCTACTACAATGGGATGTTCCCAGATTTTATGGAGAACCAGTCATTCTAGGCGATTCATCCTTTGGGCCTGGGGTTTGCGCCTTTAGTATGTTACAAAATCTCTATGCCTAATATAGTCCGCGATAACTATGTAAGTCTATGGAATTATGTTTTATTGTTCCATTTGTTTGGCTAAGAATCCGGCAGCGGTTTCTACCAATTTAACTTCCAAGTCACCCATCTTCATATTAGCATCTTTGGACATTAGAATCACTGCACCAATTGGATCCCCTTGGGTAATAATAGGTGCAACTACTTCACTAGTAACTTTGCATTCCTCATCCTCATTATCTGGGCATGTTTTACAAGAGGCATGTTCTCCTGCTATACCTATTTGTATAGTCTTTCTTTCTTCCATTGCTTGTTCTACCGCCGGGCCAATTGATTTATTCAGATACTCTTTCTTTGATGCCCCAGAGACGGCGATAATTGTATCTCGATCGGTAATGCAGGTTATATGCCCCGTAGCCTCGAATAATGAGTCTGCATATTCCTTGGCAAACTCTCCTAATTCGCGGATAGGGGAATATTTTTTTAATATCACTTCACCTTCCCGATCAACAAAAATCTCTAACGGATCTCCTTCTCGAATACGAAGAGTCCGACGAATTTCTTTTGGTATAACGACACGACCGAGGTCATCGATTCTTCTTACTATACCTGTTGCTTTCATAGACGCACATTCCTCCTTTTGTCGTTTTTGAATCTTATTTCGTCTTGTCCTTTTTGCTTTTGTAGTTTTTATTTGTAAATTCAATGATAGTATATATCTAGGGATTGCCAATTATTCATTATTTTCCAATGTAAAACAAAAGAAGGCATCTTCACAATGCCTTCTTTCCCCGGTTTTCCTAGCTTATTGGCTTATATCCTTGAGAATACTCTATTTTTGCATTTTTACGAAGATCATCAAAATAGGTCTGAAACTTGGCGTCTTTAGCTTGGTTCAAGGCGTCCTGGCCTACTTGACCCTTCACCTTTTCGTATTCTGGAGCCGCTGCAGGTGTATGAGCTTCAACTTTAATTACATGATACCCAAATTCGGTTTTCACAGGTGTTGTTGAATAGGTTCCCACTTTTTGCGCAAAAGCCGCAGTTTCAAATTCAGGAACCATCTTTCCCTTTGTAAAAGATCCCAAATCCCCGCCAGACTCTTTAGCCCCTGGTTCAATGGACTTTTCTTTAGCAAGCTCTTCGAACTTAACGCCCGTATCTAATTGAGCGATGATTGCTTTGGCCTCATCTTCAGTTTTAACTAAAATATGCCGAGCCTTTACACTTTCAGGTTGACTATAATAGGCAATATTTTGATCATAAAAAGATTTAATATCCGCATCACTCACTGTAACATCATTGGTAATTTTTCCGTAAACTGCTAAGAAGTTTCTTAATTCATTTTCTGACATTCCTTGTTGTTTAAGCGTATCTTGAAATGTCGCTTCATCACCCATGTTCTTTTTAATAGTTTCCTCTTGCTCTTTTACTTTTTCATCCTCTGGATTAAGGGCAAGCTTTTTAACCTCTTGGGCCATTAGCTCCCCTTCGACCATACGATCTAATAATTGACTCTTGATCTGGGGTAATGCTTGTTTTCCTTGGTCAGTATCGAATTTCATACCCTGTTTTTCATAAATTTTCTGGGCCTCTGCAACACGAGCATCATAATCTTTCACTAAGATTGGACTTTCGTTAACTTTAACTGCCCATTTACCTCCAACCAGCGAAGAGCACCCCGTGGTCACAAGCATCAACGCCAGCACTCCATAAATCAACCCAACACGGGACCTTCTCATATAGACACACCCTTTCAATTAGACGTGAGAATAGTATATCAAGGAGTTGTCCTTGAAGCAATGTCGCAAAATGTCGAGAGTACCCGGCGAACTGCCTCAATGGCTGCTTCTTGACCAAGGGTTCGAATACGTATCTTGCACTCTAAATTTCCATTAGGCATAGTTTTAAACGACAATGGATAGGGGGATGCTGACGCCACGGACATCAGATGTTCACCGGTCAAGAAGTCAATGTTTGCTAAGAAACGCAGACTAACGTTTTGTTTGGCCTGCTGGATTTGCTCGATTTTCAACGAACTAGCCAATAATTTTATGCGAATAATTTCAATAAGGTGTTCCACTTCTCGGGGAGGAGTTCCGAAACGATCGACCAGTTCATCCACCATCTCACTAAGTTGACCCTCATCGCGCACCATAGCTAAGCGTTGATACAATGATGCTTTAGTTTGATTATCAGCAACATAGGTATCCGGTAAATAAGCATCAACTTGCAGTTCAATGCTGGGTTCTACGGCCTCTTCAACTTTCTCCCCACGAAGTTCCTGAACTGCTTCTTTTAGCATCTGACTATACATTTCAAATCCTACAGCAGCCAAGTGCCCATGCTGCTGAGCACCAATTAAATTCCCAGCACCCCGAATTTCCAAATCTCGCATTGCTATCTTAAATCCTGCTCCATATTCTGTGAACTCTCGTATAGCAGCCAAGCGTTTTTCGGCAATCTCTGTGAGAACCTTTTGAGGCTTATACAAAAGATACGTATAAGCTTTACGATTAGACCGTCCCACCCTCCCTCGCAGTTGATAAAGTTGAGATAATCCAAAATGATCTGCCTCATCAATAATCAAAGTATTGGCGTTAGGCATATCCAGCCCTGTTTCAATAATTGTTGTGGATACTAAGACATCCATTTCATGTTCTAGAAAATCCAGCATAACTTTTTCTAATTCTCTTTCACGCATTTGCCCATGGGCTACTCCAAACCTCGCTTCAGGCACTAATTCACTCAAGAAACGCGTAACTTGATCCATATCCTCAACTCGGTTATGCACATAGAAGACCTGTCCTCCGCGTTGGATTTCACGACGAATTGCCTCCCGTACCACATCAGCTCTAAATTCAGTAACATAGGTTTGAACGGGGTAACGCCCTTCCGGCGGGGTCTCGATAACACTCATATCCCGAACTCCCACGAGGGACATGTGCAAGGTTCTCGGGATTGGGGTTGCGGATAAAGTCAACACATCTACATTTCCTTTTAGGGTTTTAAGTTTTTCTTTGTGGGCAACTCCAAAACGTTGCTCCTCATCGATTACCAATAACCCTAAATCATTAAATTTAACGGCTTCTGAAAGGATACGATGTGTCCCCACTATTATGTCAATCTTCCCATCTCTGAGTCCCTTAATTATTTCCTTTTGTTCCTTCTGTGAACGAAAACGGCTTAGCATCTCTATGCTTATTGGATACCCAATAAAGCGTTCTTTAAAGGTATTGAAATGTTGTTGAGCTAGAATTGTGGTAGGAACAAGTACCGCTACTTGTTTGCTATCCATCACAGCCTTAAAGGCCGCCCGAAGAGCAACTTCTGTTTTTCCGTAGCCAACATCTCCACAAAGCAACCGATCCATAGGTCGTGAACGCATCATATCTGACTTGACATCGACAATACTTTGGAGTTGATCTGGGGTTTCAACGTAGGGAAACTTCTCTTCAAATTCATTTTGCCAGACATTATCCTGGGAAAAAGCATAACCTTTAATAGCTTCTCTCTGAGCATATAGCTTTACTAGATCAATAGCCATTTCCTTGACAGCACTTCTTGTCTTCTTCTTGACTTTATACCATTCTGAACCTCCAAGTTTGTAAAGCTTCGGCAAAGTTTCCCCGGCACTCCCCAAATACTTCTGAAGGAGATGGAGTTGATCTAAAGGAACATAAAGCCGGTCTTCCCCAGCATAACGAATCCCAAAATAGTCTTTGGCAATGCCACCTACTTCTAACCGTTCAATACCTGTAAATTGACCTATTCCATGATGAACATGAACTACAAAGTCTCCGGGCTTAAGATCCGATACAAAAACATTCTTTGGAACCGGTGTGTTTGGTTTTTTGCCGGCAGCCTTACTCTCTCGTTTGTAGATTTCTGCTTCGGTCAGAATAACCAGTTTCCCCAGAGGCAACTCGAAGCCCTGATCAAGAGAATATGGGTAGATATAAACGTTTCCTTCCTCAACTGGATCCTGCAGCTCTTTACGAGCTGCAGTTACTCCCCTATCCTTTAGGCCTTGAATCAACCGTTCAACATGATCCTCATCTCCGACAAATAGCGCAACCACGTTCCCTGCATCCTTGCGATGTACAATCTCATCAACCAATTTACTTGTTTTTCCCATAAAACCTGTTAGAGGTCGAGCATTAAGATTAAAAATCCGCTTGGGAGAAAGCCCAGGTGCCTGCCTCAGAAGAGTAGAAAGTCCAATCAAGGGATGATGTTCTCCAAACTTCAATAGCTCCTCGTAAGCAATATATTGTGACTCAGGGTTAACAATTCCTTCGCCGTTTTCCAATTGCTGTGTAAAATCCAATAAACGCTCATTGGCTTGAAACTCCAACTGTTCTTTTAGACGCAGAGGCTCATCCAGTACAATAAAATGGTCATTGGAAAGATATGAGAAAAAGGGAACGAGTGGTGTATTGACTAAACTTATAAATGGATAAACATTTTCATCCAGAATCCCCTGTTCAAGGCGTTCCACTAAGAAATCAACTTTATTTTGTAGGTGCTCAGCGGCTTCTTTTCGCCCTGAGCGCTGCAACCGTCCAGTGGTTTTGCGGGCCTCAGCCCGGATGGCATAACGAAGCTCTCCTAACTCTTCCTTGGTAATGATATATTCCATAGCAGGAGAAACTGAGACCTTGTTCATCGACCCGGTAGATTTCTGATTTCCTAAATCAAAGGTTCGGATTGAATCTACTTCATCATCAAAAAACTCAACGCGTACAGCCCCGCCATCCAAGGGGGCAATATCCAAGATTCCGCCCCTTAAAGCAAATTGCCCTTGTCCTTCTACAGTCTCTACTCGTTCATATCCTCCGGTAATAAGTAAGGAAAGAATGTCAGACAAGTTGTACCTTTGCCTAATTTCAAACGTCAAAGTAAACTCCCTCCAGCGTGAAGAAGGGAATAAGAGACGTTCAACAGCAAGGACAGAAGCTACTACGGTGCATTTTGGGTCATGTGACAACCGATTTAATACACGAATTCTTTCGGAAGTAGTTTCTTTGCTTCTACCCAATATTTCGAAAGGAAGCCATTCCGTAGTTGGCAGATGTAAAATAGTCTGATCTGAACACCATGTCCGTAGATCATTAACCCACTTTTGAGCTTGCTCCTCTGAATAGGTCAAAATCAACCCCGGCCTTGATCTTTGAAAAATCTGAGCGACAAACGCCGCCTTTTGACTTCCTGTTAAATCATAAATCATTTGGGGCCATTCCTTATGACTTAAGGATTGATTAATCTCCTTAATATCGAGCCCCCGTCGCAGATAATTATGAATAGTATTCAAGATGTCCATCCTTTCGGGTATAAAGAAACTTTACTAGGGTTCATTATTAATAACAACTTATTCTCTTTACGACATTCAAAAAAGATGAACGCCCGCTCAAGGGCCCCCATTTACCAGCCCTAAGGCCAATCATAGCTGCGGTTGCGTTCATCAACATTTTATTCTACCTAGTCTCTAAACATGATCTAGGATTTGAGATTAATGGTAGACATTGCGCGGCTTAGTTTCCATATCATGCAAACAATCCGTACAAAGAGCATAGGCTACGTTACCAATGATATCCATTATAGGATCCGAGTTATTGCCGGTCAAGTCATTTAATTCAATCTCCCCAATAATTCGATCACAAGTATGACAAACCTTAAAGATTTTCATCCCGTAATTCACCTCCCTAGCTAGTAGAATTACCCCTAGGATAGGAGGTTATACTTTGATCCTACCGATGATACAAATTCATGGCCCGACTATATTCTTCTTTCATCCATAAATAGCTGGCTTTTTCAGCCCTTTCTAGTACATCATCCAACATCTGTGATTCATCATTTGAAAAAGGAGCAAGGACGTATCGGGCAGGATCCCACTCTTTTGGCGGACGACCAACCCCCAATTTAAGCCTCCATAACTTTTCAGAGCCTAGCTCTGCCTGAATTGATTTAATACCATTATGCCCTCCTGCACTCCCTTGATCACGCAGACGGAGTTTTCCAAGGGGCAAATCCATATCATCTTGTACTATTAGTAAATCATTCAGCGAAACTTTATAAAATTTGGTTAGCTCAGCTACAGAACGTCCGCTTAAATTCATAAACGTTTGAGGCTTTAAGAGAAATAATCGTTCTCCCTCAATTTGCCCCTCTGCCACTAATCCCTGGAACTTAGAGCGAAATTGCAGATTATGAACCTCTGCAATAAGATCAATCAACAAAAAACCGATGTTATGGCGAGTCTCTTCGTATTGAACGCCAGGATTTCCCAGGCCTATGATGACCTTCATCTTATCTCCTCCAAAGCATATTCATGCCACACTTTGAATACATTCTTTAAGAATAGGAAACGAATTCACACTAAATAGAGGGGGTGAACTATGAAACCCAGCAGAAAATTTCTATCCTTACCCATTATTTCCCTCCAAGAAGGACAGCAGCTAGGCTATGTAAAAAGCTTAATTCTTAATGCCAGCACAAAATCCCTTGCAGCAATTGTCGTAGACCCTAAGGGCTTTTTTAAGGATCAACGAATTATACCCTATTCAAAAGTCGTCAGCGTTGGCGACGATGCGATTACCATTAGCAAGGAGTCTCACGTTGAAAAAACCTCAAGCATGCCTGAGTTGTTAGATTTAGTCAAGGAAAAGCTGACCATCATTGGAACAAAAATGGTCACAGAAACCGGGAAAACCCTTGGAACAGCAGAAGAGTATTATGTAGATACAAGTACCGGTAAAATAACAGAGATTGAGATTTCCGGTGGCAAGTTAGAGGGCTTTCTTAATGGCAAGGCGTCTATTTCGGCAGATTACATTACCACTATCGGCCATGATGTTATTATAAGTCAAAAAGGAAGTGAAAATGCACTTACTGTATCAGACAAAGGCCTGAGTAATTCCTTTAAAAATCTTATTCATACGACATCCAGCCTAGCCTCCGACACCACTCATACTATCAGTCATTATTTTAAAAAGGATAAGGTTAAATCTGTCTCTCAGCTCCCCGATACTAAAGAACCGGTCATTGTTCCGGAAGCCGGCCCAGATCTGCCAATTGAGGAGGAAAACGTCTCAGAGATACCTACACCCAAAGACCCCCAGGGGTAAAGCCCCGGGGGCCTCTTTTTATGTTTTGGCTCTATTGCCTCAGACAATAAGTCCAATTTATTAACTAAAAAGTTTGCTCACTGAGAGATCTTCATGAATCCGAACTATAGCTTCTCCTAATAGTGGGGCTACTGACAAGACTTTAATTTGGGGAATTACTTTCTCCCTTAAAGGTATTGTATTCGTCACGACAAGTTCACGAATAACCGAGTTAGACAAACGTTCTACAGCCGGTCCGGACAATACAGGATGAGTACAACAGGCATAGACTTCCTTCGCTCCCCGCTCAACCAAAGCCTGAGCTCCTTGAGTGATTGTCCCGGCTGTATCAATAATATCATCGATCATAATAACTGTTTTACCTTTTAACTCGCCGATGACATGCATAATTTCCGAAACATTTGCTTCCGGTCGTCTCTTATCAATAATGGCAAGTGAGGCACCAATCCGTTCAGCCAAATCTCTTGCCCGGGTAACACCACCTAAGTCAGGAGACACAACACAAAGATTTTCCAAGCCTTTTTCCCTAAAGTATTCTGCCAAAATTGGGACACCGGGCAAGTGATCCAGTGGAATATCAAAGAATCCTTGAATTGCAGGAGCATGTAAGTCCATAGTGACAACACGGTCTGCCCCAGCAGTTGTTATAAGGTTGGCCATCAACTTTGCAGTAATAGGGTCACGAGCCCTAGTCTTTCGCTCTTGACGTGCATAACCATAATAAGGCATAACTGCCGTAATTCGACGTGCTGACGCCCTGCGTATAGCATCGATCATAATCAGCAATTCCATAATATTGTCGTTTGTCGGGTAACATGTTGGCTGAACAACATAAATATCTGCCCCTCGGACACTTTCATCAATAGCTAAACATGTCTCACCGTCTTGGAAACGTTTGATCTTTGCCTGACCGAGTGGTACTCCCAGATAGTCTACAATTTCTTGTGCCAATGGACGATTAGCATTCCCACAAAAAATTTTAAATTCCTTTGCTGCCATGCCTTATTTTGCCCCCTATTTAATCTTTTCGCGATGCCAATGTTCCTTGATAATTTGTTGGCCTCGTTCAACAACCAAGGCTTTTGCCGGAACATTCTTAGTAACAGTAGACCCTGCACCCGTGACTGCATATTCCCCCACTTCAACTGGAGCAACTAAATTAGTATTGCTGCCAATAAATGCATGATCTCCAATCTTGGTGGGATGTTTGTTAACCCCATCATAGTTACAAGTAATCGTTCCTGCTCCGATATTTGCAGATTTTCCAACATGCGCATCCCCAATATAACTTAAATGGGGAACCTTGGCTCCAGCTTCAATCCAGCTATTTTTGATTTCGACAAAGTCCCCTATCTTGACTCCAGGTCCTAGCTTAGTACCTGGGCGCAAGTAACTGAACGGACCAATATTACAACCTTCACCTATTTCTGAATCCTTAGCCACCGTGTAAGTTACTGCGGCACCACATCGAAGGATACAATTATCGATGGTTGTTTGTGGTCCAATAACGGCATCCTCTTCTATGACAGTTTTACCCAATAATCGTGTAAAGGGCAATATCGTCACGTCCTGAGCCAGTTCTACATCTATCCCAATAAATGTAGACACCGGATCCACAATTGTAACTCCCTCGGCCATCCAATAGTCTAAGATGCTCGTACGTACAATTGCCTCAGCCTCAGCTAATTGACCACGACTATTAATGCCTAACGCTTCATAGGAATTGGTTGTACTATAGGTTAATATTTTTTCTTGATTTTTAAGGAAAATGTCAAACACTTCCGTTAGATAATATTCCCCCTGGGCATTCTGGGTTGTGATCTTTGATAGTGCAGCTTTTAATGCCGATCCCTTAAAGCAGTAGGTCCCCGTGTTTATTTCCTTAATCTCTCTTTCCTCTGGATTTGCATCTTTTTCTTCAACAATTCTAACAAGATCCACACCTTTTTTAATAATCCTGCCATATCCAAAAGGCTGCTCTATAATGGCTGTCAGAACCGTAGCACTGGCCCCCTGAGCCTGATGCAATTCAACCAAAGCATTTAAAGTCTCGGATCTAAGCAACGGTTGATCACCGCTTAAAACAAGAACTGTCTGATCATCTTCTACATAAGGCATTGCTTGCAGAACTGCATGTCCGGTACCAAGTTGTTCAGTTTGAATGACAATCTCCGCTCTATTATTTATACAGGCTTCGACACTCTCCCGACCATGTCCTACAATAACCAGCGGGCGGTTAACCCCGACTTTGCCCACCATATCCAAGACATGTTCAACAAGAGTTTTTCCAGCCAATGTATGCATAACTTTCGGCAACTTTGATTTCATTCTTGTACCTTTTCCTGCTGCCATAATCACCGCTACCAAATTAGACATAATCTAATTCGCCTCCAGCTCTAGTTTAACCTCTACTTATTTTATATACCCGTAAAAGTATAACTTTCAGATGGCTTAAGTGCAACTAAGACTTTTGTAGCAGACCTCAAATCTAATTTATTCGCCAAATTTAGCAAGAATCCTTTTTTATTTTATTTACCATCCTTTTTATCTATAGCCTATACCTAATCAAATTCCCGCTATCCAAAACAAAAAATTTAGACACGCTAAAGGAGACCCAACTGCAAGGTCCCCTTTAGCATGCCTAAAATATCTAAAATAAGCTATTCAAATGGCTTCTTGATAAGCTTTTAAAACCGCAGTCTGAATGACTTCTCTGGCAACAGCTGAAATGGGATGGGCGATATCACGAAATTCCCCTTCAGGAGTTTTACGACTTGGCATAGCAACAAAAATCCCATTCATACCTTCTACAACTTTGACATCATGAACAACGAAAGCATTATCAAAGGTTACTGAAACTACTGCTTTCATCTTTCCTTCAGTATTAATCTTCCGAACCCGCACATCGGTAATATTCATTATGAATCACCACCCTTCCACTTCCGGGCCTATTCATAATAATATTCTCTGTATGGTAAAAAAATCCTGCCTCAAATTTAGGAAAATTTCTTTTAATTTAATAAAAATATCCTATATCATTTTTACAAAAAAACAGGAACAACTGTGGTTTTTCCTGAGTCAGGATTCAACTCCTTAAGCTGCAACAAAGACAGATACCCTTCAACGAGCTTAGGCTCTGAAGTTATTTGTGCTTCCACCAAAATACCAATACCGACAACATCTGCTTGAAATTCTTCCATCAGACTTTTGATTCCCAATGCTGTTCCGCCGGCTTTCATGAAATCATCAATAATCAGAACTCGTTGTCGTGCTTCTAAAGCTCTTCTAGAGAGGGACATTGTTTGAATACGTCGGGATGATCCTGAAACATAATTGATGCTGACCGAGGAACCTTCCGTAACCTTGTTGCCGCTTCGAATAACCACCATAGGCACTCCCAGCGCCTCTGCTGTGACAAGGGCCAAGGGAATACCTTTAGTTTCGATAGTTACTACTACATCAGGCTTCTTTTGTCGAAAGGCACCTGCAAATATTAACCCCAGTGGTCGTAGAATAGATGGATTAAACAACAAATCCGTCATATAAATAAAACCACCCGCTAAAATTCGCTCTTTATCATTCAACCGTTCCGCTAAGGAAGTAAGCACGCCAGTTGCTTCTTCCCTGGAAATCTCTGGAATATAACGCACCCCTCCGGCAGCACCTGGAATGGTTTCAAGATGACCATGTCCGGAGAGCTGCAAACTCCCCTTGACAGCCATTAAATCCTCACTAATTGTGGACTTAGCTGTTCGAAATTTTTCTGCAAATAAGGCTAAAGGAGTCAGGACATTGGGCTTTAACATCAACACTTGAGTGATGGCCACCATCCGTTCCGCTCTTTTCATTTTCTCCACGATTATTTATCCACCTTGTCCGGTTCAGTCTTAATACTGAGTACATCAAACATGACATTCTCTGCTGTAACTATATGGGCCATTGCTAATGACTGGGCTTCTTCGCTATCATGTTTTCTTAATGCTTCAACAATCATTCTATGCTCCTCAAGAGCCAGCTTATTTCGTCCTGGTACCGCTAAGGAAGTGGCCCGAAAACGTTGGATTTGTTCCCTTAAGTTAGCTAAAATTTGAATTAATCGTTCATTGCGGCTCGCACTATACACCAAGGCATGAAAATCCGTGTCAGACTTTACAATCTGATCCAAATCCATCTCGCCTTCGGCATTGGCTCGATAAAACAATACTCGCTCCATTTGTTCTAATTCATCTTCCGTAATACGTTCTGCTGCCAGCCCTGCTGCAAGTCCTTCAAGAGCTGAACGTATTTCGAAAACATCGGCGACATCTTTTGACGAAACTCCGGCAACATAGGCTCCCTTACGGGGAATCATGACAACAAAGTTCTCCAGTTCTAATTTCCGAATTGCTTCACGTACCGGAGTTCGGCTAACCCCCATTTCTTCGGCTAACTGAATCTCCATCAACCTCTCTCCCGGTTCAAGAACGCCACTTAAAATCGCATCCCTCATAGACTCAAAAACAATCTCCCGTAATGGTTTATAACCGTCTAGTATTACCGGCAATAATCGTTTTCCCATCCTAAATATCCCCTTTCAGAAGAATTATTTTCAAATAGTATTCGTCACCCAAACGTGTTTAAAACCCCTTTTTCTCAACTCGGATGCAACTTGCCTCGCATGGTTCTCTCCTTGGGCAATTCCAAATACACTCGAGCCGCTTCCAGACATTAAGGCTCCCGAACATCCCAAATCCAGTAAAATTTGCTTATATTCTTGAATAATAGGAACTAGTTGAATTGAGGCAGGTTCCAGATCATTATAGAGAAGTTCTTTAATTTTTTCCAAAGATTTTTCTTCTAAGGCCTGTTCCCAATCCGCTTTGCTTAATTGACCTGACTGCCCTAATAAGTCAAACTGTCGATAAGCCTCTCCCGTATTCACTCCGGAATCTGGCTTTATTAAGACAAGATCTATTCTGGGAGCTTTAGGCAATGGCTCTAGCCGCTCACCACGTCCCGTTGCCCACATGGTTCCACCTTGAAGACAAAAGGCCACATCAGCTCCACATATACCTGCCAGCTTAAGCAGCTCATCAGGGCTTAAGGCTTCATCATAAAGCTGATTTAATAAACAAAGAGTGGCTGCGGCATCAGCACTACCTCCAGCTAATCCAGCCTGTATCGGAATGTGTTTTTCAATTTCAATCTCAATTCCACCGGATAGTTTAGCTTGTTCTAAAAACACCATCGCCGCCTTATAGGCTAAATTTCCCGAACCACTTAATCTTCCGCAACGACATACAACATTTTCACCATAACGACGAACCTTAACAATATCGTGTAATTCAATGGATTGCATAACACTCTGAAGATCATGGAACCCATCTTCCCGGACACCATTTATGGCTAAAGCTAAATTAATCTTCGCATTTGCGAACGTTGTAAGAAAAGATTCTCCCATATACATTACCTCTTCCGAACATTACCAGAGTATTTCCTACTATTATACATATTTTCAGGTTGGAGTTCCAGCACTTCATTAGGCAAAATCTTAATAGAACAATAGGGACGAAGATAATCCTCGCCCCTACAAAACTCTTTACTTAAACTACCCTTTGAAATACTTTAAGTTTTTAAAATTCACCACCAACAACCCAATCATTCTGTGCCGGAACATAAGATAAAGCCTTCTGCAATTCAAGCCTCTTTCGAATTTCTTCCTCAATCGGCTCTAGATGCTCAAAGAACATTACAAAAGTGTCCCCAGGCGAACTACTATCCAACCCTCGACAAAAGGCATCTAGCTCTGGGAGTACAACCATTATGTTCTTAGTATCCATACCGCTGGCTATAGCTTCATTATATAGAATTTGTGCAATTTCACCGGGTTTTCGTCCCCTTAGATCCTGATCCTCACGAATAATTAGTCGGTGAAACCCTTTTGCTGCAATCCGACCTACTTCTCTCACCATCTCATCAGGTCTATCTCCCGGAACAGTAATACAGCCCACGAGGGATTTTTTCTTAAAATGTTTAAGAGTCTTGGCAATTTCTGCAATACCTGCTGCATTATGTCCGTAATCCACAAATACATCCACACCATCGACCTTATATAGATTGAGCCGTCCGCGATTGTGTTCTGAGTCTGAAGAAAACCCTTGGAGAGAATCTCGAATAGCTGCAGTACTTATCCCCAAGGCCCATCCTGAAGCAATTGCTGCAAGGGTATTTTGAATATTATGTTTAGCCTTCCCATCCCAGGTCACGGGAATTTGTTTTACAGAACAGATGCGAAAAATCTGGGAGCCTTGACAAAGAAGTATTATACCTCTGCGCACAAAGACAGCGATTCCACCTTTTGCCAGGTGTTTTCGAATATGGATATTATCTTTTTCCGTGCTGAAGAAGATGACCCTCCCTTTGGTTCGCTGTGCCATTTGGACAACATACGGATCATCAGCATTTAAAACCACGTAGCTATGAGGTTTGACTACTTCAGCAATTAGGCTCTTAACATGAGCAATATCTTCAAGAGTTTCTATTCCGTATTGACCAAGATGATCACTTGAAACATTAGTAATAACAGCCACATCTGCATAATCATAACCCAAGCCCGATCGGAGGATTCCTCCCCTTGCGGTTTCTAATACGGCTACTTGAACCTGTGGGTGTCTCAAAACGACTTTAGCACTATCCGGCCCGGTCATGTCTCCTCTTGCCCACATTTTTTTATTAATAACTATCCCATCAGTCGAAGTCATTCCCACAAATAGCTTTTGATCTGTAAGTAACTTACTAATCATACGGGTAGTTGTGGTTTTCCCATTGGTGCCACTGATTGCAACAATGGGGATGCGCCCGTTTCCGGTGGGGATAACTTGTTCTACAATAGCTTTCCCCACATCCCTGGCTTTTCCTTTACTTGGAAAATGATGCATTCGAATACCCGGAGCTGCGTTCACCTCGATGATACAGCCTCTTCTCTCTCGATAGGAGGCTTCAATATCCTCAATAACTAAGTCTATTCCAGCCACATCCAGCCCTACCAGCTTAGAGGCATAGACCGCCATCTCTACATTATCCGGATGCACAAGATCCGTTACATCTTCTGCAATCCCTCCGGTGCTTAGATTAGCACTGTCCCTCAAGTAGACAACTTCTCCCTTTACCGGAACAGATTCGAGAGTTAAGTCTTTAAGCGTTAAATTCAGAAGGACTACGGAATCAATTTTGATCTTCGTTAAGACCTTCTCATGATCATCTCCACGCAAAGGGTCCAAATTAGTTTGGGCAACTAACTCTTCAATAGTGGATTGCCCATCTCCAATCACGTGGGCAGGCACTCGCTTGGCTGCCGCAATTAGCCGCTCGCCAACAACCACTAAACGGAAATGCTCTCCTTCAATATATTCCTCTATAATGACCCACTCGCCATAAGTTTGAGCTACCTTAAACGCTGCTCTAACTTCAGCTATGCTTGTGAGTTGAAGAGTTACCCCCTTCCCTTGATTACCATTCAAGGGCTTAATGACAACCGAAGTATCCATATCAATAAACGCTTTTACAGCTTCTTCTTCAGTTCGCACAATCAGGCCATATGGAACGGGCACTCCACCCTCACTAAGCACTTTCTTGGTCATTTCTTTGTCACAAGCTATATCCACCCCTATGCTTGACGTTGCATCTGTGATTGTCGCTTGAATACGTCTTTGGTTACGGCCATAGCCTAACTGCAGTAAACTTCCCTCATTGAGACGAGAAACCGGAATTCCTCGTTCCTCACAGGCCTTAACAATTACTTGTGTTGAAACCCCTAACTCGCACTTAGCCATTTCGGATTTAATTTGATTTACTGCCTTTGATACATCAAAGGAGTTTTCCTTTAAGAGTGTATCAACAAGTAAAAAACCTAGTTTAAAACCCTCAATGGCACCGGTTTTATCTTCGTAATTAAAAATAATTTCATACCATCCAGGCTTATCTAATACAGCCATAGTCTTACCATATTTAATTGTCTGGCCGGCTTGAGTTAATAGTTCTATAGTTACATGTTCAATGACATGGCCGATAAGAGTTCCCTCATGTAGACGCTCTAGGAACCCTCCGCGTTTGCCTCTAGAGCAGTAGTGCTCCTCTAAGCTGGGTAGATGTTCAACAAGTCGCTGACGAAAATCACCCAGTTCATCAGTAAACCGTTCCGTCCATTCTTGGAGATCCACAATCGCTCGAATAATTGGGCGATGGCTGTACACATTAGCCCCTTCGACTGCATGGATTTCTCTAATCTCCATTTTATTATTGTTCCTCCTTAAGAAGCAATGGTTCAATATCCTTCACTAGTTTTAACCTTTTTCTCTCTTGGTATTCCTCATAATTCTTTCAATTGGTCAAAGCTTAGAGACTCGCTGCTTAAGATCAAACCCATAGCCCTCAGATAGAACATGCATTACAATCGGGCTTAATACCAAGGATTGGCCAGGAGTGGTTTCAGAAACGTTTGTAGTGGTTGAAGTTGATGCATCAACGACAGTTACTGTATTGCTTCCTATCACTGAAAAGCTGGCATCTGATTGAACTAAAATGGCAGTATCCTCGTCAATGCCCACTCCTAGTACATAGGGATTCTGAGAAATAGCAGATAAGAGTCTGCCAATTCTCCCGCGTTGGGCAAAATGTTGATCGACTACTACAGAACGAAGGAGCCCTAGCCCCGGAGCCATGGATAAAGTGTTTTTCTTGGCGGTTCCTGCTTCTCCACCGACAATCATCGTATCAGACATAACAGATGCTCCTGCACTTGTTCCTGCAATAATGATACCGTTCTCATATAATAGTTGAAGTTTACGGCCTAGCAGCGTACCGCCCAGCAATCCAGTTATTCTTAGTTGATCACCCCCTGTAAAGAAAATTCCTGTTGACTGTTCAAATTCTTTTTCGATTCCTTGTCTGTTAGCTTGCGTACGGTCCGAAACATCCAGAACCTGAACTTCTTTAGCCCCTAGTTGTAAAAACAATGAGTAATACTCTGTTCCCACTTGAAGAGGATACTCCGTCGCAGCGGTCAATACGGTAATACGGGCTTCTCTGCCTCCTGATTCCTCAACAAATCTCTTCAAGATTTTACACTCATTTTTCTTATCTTCTGCTCCACCAATAATAAGCAGTTTTCCTTCAACACGTTCTGTCAAAACTGATCCCTCCAGTCTGACTTATTTTCCACCTAAAAAGGGTTTAATTATACAAGCGAACATTCAGAAATCAAAAACATACCATGAGTTAAGAAATATATTACCTAAAGAAAGGGGCTTATACTCTATGCCCAACTATCAAATCTATATTTATACAGCTAGTCGCTTGCTTGAACTCTATAAAGACAATCAACACCTTCGTTCCTATCCTATAGCAGTAGGCAAGAAGTCAACCCCTACTCCTCCGGGCAATTACTATATCGCAACCAAAACAATGCAACCCGGCGGAGTCTTTGGCACCCGTTGGCTGGGACTATCTATCCCTTACTACGGAATTCATGGTACCAATAACCCCTCGAGCATTGGGCAAGCTGTTTCAAAAGGTTGTATTCGTATGTACAATCAGGACGTAGAAGAGCTCTATCAAATTGTCGATATTGAAACTCCCGTAACCATACAGGCATGACCATGATGCGGTCGCTACTCAGACACGAGGAGGGTTGTCTTAAGACAACCCTCCTCGAATCTACGGTTATGATATTTAATAAGGGCTTCGCGGATAACCTCGTCGCATCTGTCCCCTCGTTTCTACCCCGCCTACTCCATCAGTTCCCGTAATGGTGTGGGTTAAGATATCTTTTACAGAAACAATTTGATCTGTTGGGGTAAATGCAATTCTCTCAACAATAAATACTGGATCGAAAGCATGAATTAGCATGCGTTTAGGCGACGAAGCAAAATTCGCTCCTGCTGATAGAATCGCCTCATAATTTGATTGACAGGCACCTGCAAAGATAACAAGTGCATCTCGATTATGCTGAAAACGACGAGCCTCTAAAACAGATTCCACAAAATAACGAGAACTACGGTAGCTGTCCATACTATGAAAATCTTTTTTTCCTGAAATCAGCCCATCATGTCCTGTCAGCACTAAAATATCCGTCGGGTTCTCTTGCAATATTTTGCGAATTACTCTGGGTTGCTCTATTTCTGATTTACAAATCCCTTTAGCCTCAATTCCCATTTGACGATATGTCTTAATACATTGCTGCAAATACTCCTGATCCCCATCAAGTTGCAACACTCGACCAGGTATTTCGAAGAACTCTTTTTGATCATCCAATTCTACTTTTCTCTGACTTGTCAGTTTGTGTAACTTTTGATAAATCATTTTATGGTCTTCCCGTTCATAGTTTGCAACCTCTACAGGACTCTTCAACACAAGATCGGAGATAGGGGCATCTGCCAATAACCTTAAATTAAGTCCTTTAAGAATCACAGAGTTAGATCCTTTGCCTTTAAAATTGTTGCCTTGTATTTTATAAACATGGAAATAGACATCCTGCTGATGTGATAGACGTGCTACAACATCTCCAACCTGAATCATCAGTCTGACCCCCTCTTTGGCAAATCTAAATCGGCCATTTTAAGCTTTTAGATAGAATTTCATCATAGTTATGATAGTAAGTTTGCTATATCTCCATATCCTATGTCGAACCTGACTAAAACGGCATATATTAGAATTATAACAATTTACGTAAAAGGGGGTCTCCATGATGTTCGCAGGCATCATTCCAGCCCAAAATGAAGAAAAGAGCATCTTGGCTGCCTTGACCACCATTCTGCGTCTTCCTATCAGTCATATCATATTAGTACTCAATGGCTGTACAGACCGGACATTTGAACTTGTCCGTTCAATTCCTGATGCTAGAATTCACACTCTCTATTTCTCGGACTCCCTGGGAATTGATATCCCGAGGGCAATTGGAGCACTCTATGCACGCCATTTAGGTGTTAAAGGGGCCCTCTTCGTCGATGGGGATATGTCTGGAGATATCTATGAGAATCTCGTTAAACTTCTTGATTCCATAGAGTCAGGAGTCGATGTCGCCTTAACAAACTGCTATCCTTATATTCCACATCGTCAAAAGTTGGCCAATCTAGTCTTAAGGTTTAGGGCAAAACTAAACCGTGAGCTGGATTTGTTTAAAAGCCTTGGCCTCGCAACCCCAACACACGGACCACATGCACTTTCCCAACGAGCTCTGTCCACTCTCCCCCCTGAAGCAATAGCAATCCCACCCCTTACCCTATATTGGGCCCAAAAAAACAACCTGACTGTTAAAGTTGCTACATCAATTCCCCACGAAGCTCTTCATTCTCCCAGAAAACATCGTCGTCATGCCCGATTAATTGCTGAAACCATTATCGGAGATTGCTTAATGGGATTATCCCTTGTTAAAAATGAACCTCCCTCTAGATCCTTGGGAAAACACACTTTATTAGGCTATCATCCTGAACGACGTTTTGATCTTCTTGAATACTGGGAGCAGTCCCTTAAGTCTGAAGGAATTTTCTTTGAACAGCATATAATTATCCCCGGATCTCCCCTGCCATCGCCAAATCTACCTGAAGCTTTCTAGTTGTCTTTAAGCCCTTCTCAATCTTGGATCAATATTATACTTTTGAAAGTAATCTAAAATCTCTTCCTTTTCATCAGCTTGTACGTGTACAATTGGTTGCATCTTTCCCTCATTCACTCCGCTCCACTTCATGTAAATCGTTTGATTATAAGATTTATTTAAGATGGGATCTGTGTACAATAAATCAACTACTACGTAATGAGCATTAATATTTGATTGTTTAAGGTACATTTCGTCACTGGGTATATTCATTACCAGGCTTGAAGCAGCATCTTTAGGTATCTCGTTGACAATTGATGACTCATCATTATAAACGGGCTCTGCAGATAATTGTTCATCGAAAACGATAGTCTCACTAGAAAGATCAACCGCCGGGTGTACCCCCACATTATTAAATTTTAATTCTAAGCTAAGTTCATTGCTTATCTCTACTTTTGGCGACTCTTTGAGTACAAAATAAGGACGTGTCGTCCCTTGCTGAACTTTCCAAGCGGCAACTGTTAGGTATACAGTAACTAATGCAGTCAGCGCTAACACAGAAGTGGCAGACGTAGCAATAACGCTCGACCATTTTATTGAGCGGTGCTTACCTTTTTCCAATATTCCCTTCGACCCCCAGTATGTAAAACTTAATCTAATTGATATTCCGAAAAAACAGTCAGAACCTTTTTTATAGTTTTGGATTTTTTTCCTGTTTTATGCCCTCAAAATCAAATATTTATTATAAATAATAAAAGCCCTCCACACGGAGAGCTTTGTTCAAGCCTACTTGACTATAACCCCTACATCCCTTTGACTATTAATCTCTGTTTTTAAATAAAGGCCTTAGTTAATACTATAAATTCCTCAATACTCAGGGACTCCGCTCGTCTACCATCTGAAATCCCCGCACACTGCATGCGTTCGATGACTTCCTCTTTTTTTAAGCCTAACCCACCGGCCAATGAGTTCCCTAAGGTCTTTCTTCGTTGGCTGAAGGCAGCTTTAACAACCCGGAAGAAGTCTTTCTTATCCACATCAAATCCTGGATAAGGGCGGAGGTCTAGCCTAATTACTGCCGAATCTACTTTAGGAACAGGCCAAAAAGAATTTGCTGAAACATTCATAATTTTTGTGACATTGGCTGATATTTGGACTGCGATAGATAAAATTCCATATATTTTACTGCCTGGCTGAGCATTAATCCGATCAGCAACCTCTTTTTGAACCATGATAGTCATCCCACTTAAAAGGTCAGCTTGCTCTAAAAAATGCATGATTAGTGGGCTGGTAATGTAGTAGGGTAAATTTCCTATCAAATACCCCATTCTATCGCCCCATAAATCCCTTAAATTTACCTTTAAAGCATCTTGGTGAACAATTTCCACAGAGTGCTCCTTAAGTTCTTTGTGTAAAAGATTTATTTTCTGTTGGTCTAACTCTATTGCCCACATCTGCGGTACTCTTGGCGCTAATTTTCGAGTTAACACACCCAAACCAGGTCCAATTTCAACTAAGGGAATATCTGTTTGTAATTCACTTGCTGCAACAATTCCATCAATTACTTCATCATTTATTAAAAAATTTTGGCCCATGGATTTCAAAGCCCGTGCCCCATGTTTGACCAAACGTTGAGTATATTCAGCTGCACTCTCCATGTTGCACCTCCTCTAGTACTTGGAAAAACTCCTGACGAGAAATTCCAAACCTGTTTAAACGATGAAGAAATTGTTTTGCATTACAATCTCCAATTCCCAACTTGCGGCCAAGAGCTAACCGATATTCTTTAGCATGTCCAGCCCCTGCAAGGCCAGCATGTACTAAATCCTCAATACTAAACTGACCCACCTCAAACTGCTCTTGCTGGATCTGTGCAAAAGCACGTCGAATTTCCTCAAGTGCTGCGTTCTCAACCCCAATATCCCCTTGCTTAGTTGCGACCTTTCTTGCTAAGTAAACATGCTTCGCCTTTGGTACGTGCCTTCGAATACGATTGCGGATCTGTTCTCCGACTGTATCCGGGTCAGTAAATACAATTACCCCTTGTCGATTGGCCATTTCTGCAATGTATTCCAGCTTTTTTTTCGTAAGCCCATAACCATCAGTCCATATTATATCCACTTCACCAAGGGCTAAGCGCACTGCATGAGCGTCATTTTTCCCTTCAACAACTATTAGTTCCTTTATCATTTTGATTCCTCCGTTTTCAACTCTTATATCTTAACCGAGAATGTTCAAATACTCAAATAAAAGCCCCCACTTCAGTGAGGGCTTTTAAAAAATATTTCAGCTTATTTCTTTTCCTGGGTCTCTTTGTTTGTTCCATAGGTCTTCAGAAGTTGTTCCCAAATCTGAGGATCTTCCATTCCTAATCTCCAAACAGCAACCCCATGTAGTTTATGCTTCAGCGCATCATCCATTTTTGCTCTTAAGCTAGCTATATTTTCAAAGTAAACTTCATGACGAATCCCATTTGCTGTATAGGTAAATTGCGGAACCTTGGCATTAGGGTCGGTCTGAATCTCTACCCCATGTTTCTTGGCCCTCTCAATGGTTTGTGCGTAAGACAGATAGTCGGGCATTGTAGGTTTATTAGTTCCCCAGTCAAAGGAGTAAACTGGCAGACCCATTACAATTTTTTCTTTAGGAATTTTTCCTACTGCAAATTTGATAACCCGATCAACCCATCCTTCAGATGCCACAGGTCCTTGAGTTGTTCCCAGCCCATGCTCATCATAAGTCATAAGAATGATTTGGTCAGCAGATTTTCCGATTGCTGCATAATCGTAAGCTCCCGACCAAAGGTCAGATGGATAATCTGCAAATTTTGCAGGAATAGAAATGTTTAAAACTTTGTCCTTTGCTTGCAAGGCTTTTTTCAGTTCTGCAACAAAGGCTGAGAAATTGTCTCGATCTCCAGGGGGAGTTTTTTCAATGTCAATAGAAATACCATCCCAATTATCCTTCGTTGTCAGATTGACTAAATTTGTAACTAGGTTTGATCTTTTTCCTGGGTTGGATAATACACTATGAGCCAAATTCTCATCAAAGCCAACAGTCCCTTTTAATTTCATGTTATGCACTAAGGCATAGGCTTTGGAGCCATTCTTTTGAACCTGATCCTTTAACTTTAGATCGATCTCCCCAGTCGGAATGACTTTACCGTTTGCATCAAAGGAATACCAAAAAAACGCTACTTCATCCAATAGTTTTGCATTTTTTAATGTAGATTCTTTTGAGCTGGGCACTGGTCCTTCCTGGTCAGTATAAAACCCCATGACTACCCGCTTCTCGGGACCTAATACAGAATCACGTGTTGCTCCTGCTTCGGCTTCCGGCAATTGTGTTGTTTGCTCAGGGGCTTCCGGAGCAGCCGGTGGTTGAACATTTGTACATCCTGCCAAAGAAAGGCTTAAAACCAAAGTGCTACTCGCTAATAAAGTCAGAAACCGTTTCATGCTTCACTTCAACTCCTTAATCTAGATTCGGTAACTGACTTTATCTTCCCCGCTTCAAAAAGAGGTTATGTATATAAGGATTGTACGTTAATATCCTATTCAAGCTAATTATGGAAGTTCGAAATAATTAGAAATACCTTTGGCAATTGCTCTAGATAGTTGTTCTTGATACCAAGTCTGTTGTAGCTTCTTCTGTTCCTTAGCACTCGAAAGATAACCAACCTCTACGATTACAGCGGGCATACTAGTGTTTTTAATAATATAAAAATCTCCAGGTTTGGCAACCCTACGATTCATCCCATTTATTTTTATCATTTCTTGTTGGATTAATTCCGCCAATCTTTTTCCAGATTCTGATTTATAATGGTAAAATGTTTCTGCCCCAGAATTTTGACCTGTTTTAGTTGCATTGACATGTAGGCTCACAAATATATCTGCCTTCTCTTCTTTGGCCATTTCAATCCGATGATTTAAATCAATTTGTTTCTTTGTCGTCTTTCCTTTAACTCCATCAGGAACATAATCAAGATCTTCCTCACGTGTAAGAAAAACTTCAATACCACTTGGCTGCAACATCTCCTTAACTTTCTGGGCAATCTTTAGATTAATGGCTTTTTCATAGACACCTTTAGATGAAACTGCTCCAGGATCATACCCTCCGTGCCCAGGATCAAGCATTACCACATAGCGGTTTTCAAATTGACTAATTACGGCTGCAGAGCCTTGCCAAAATACCGAGAGTACTAGTGTACCCATAACACCAATGACAAGCAAAATAGCTAGCTTTGTTCCAATAATCACCTTCGGCCATCGCATTTTAGCACTCCCCCAATTAGCGATTCTTCTTAATGATTATGTGCTGATAAATAAAGATATACTTTCAGTTCTTAACAAAAAAGAAGCCTTGGCTTGACCTAAGGCTTCTTTCCATTTATTTAAGTTGAAGTAACGGCTTAAGTGTTATGAAAGGGCTGAATTATTGAACATATACTGTGACGGTTCGAACTCCCCATGATAAAGCAGCTTGTCTAGAATCCATATAAAGGTCGACACGCTCTCCACGGATTGCTCCACCGGTATCAAGAGCTTTGGCATAACCATACCCTTCAACATAAACTGACTTTCCTAGCGGAATCACTCTGGGATCAACTGCAATAATTCCTTTACCAACCGATGCGCCGGTAGCGGTTTTCCCTCCTGGCATACAATACGCAGACGCTTTCATGACATAAGCTCGTTTAAAGCTAATGGTATTTCCCCCCCTGGAAATTGTCGTCTGTGTACCGCGGGAAACAACTTGATTTGTGGGAGGTTTCACAACCCGTTGGTTGAGTATTTCACGATCTACTTCTTTTCCATCCTCAAGTGTCAGTCTTACTGTCTGTTCTTGAAGACCGTTAGAGCCCCGACTGACTATTCTATCCGGTAAGCCAAGGGGGTAATCAGCAGGTTGAGCAACTATTTGATAGGGGATCTCACTTTTTACGGTCTCAATAGGATGGGTAACCCGAACCACATTCAGTTGGTCATTAGGCTCCAACATATGGTCAAGAGCTAAAGAAATTCTATCTTCTGCCCCTAAGGTTATACCAAGCTTGTTGAGAGCGTCAGCCACAGTTCGTGGTGCAATATAAGTATCTATTTTTTTTCCGTCAGCACTAACTTTAATAGGGATTGATCTAAGTACTTGGATATCCATGTTATCAGTTACTGATTCCGATAATGCAACATTGACTTCATCCACATCTTTGATCTCAAGCTTATAACGTTCTGATAACTCGCTAAGAGCTTCACCTACTGTTTCTTTAGCCGTTCGGGTGTTAAAAATCTGACCATCAACTGAGAGATTAACTGGAACGCTGCTTTTTACATCAACTGCCATCCCACTGGTAACTTTGGTATCTATTGAAGGACTCACAATATCTTCTGGATAAAACTCAATTTTCGACGAATGCTCAAGTGCCTGGCCTACTGTCCCATAAAGAGTTCTGATACAAACCTGTTTGCCATCTATATTGGCATTGATAGTCTTCACATTGTATAAAACTGTTATGCCTGCAACCAGTATGATACCGACCAAAGCAACTGCAATCTGAGCAATACGAGATTTCCGAACTAAGGTTACTACCTGAGTTGGATTCTTCTGAAACATTAAATCCCTCCAAAATTACTGATAACAACTTCATTTTAAGGCATAGGTGGTCACTTGTCAAAATATTTTTACATTATTTGGCATTTAATATATGTATTCTTACGGGCTTTCGGCCCCAATCAATACATTGTCTTAGTGTTGAGAAAAAGACATCAATTTTATGGCCACGAATATTTCCGCCAGTATCTGCAGCTATTGCATATCCGTACCCTTCAACATAAACCTGACTTCCCATAGCTATTACTCTAGGATCGACTGCAATCAACCCTTCTCTCGGTTTAATACCTGTAGCTGTATTATTTCCTGTAAATGTATAGGCAGTTGCTTCAACGTTTAAAGTTTTAGCAATACTCAACTTACTCAAATCCAACTCTAACTTGCCAGCTTCAAGCTTTGAGTTGTCAATAATAACCTTCTTCTTCGGAATGAGTTGAGTGTTTCGGAGAACGACTTCATTCTTTGGCTTTTTAAGTTCATAGAATGATTGAACTTGCTGATCTACAGGTTGTCCACCGATCTCAAAGGTCTTGATAACTTGACGTCTAATGCCATTTTCCCCTTTAACCTGGATCTGACTAGTTCCCGGTGGGATTTTCTCGGATTCAACAAATTCAGTTTTAAAAGGCAACTCCATATCAACTATTGCTATTTTACTCGTCCTTGACTCTATATCACCTAATTGTAAATTCAAGCTTCGCGATTCTGATTGATCAAGTACACTAGGCTCCTGCGGGCTAAAGCCTCGAAATCCCCGACTCATTTGCCTAGGTTTGTTCAATCCTTGCTTAACTAAACTCTCACTACCTTTTTTGACTGTTAGAGTACCTTCAGTGAAGTCATTCGTTCTTACACTTTTTAAACTTATGGAATCAACTAATTGTACTGATGGTTTAAACGTCTTCCCGCTATCTCCTTCATATAGTGATGAGTACCTGGTACCTGCGGCTAATACTGCTAAACTCCCAAAGTATACGCTCAACGCCTTTGTTTTACGCCAATAATCGGAATAAGTAGTAATCGGCAAAGAATACATTTTACCCCTCCTTACAAAAAGCGTATGAAGTTTTCACAAAAAAAAGAACCTTCTAAAATGAAGGTTCTTTTAGTCTAAAGATCGTTTCTGCATTTTGCATAGTTGCAATTGCTGCATCCTCAAAGCTCATATTTTTAATTTCAGATAATTTCTGCACAATTTCCCGAACATAGGTGGGTTCGTTACGTTTTCCCCGGCGTGGCTCCGGAGTTAAATAGGGGGAATCTGTTTCTACTAACATTCTATCTAGGGGGATGCGCTTCGCCACCTCGACGGTATGGCGGGCGTTTTTATACGTAACGGGCCCAGCAAAAGACAAGTAAAATCCTAATTTCAAAAGAATTTCTGCCATTTCCCAGGATCCTGAGTAACAGTGAAATACCCCCCCATACTGCGGAGGATTAGCTTTGACGATCTCTAAGACATCCTGGTGGGCATCGCGATTATGGATAACAATCGGCAATCCAATTTCATTAGCGAGCTTTATCTGTTGAATAAATACCTCTTTTTGAATAGGCCGTGGAGATAAATCCCGGTAGTAATCCAGACCAATTTCACCCCAAGCCAGAACTTTTGGCTTCTTAGCAAGCTCTAGCAGACTATTCCAGGTATCCACTGTAACATCTTGAGCGTTATGAGGATGTATTCCAATCGCTGCGTAGATAAAACTGTAGTCCTCAGTCAACTTGACAGATCGTTCCGAGGAAGGCAGATCATAGCCAACATTTGTTACCCTTGAAATCTGAGCTGACTGAATTCGAAGTAAAACTTCCTGAAAATCTTCCGCATAGCTGGGATCATCGATATGCGCATGTGTATCCCAGATCATTTTACCCGCGCCCCTCCGGGAAGATCCTTGTTGACCGTAAGCACTTCCAAGACTTCTCCTTGTGAGGCTGCTAATATCATACCCTGGGAAGTAATTCCTCTTAGCTTGGTAGGTTTTAGATTAGCAACTACAACGACATACTGATTGATTAGATCCTCTGCTGAATAATGTTTGGCAATACCGGAGACTATTGTACGAACTTCTCCTGCTATTTCAACTTCTAACTTCATCAGCTTATCTGTTTTTTCTACTTTTTCCGCACTTATGACTTTTCCCACACGCAAATCAATTTTAGCAAATTCATCAATACTGATTTCTTCTTTAATCGGTTCAAATTCGAGAACAGGCATTTCTAAACTTTCTGTGGGAGCGTTCTGTTTTTCATCCACCGTTTTCGTCTCCTCTGGTGTTAAATACTCTGTCATATCAATTCTTGGAAAGAGAGGTTCTCCCTTTTCTACCTTAATCCCCTCTTCAAGAATACCCCATTGATCTGCTTCTTCCCATTTGATGAGTCTTTCATCTTTGCCAAGCAGCCCGCAAATCTTAGCGGGTAAACCAGGCATAAAGGGAGCTGTCAGGATTGCCATGATCCTAATACATTCTACAAAGGTGTAAAGAACCGTGTCTAAGCGTTCCTTCTGATCCTCTTGTTTAGCTAGTGACCAGGGAGCTGTCTCATCAACATACTTATTGCATCTTGCGACAAACCGCCATATTTCTTCCAGTGCACTTGCAGGATCACATTTCCTTAAGCTTTTATCGACGGCATTTTTGACCTCCGTACTTAAAGCCTTTAATTCCAGTTCCAGAGCTTGTTCTTGACCGGGAGGAGGAACTATTCCATCTCTAAACTTAACAACCATGGCCAGACTTCGAGATATAAAATTCCCGAAATCATTTGCTAAATCGCTGTTTAGCCGTTCTACCACATTATCCTCCGAGTATGTCCCATCTGTTCCTACTTGCATCTCACGCAACAAGAAATAACGAATGGCATCTGACCCATATCTTTGGATCAAGGCAAAGGAGTCTTGGACATTGCCTCGGGATTTAGAAATTTTCCCACCATCTTTAGTTAAATACCATCCATGTCCATAAATTACTTTAGGCAGCGGAACATCAATTGCCATTAAAATAATTGGCCAAATAATCGCATGAAACCGCACAATATCTTTTCCCATTATATGAACATCAGCGGGCCAATAGTTTTTATAGTTTTCCCCGTCAGGGTAACCTAAGGCAGAAATATAATTTATTAAAGCATCAAGCCACACATATACCACGTGCTTGGGATCAAAGGGTACTTTAATTCCCCATTGAAATGTAGTGCGCGAAACACAAAGATCCTCTAAACCACCTTCAATAAACTTAACCATTTCGTTACGCCTCGAAACGGGTTGGATAAAATCAGGATGTGTATTGATATAGTCTAGCAAGGCTCCTTGATATTTAGAAAGACGAAAGAAATAGCTTTCTTCTTTCAGTAATTCAACATCTCTTCCACAATCGGCATTTGGGCACTTACCTTCATTTAATTTGTTTTCCATCCAGAACGTTTCACAAGGGGTACAATACCAGCCCGAATACTCTGACTTGTAGATATCTCCCTGTTCGTATAATTTGGTGAAGATTTGTTGAACAACTTTTTGATGGCGCTCCTCCGTTGTTCGGATAAAGTCGTCATTGGAAATATCTAAAGCTCTCCATAAATCTTTAAACCGTTCCACGACCCCATCAACGTAACTTTTTGTATCAGTATTGTTTGCTTCTGCAGTACGAACAATTTTCTGGGCATTCTCATCGGTTCCCGTTAAAAAGTAGACCTGATCCCCTTGCAATCTATGATAACGAGCTAAGGCATCTGCAGCAACCGTTGTATAGGCCGTTCCAATATGCGGACTTGAATTTGGATAAAAAATTGGGGTTGTTATATAGTATTTCACGCTAAGTCTCCCTCTCAAAATATCTTTTTGAATTAATAATATATAAATTAATATTTGTCAAGTCTGCCCATGATTAAGAATTAATATGTAAAGTAAGGGATTTCTTGTACAGGCTAATAATACCAGCAAAAACTTTGAAAAAATGGGTTGACTTTATATGGAACGATTGGTATCATAAGTCTGTAGTTTTGTGTCGAATGTTGTTGCAAAGGAGTGGGGGAAAAATGATGAAATCAACTGGAATCGTAAGAAAAGTAGATGAACTTGGCCGTATTGTATTACCGATAGAGCTTCGCCGCACTTTAGGTATTGACGAAAAAGACGCCCTGGAAATCTATGTAGATCAAGAAAAAATTATCCTCAAAAAGTATGAGCCTGCTTGTGTATTTTGTGGTAATGCAAGCGATATTCAACTTTTCCATGGCAAAAATGTTTGCCGAGAATGTGCAGTTGCTATGGGAGAAAACGTGGCCGCTAATTCTGAATCAAGTTCAAAAGCTGTTTAAGTTAGCCTATACATAGACAATCAACTAGCATAAACTCAAAATTCGAAGGCCATATGGCCTTCTTTTTTATGCTGGATTAAAAATCCCGTTTTGATTAACTATCTGTTGTTTCGTCAGTCAAGAGCGCCTGATAAACATCGGATTTCCTTACCCCATATCGCTTTGCTACTTCCTTCATAGCCTCTTTCTTACTTAATCCTTGATCTATTCGTACTTTAACCTCTGAACACCATTCAACGGGGCCTCCGACGGGTTTTACGGGGATGTAGGGTGCAATTATTATGCAACATTCACCACGAGGTTCAGTCTCCTCAAAAGCTTCTTTGAGTTCTAGCGTAGTCCCCTTATGCACTTGCTGATGTAACTTAGTTAACTCGCGGACTACCGCTGCCTGTCGATTGCCAAAAAACTCTGACATTCCTTGAAGAGTAGCTACCAAACGGTGTGGAGCCTCATAAAAAATCTGTGTTAGCGGCAGATTGGCTAATTGCTCCAGACTCTGTTTCCTTGCTGTATTTGAAGAAGGCAGAAAGCCATGGAAGGCAAAGTGTTCCGTAGGCATTCCCGATAGAACCAAAGCCGTCAGAGCCGCATTAGGTCCCGGCAAGACATCAACCGGAATATTTTCGGCTAGACAAAGGTTGATAACCTCTATTCCCGGATCGGAAATACCAGGCAGCCCGGCATCTGAGATCAGGGCGATTGCCTGCCCACCTTTGAGCTTTTCAACTAATTCTACAGATTGCTTCTTTTCGTTATGAGCATGATAACTTATCATGCGAGTATTAATCTGATAATGTTGTAATAGTTTTCTTGAATGACGTGTATCCTCCGCAGCAATAAGATCTACTTCCCGAAGTGTATCCAATACCCGCAGGGTGATATCTCCTAAATTTCCTATCGGAGTTGCACATACATACAATGTGCCTTTAGATAACATACCTTTGGCTCCTTGTATATTTAAGTTCTCTATCCACTAGTCTTTCCGTAAAAAGCCCATACAAAACAAACAATCGCCCTCTAAAGGTTGCCCGAAGTGAAGGTGACAAACGTGAAACCCTTCTTGATACAGACGGACAAGATTGTCATGCGCAACCCCTTGAATGTGCTCGGCGTTAGCAATAACACGTTCTGTTTCTTTCTCCGGAAGAGTACATTCCCGCCTTAACTTAGTATTTTCATCTTCTAACGCTTGCACATAGGGCTTCAAACGGTTTACCTCTTCTAATAAGGAGCGCAATTTTTCTTCCACTTCTGTAAGTGCCTGCGTCAGTTGGCTCATACTTTTTCACTCTTTTCTTTGGGCTTTTCCCCTTTCCTGTTACGTTGATGTTTCCCCTCCGTTTTGGGTGAATAAACACTTTCGACTCGAGGGTTTGATTCATCCTGGATTTCAATTGTCTTATGTCCGGCTTGAGGATTTTGTCGCCCACAATGTTCTTTATCCTCAGGTCTGTAACAACCATTTTCATATTTTAAGCAACACATAAGACGACCGCAAATCCCAGAAATCTTAGTTGGATTTAGGGAAAGCTTTTGGTCCTTAGCCATACGAATCGAGACAGGCTCAAAATCGCCTAAGAATGAAGTACAACAAAGAATCCGTCCACAGGATCCAACTCCTCCTAGCATTTTTGCCTCAT
Source organism: Desulfosporosinus sp. HMP52 (assembly GCF_000765145.1). Lineage (GTDB taxonomy): Bacteria > Bacillota > Desulfitobacteriia > Desulfitobacteriales > Desulfitobacteriaceae > Desulfosporosinus. The sequence continues at coordinate 94,175 of NZ_JMGA01000022.1, read as the reverse complement.
CCCGAACTCCAATTTGGCGAAGTTCTATTCTCGTCCTAAATATGGCGGCTAGATCCTTCACTAGTTCTCTGAAGTCAACTCGTCCTTCTGCTGTGAAGGAGAATATGATCTTATTTCCATCAAATGTATACTCCACATCTACCAGTTTCATTGGTAAATGATGTTCGGATATTTTCTTTAGGCATATTTGAAAAGCATCCTTTTCCTTAAGTCTATTTTGCTCTACAAATAATTCATCTGCCAATGTCGCCTTACGCATAACCTGCTTTAAAGGGAGCACTACTTCTTCATCTGCAACCAGACGAGATGGAATTACTAATTCTCCAAATTCGATACCTCTTGCTGTTTCAACAATTACCTTATCCGATACAGCAAGTGTAAGATCTCCTGGGGCAAAATAATATATTTTCCCTGCGTGTTTAAAGCGAACCCCTACGACCTCAATCACTGCGAACCCCTCCTTGTTGAAATAATTCTAATGCTAACACCTCAATCACTAATCTGGGATTAGCTTGTTGTCGTAGTACATCGATCGCTTTACCGATCTCTAATAATTCCAACGGACGAATGGTGTTATTCTTTATCCCTTCCTCAGCTTGTACAGCCATAACCTGTAAATATAGAAGGGCTTGGTTCTTGTCGATTGGAAAAAGCGGAAACAGTTTCAAAAAATTTCTCTCTTCCACCGCCGTGCGAAACTTCTCTAACCAGTCTTTGATTTGCTGAATACCATATTGCACTATTTCAGTTGCCAGATTATGATTGTTTCCGCTTAAGCGGAAAGCCTGAGCTGCTTCAAAGTCGTCAACCTCTCCTAAGCTGCTTAACCATTTTTCCTCGGAGAGATTAGGAAAAAATACCAATTGGGCACGGCTTTGTATTGTAGGTAAAATTCCTTCGGCATTCTCAGCACACAATATAATTATAGTTCGCTCAGGTGGCTCTTCAATAACCTTCAACAAGGAATTTGCCGCCGGCAATGTTAACAAATCTGCCTGTTCTACGATAGATATCTTATAGTCCCCTTCGTAGTGCTTAAGGTATAACCTTTCTTGCCATGAAAGAACTTGTTCAATCCCAATTACCGCTTTTTGTGCTTTCAACCATGAAACTTCAGGATGGTTCCCACTAAGGATCTTACGGCAGGGTGGACATACATTGCATGGCCCTTCAGATGTACTGTTATGGCAGTTCAAAATTTGCGCCAAACGAAGAGCTACCTCGCGCTGGTGAAGTTTACTTCCTCCATGAAACAATAAGAGATGAGCCAATCTGTTTTCCAGGGCAGCTTTTTCTAATAGAGTCAACTGTAGTTTCATGAAATCTTATTACTCCCCATCTTCATCCTTAATCCTCCTCAACTATCCAAATTGTCTGATCCCGGAAACCATCCCATCCTTGCCATCTTTTCCCTTCCGAAGCAAGCAGCGTTTTTAGAACTTCATAAGTTATTTCTTCGCCCATTACAATGACAGGAATTCCTGGTGGATAGAGTGAAATAGTTTCTCCGACAATATGACCCAAACTCTCCCTAAGAGGAATTTTACGTTTAGAGGCAAAGAAAGCTTCTCTGGGGGAGAGAATGGAGGTAGGTAATGGCGGAATTAATCCCCCTTCATGTTTCTGTACCTTAGTTGCTGGGGTTAGTGAAGGGGCGAAATCTCTTAAATTTTCTAGTCCTTTGGTAAGCCATCGAATATCCTCAGGAGTGTTCCCAATCCCTAATAAAAATAGAATGTTCTCTTCATCCCATAATTCTGGTTCAATACCAAAGGTTTCTCTAAGGTATTTTACACAGTCAGGTGCAGAAATACCTAAAGGATTTGTGTTTATAACAATCTTTGACCAGTCAACTGAATGAATACCAAAAGTTCCGGCATCTTTAGAATTAAGAATCCGATAACAATTATTTAGTTTTTTATGAAGCCTATCTACTTCTTCTTTAAGATTCTCCCATCTCCACTTATCCAAAGCAAACTCTGCTGCTCGTTCTAAAGAAGAGACAAGCAAATAGCTCGGACTTGAAGATTGTAAGAGTTCTAAGCTTTGTTTTAATCGAGGGCGGCTTACTCTTGATCCCTGAATATGTAACATTGCCGACTGAGTCAAAGAACTTAGGGTTTTATGGCAACTATTCAAGACAAGATCAGCACCCAGTTTTAAGGCACTTCGAGGAAATAACTCGCTGAGATAATGTGAGCCATGAGCCTGATCAACAAGAATCGGTTTATTATAACCTAATTGTGATCTTTCAGCCAATAAACCTTCCAGATTAAAAGTTGTTCCATAATAACTTGGGTAGGTGACATGACAGCCCATAACCTCTTCCCACCTAATATGCTGCTTCCTAAGCTCCAACCCTAAAGGAAGATTAAACTCTGGATGAACCCGTGGGATTAGATAATCCGGCTTTAACCCACTTAGTACCAAGCTCGACATTACAGAACGATGAGAACTTCTTTCCACTACAATGGGTTTGTCCCCAGTGTCTTTTAATGCCAGAAACATTGCCTGATTCCCAGCTGTCCCACCATTAACAAGAAAAAAAGTTTCCTCCGCTCCAAAAATCTTCGCCGCTTGTTTTTGGGCCAGAGCAATAATTCCACTTGGAGAATGCAGCATATCCAGACCCGGAAGTTCAGTTAAATCAAAACTCAAAAAGTCGTAGCCATTAAAAAACTCCTGTCGACCTTTATGTCCAGGAGTATGGAAAGAGCAGTATCCTTGTTTGTGATAATGGCTCAATCCTTCTCCAAGTTCACCCACGTAACAAAAACCCTCCATTTATCCATAAATGTACGAATACAATTTTGACAGGGTACAATCTTAGTTTAACATGGATTAGGAAATATTTCATCCAAATGGCAACTCCTGTTTATTTAACTTGAACATTATTTTCATATTCCAGATGATCTTCTAATAAAAAATCCCTTTTATTAAGAACATAAACTCCTGATATTCTGGTGACCCCGGCTCTGCTGAGAACAACTCCTGTTGACATTCCGAACAAAAAAACATTCCTTGTATTCTAAACCCATCATATAATCCTTCTTTCGGAACCTTCGTACAACGATAACACACGGGCAAAACTTTTCCCCCGTTTTCTAGAATACTTGGATTGTTATCAGTCACTTCTAAAGAGGGCTGAGCAGTGATTGTAGTTTTAGCCATAATTAAATTCCTCCTATTTACTTCTAACCCTAGTCTTGCCCCTCTCCTTCTGAATTAGTCGCACTGCTGCTGGACATTCCGGTATGATGAACTGTTACTTTAACGTCAAAGGAAACTGGAAAATCGGAAACTTCTTGCTTCCAGCGTTCTTTTAGACTCTTCCAATACTTAGGGTTTCTTTGCTCTATATGCCTTCCAATCCCTAGAAAATCAAAACCTAATTCTCTTTGTTTTTTAATGGCACTCTCGCATTCCTGCTGAATTACTTTAGCAAAGCTTTCTTCTGCCTCTTTTACTAATTCTACCCAATCCGACCCGGACAGTTGTCGATCCAGCCCTAAAACTTCATCAATCGCAATGCTCGTTCTTACTTGATAGTTTAAACCAATATTTTCGCCATCTGATTTAACTTTATACCTCGTATTAGATTTCAGGACTTGACCACTAAACTTCACAGTGCTTTCCTTGAGATCCACAGTATTAATTAACCGGTTGAATACATCATCTTCCAGCCACATATACCCTTTTGTTTCTTCATCGTTTAGAAAATCAACTAATTGATCTCCATTCAAAACTCCTGCTCCTTCAATTCGAATCTCTCCGGCCTCATCAGCTTTTTCTGCTTTATAGTGAATCCTATCTCCATCCTTAACTGCTTCAACAACCGGCAGGATAGGGGCGGTGCTTTTAGTGCCCAAAACTGTAAGGTAATGCCCTAACCGTACCATTGGAAAGGCAGATAGTTCATGTCCTCCTTCAATAATACTTCTAATATATAATGCCGGCAGCTGCTCGGAGCGCAGCTTTAAATTTAACACGTCTTCAGCCTTGCCTCGAGCAATAACCAGATACATTGAACGGCGAAATTCTGCAAAACGCTGAGCAAAATCTAACATATTGTTAAAGCCTCCAGCTTTTGCAACATCCTCCCCAATGACGATTACCTTTAATGAACCCATAAAAGGGGTTCGATATGCTGCTTTAGATACTATGTCAAAGGCTTCTCTAACGCTTGAGGCTTCCGCACCTAAAGTCCGTTCTTCAGTTTCCGCCCCGCTGTTACCTCCCTTTTTCGTCTTTGCATATTGTTGTGTAACTAGATATGTTCCTGGCTTTTCTCCCAGATCAAATCCTATTCCCATCAGAGGGGCTAAATCTTCTACTTCTCGCTTTCCCCAACATCCTGATATAGATAAAATTAAAAACAGACTGAAAATCATTAGTCCGGTCATATACTTTTTTCTGCTACTTTTCATGAGACACCCACTTTCTTCTTCCAGTGAGAAAACGTCCATATCGTGAGTATCCATAGACTTGCAAAAGGAAAAATAAGATAATTATCAACAAGTCCTATTTCTACAACTAAGCCAGGCCCTCGCTTATTATTTAGGGCAACCCCCATAAATATCATCCCGACAACTAAATGACTCTTAGTTCCTTTAAGCCCGAATAGACTTTCTAAGCTCCAAAGAACAACGAAAAAGAAGGCGCAAATCTTTATTACCAATGCTCCAAACCATGCTCCTAAAAATAAGGATTCAACTCCGGCAATTGTTCGACTTACCTCTACCATTTTCCCTAATACCAATAAACCATAGACTAAGTTAACAGTTTCAGAAGGTCCAAATATCACTATCTGCATTAAGACAACTAAGGTATTCATAAAACCTACTAAAAAAACTGCTAACCATACCCCCTTTTTCAAAGAAGTAAACTCTTGCTTATCGGCTGGTAGAAAAGGTAAAATTCCAGCAAGAAACAGAATGTACTCCATTACAAACGGAGTTACTTTGGAACCAGCCAAAATAATTGGGATTATTCCTTGACCTAAAATTGGCATTAGTTCACCTTGTTCTATACGTGGTATGGAAAGCCCCATATTCAACACTAAGGCAATGACAATTAGAGGAAAGACCACTTCGGTAAAACGCGTGAATACTTCAATGCCCGATCTAGCTAAGTATAAGACAAGTAACAATCCCCCCAGGTAAAACATCTCAATTGGGGTTCGCGGCATAATCGATGATTCATAAATATCCCCGATTTGTCCTAACAATAAACCACCAAAGTAACTCATTATTAATATATAAAGTACACCAATTATTTTACAAACCCATTTTCCCAGCAACATTTCGGTCATCTGTAGTAAGTTCTTTTGAGGATACTTTTTGTACAACGACATAATCATCAAGCCATATGGGATCCCTAAGGCAAAGCCAGGCAACACAGCCATCCAGCCATCCCGGTCGGCGACCCCAGTTGTCAGTGAGGCTATGGGGAGAAAGGTCGTCCCCATAAGTACGGCTGCTCCTAATATAGTAAATTGATGTGAGGAGATTCTTTCCATTTCTTCAGTATCCAGCTCCCCTCTTCCAACGCATAACTCCCCAGAGAACCGGTATCCAAAGAGATACAAAAGGCATAATTATGTATTCACCAACAAGTCCAATTTCATTAATTAAAGAAGGTGCTCTAACGTTTTTAAAGGCAATTCCTAGAAATATGATAGCTATTACATGTCGCCATTTGACACCTTTTATACCAAAGACACTTTCCAAACCCCAAATTGCTACAAAAAATAGTGATCCTATCTTTATGACTGCAGCAGCAAACCAAACACCTAGAAATAAGGATTCCACTCCCGAAACTGTCCGACTTACTTCTACCATTTTTCCTAATGCCAGTAATCCGTATACCAAACGAATAGTCTCTGTTGGCCCAAAAACAAGCATTTGGATCAGTGCTATAAGGGTGTCAAGAATGCCTGCCCAGAATACAATTTTCCAAGCTCCCGTTTTTAGTTGACCAATTGCTTTCTTATCCGTAGGCAGATAAGCAATAACTCCGGCCAAAAAAAGCATATATGTCATTACAAAAGGAATAACTTTCAATGAGCCCTTAAAAATAGGTATTAGTCCCTCCCCTAGGATTGGCAGAAGTTCTCCTTGCTCAATTCGTGGAATAGACAGTCCTACGTTTAAAAGTATTGCCACCACGATCAAAGGGAAGGTTATCTCAGAAAAGCGGGCAAAAACTTCAATGCCCGATCTGGTTAGGTATAGAACAAGAATGATCCCGCCTAAGAAAAAAATCCAGAGAGGAGTTAGTGGCATAATTGATGTTTGATAGATATCTCCAACTTGCCCCAGCAATAGACCCCCGAGGTAGATAGCACATAATAAATAAATTATCCCTATTAGTTTTCCGATCCACCTTCCAAAGGCCTCTTCTGATATCTGTAATAAATTTCTACGAGGATAATACTTCATTAGAGACAATATCATCAGACTGTAAGGAATTCCCAGTGCAAATCCCGGCAGAACACTCATCCAGCCATCTCTCCCCCCGACTAAAGCAACTATGGAGGCCACGGGAAGAAATGTGGTTCCTAACAATACCCCAGCTCCTAAAGTTGTGAATTGATGTGCCGAAATTCTTTCCATTGTCACCCTTTCCCTTTTGAGCGGGGTTCTTGAACATCAATCAATTGAGGTCGGCGCTTTAATGCCCACCATGGGGCCCTAACGAAAGTATCCTGTAACAAGGCCCGTACACGCAGCGGAGCAATAGGACTTGTATACGGCACTCCAAATGACCGAAGACCTAATAAGTGGATTAAGATAGCATAAAGGCCAACTGCTACACCAAAAAAACCAAGAATGCCAGCCAATATCATCAATGGAAATCGTAAGAGCCGAACAGCTAAACTAAGGTCGTAATAGGGGATAGCATAACTGGCAACAGCTGTCAAACCAATGATAATGACCATCAAGGGACTGACCAAGCCTGCATTTACTGCTGCGTCCCCAATAATAAGTGCCCCCACAATTCCAATCGTTTGTCCGATTGGTTTGGGTAATCTTAGGCCGGCTTCCTGTAATATCTCTAATACAATAGTCATCGTTAAGGCCTCTAATAAAGCGGGAAAAGGTACTCCCTGCCGGCCTGCGGATATACTCATTAACAAATCCGTAGGGATAATTTCTTGATGAAATGTTGTAACCGCAATATAAGTACTCGGAGCTACGACAGCCACAAAGGATCCTACATAACGTACAAAACGCGAAAGAATCGCTGTCATAGCTCTTTGATAATAGTCCTCATTAACATTTAGAAACTCCATTAGTATCGCCGGTACAACAAGGACTATAGGTGTTCCATCAAGAATAATTCCTACCTTCCCCTCCAAGAGCTTGCCAGCTAATACATCCGGTCGTTCTGTATAGGCAATCTGAGGGAAAGGCGAATAGGGAAAATCTTCAATCATTTCCTCAATATATCCCACGTCTATCACACTATCCATCTTAATTTTGCTTAACCTTAGCAATACCTCAGAAACAATATCCTTGTTAGCTATTTTCTCAATATATACTACTACAAGCTCGGTGTTCGATATATCCCCAAGTTTTAAGGAGATAATCCTCAATGAAGGATGTTTAATCTTCCGCCGTAGAAGAGAGGTATTAATTCGAAGGGTCTCAGTAAAGCCTTCATGAGGCCCCTTTACAATAGATTCAGCAATAGGCTCATTGACGCCGCGATTAGCCCATCCCCTTGCCCCAATAGAAATTGCCTCACTAGATTCTCCAAAAAAGATAACTGCATCACCTGATAAAATTGTACTTACAGCCTCTTCCATTTTCACTATTTTCTTAATTTCTATGCCAGGAAGGAAACTTTGAATTGTGATATCAATAACATTAGCTAGTGTCACCCGCTCCAAATCTGGGTGATGGTTTAAATCCACCATTAGAGGTTTTAAGACAAATTGATCAAGTATATTTTTATCAACAAGCCCGTCAACTACTACTAACATACAGGGGATACGACTTTTTCCGGGGAAATTAAACTCTCGAAAGACAATATCACTGCTCTTTGATAAGATTTCTTTTACGGTCTGCCCTGATATGGGCTTATTCATATCCTCATCAAATGAAAAAGAAGGAGATTTCCGTATTCTTCGTTCTCCCTTGGGACGTACAGTAAGATCTTTAAGCATTTTCATCCAGCTTGACATGAAATTCCCTCCCATTCAGCTTATTTTGTCCTGTAATGGGTTGATTATTCGCCCGGTATTCTATCACCTGACTTATACCTAAATCCTAACCCCTAAAATAGAATCTTTAGATTTGATTTTTTGTGTAAAACAAAGAAGAAACTGCACATTTACACGGCAGTTTCTTCTTTGTTTCCGTATTTTGGTGTTTTAAGTCTGATATTTCCTGTGCTATATCCCCAGCAGTTGTAATACTGTTAAAGCTAATACTCCCGGGAAACCTAGTAGTCCTACCAGCAAGATCGTAAACAGGTTAATTGGAATATCCAAGCCTATTACAGTTAACAGCAAATTTAAAAGCCAGAGCCCCACAACTCCTCCCAAAACATGGATTAGTACTTTAAGAAAGACTCTAGGTTGTCCCAAAGACGAACGCACAATTAAGGCCAACAATATTGCAAATAATCCCAAAAAAACAAAGGTCATGGAAATCCTCCTTTGCCTAAGCATATTAAAGCATATGCTTATAAGAACAAAGTAGAACAAAAAAAGAGAGCAGGCTAATTTTAACCTACTCTCTTTGATTATATTGTTTGAATTTATGATTTAGCCTTATGAATTAATCCCACTTTTGTTCAGCTAAACGTTTATATGACTCATAGCGAACCTTCGCATACTTCTCTGCACCGACAAAGAGTTCTTCAGCACTTTCAGGGAAGGTGTTCAAGAGGGATGAGTAACGAACTTCGCCCATGATAAAGTCACGGAAGGATGCACTTGGCTCTTTCGAATCTAGGCTAAACGGATTTTTGCCTTGATCAATCAAGTCCGGATTGAAGTGATAGAGATGCCAGTAACCAGCATCAACTGCTTTCTTTTGTTCCTGTACACTCTTAGTCATTCCAGATTTAAGTCCATGGTTAATACAAGGTGAATAAGCAATAATCAAGGAAGGTCCTTTGTAAGCTTCGGCTTCTTTAATTACTTTAATGGTTTGAGCCATGTTAGCTCCTAAAGCAATCTGAGCAACATAGACATATCCATAACTCATAGCGATCATGCCTAGGTCTTTCTTACGAATTTTCTTACCTGCAGCAGCAAATTTAGCTACAGCTGCTCTTGGTGTAGACTTTGAAGACTGTCCACCAGTATTCGAGTATACTTCAGTATCCATAACAAAGATATTTACATCGTCGCCCGAAGCTAGGACATGGTCTAAGCCACCAAATCCGATATCATAAGCCCAACCGTCTCCACCAAGTATCCATTGGGATTTCTTAATAAGATGATCCTTCTTCGCTAGAATTTCAGCAAGAACCTTATTATCTCCTGTGTATTCGCTCAATCCTGCAAGAATCTTAGCTGAAGCAGCTTTAGAGGCATCAGCATCATCCCAACCGGCCAACCAATCTTGGAATGCTTCTTTTAGATCTGCACTAATATCCATTTCTAAGGCTTGAGTCATTAAATCAAACAGCTTTTCGCGGAGCTGACGAACGCCCAAATACATACCATAGCCGAATTCAGCGTTATCTTCAAATAAGGAGTTAGCCCAGCTGGGTCCTTTGCCGTCTTCATTCGTAGTATATGGAACCGCTGGAGCACTTCCACCCCAGATGGAGCTGCAGCCTGTAGCATTGGAAATCATCATGCGATCTCCATATAATTGAGTGATGAGTTTAACGTAAGCAGTTTCTCCACATCCCGGACAAGCACCATTGAACTCTAGTAAGGGTTGTGCAAATTGACTACCTTTAACTGTTGTTACATCGAAAAGATTACTTTTATTCTTCAGGGTAACAGCATACTCCCAGTTGGCAACTTGTTGCTCAGTTTGCTCTGCAGCAGATTTCATAACCAAAGCCTTTACTTTAGCCGGGCAAACTTCCGCACAGTTTCCACAACCGGTACAATCCAAAGCACTTACTTGAACACGGAATTGCAAGCCAGCTGCTTCCTTACCAATAGCTTTCTTACCTACGAAGGTCTCCGGAGCACTTTTTGCTTCTTCTTCATTAAATAAGAAGGGGCGAATTGCTGCGTGAGGGCAAACATAGGAGCACTGATTACATTGAATACAATTATCAATTTGCCATTCCGGTACGATTACACCAATACCACGCTTTTCATAGCTGGTGGTTCCTACAGGGAAAGTTCCATCTTCACGACCTATGAAGGTGCTGACAGGCAGACTATCTCCCTCTAATGCGTTCATCGGGCGCAGAATGTTTTTGACAAAATCCGGCTCATCAACTGCTGCAGCAGCCTCAGCCTGAGGATTGTCCCCATTTTCCCAAGCAGCTGGAATATCAACCTTGACCAGGGATGTTACACCCATGTCAATCGCGGCTGTGTTCATGTCAACAATATTTTGACCTTTCTTGCCATAGGTTTTTACCACAGATGCTTTAAGATAATCGACAGCTTCTTCAACAGGAATAACATTAGCCAGCTTAAAGAAAGCTGCTTGCATAATCATATTAATACGGTTTCCAAGTCCGATTTTACGGGCAATTGATACAGCATCAATGATATAGAAGTTAACCTTATTCTTTGCTAAAGCTTGTTTCATGGATGCAGGGAGTTTTTGATCCAACTCTTCCGGTGTCCACTGGCAATTTAAAACAAAGCTTCCGCCTTGTTTAAGGCCTTTTAAGAGGTCATATTGGTAAACGTAAGTTTGGTTGTGACAAGCGATGTAATTTGTTCCTGTCACATAGTAAGGGGATTTAATCTGCTTTTTGCCAAAGCGAAGATGGGAAACAGTAATTCCGCCAGATTTTTTACTGTCATATTGGAAATATGCTTGAGCATAAAGCTTGGTATGATCTCCAATAATCTTAATTGCTTGTTTATTGGCTCCAACTGTACCATCAGCGCCCAGACCCCAGAATTTACAGGAAATAGTTCCTTCTGGCGCAGTATCGATGATCTCATCTTCCGGTAAGGATGTGTTTGTTACATCATCAATAATACCGATTGTAAATCCATTTTTAGGTTGTTCGGATTTGAGGTTTTTATAGACAGCCAGTACTTGGGATGGGGTAGTATCTTTAGAACCTAAACCATAACGCCCCCCAACAATAACTGGTTTCAGCTCACTGGTATAGAAAAGTTCATTAACATCAAGATATAATGGCTCGCCTAAAGAGCCGGGCTCTTTTGTACGATCAAGTACGGCAATTTTCTTAACAGTTTTTGGCAGTGCTTTAAAGAAGTATTCACTAGAGAATGGACGGTATAAATGAACTTTTATAACGCCAACCTTTTCTCCTTTAGCCATTAAGTAGTCAATAGTTTCCTCAATAGTATCGCAAATGGAGCCCATGGCTACGATGACATATTCAGCATCATCTGCACCATAGTATTGGAATGGATGGTATTCTCTACCTGTCAGTTTCTTATACTCTTGCATATAATGTTCAACGATGTCAGGAATAGCGTCATAGAAACGATTTGAAGCTTCCCGACCTTGGAAGTAAATATCAGGATTTTGAGCTGTTCCACGTAGAACAGGGCGCTCAGGATTTAATGATCTGTCACGAAAAGCCTGGACTTCATCCATATCTAAAAGTTGGCCAACCTCTTCGTACTCTGGAACTTCAATTTTTTGAATTTCATGAGAAGTACGGAATCCATCAAAGAAATGAAGGAACGGAACTCTGGACTTTACGGTTGCAAGATGAGCTATAAAGCCCAAATCTAAGGCTTCCTGTACATTGTGAGAAGAAAGTTCTGCAAAACCTGTTGCACGTACTGACATAACGTCCTGATGATCTCCGAAAATAGAGAGTGCATGAGTTGCTAAGGCACGAGCACTGACATGGAATACACTCGGAAGTAATTCTCCAGCAATTTTGTACATATTTGGGATCATTAAGAGTAATCCTTGTGAAGCGGTATATGTAGTGGTCAGAGCCCCAGCCTGTAGGGAACCATGAACTGCACCTGCAGCACCAGCCTCGGATTGCATCTCAACAACTTTTACAGTTTGACCGAAAACGTTTTTACGTCCGTGGGCAGCCCACTCGTCAACTAACTCAGCCATGGTTGATGAAGGGGTGATGGGGAAAATAGTTGCAACTTCTGTAAAAGCATACGATGCGTGAGCGGCTGCCTCATTCCCATCCATAGTTTTCATTTTAGCCATAATTTTTCCTCCTCATGTGATTAATTTAATTTTTTGGAATCATTAGGTTAGGTACTCTTCTTATGGCGATCCTTCTTTCAATTATTTAAATTAATTAAGTAACTTTTTTACTTAATTAAGTAATTAATTAAGTACATAATTGAAATCAGGCCTTGAAAAGATTGAATTTTTACGAAACTGGTGTAAAAAAAGGGTGAGGGAACAAATTCAGGTCATGCCCGAATAGTCCCCTTTGTCACAGTATATCTTTAATTCATATACCGGTCAATAATAAAATCTATTTATGGCATGTTTTGTTTTTCACAATTGAATTTTGTTTTGTTTCATCCCATGATACAAAAAAATTATTAATTATAATATTCTGACTATTTGAAATGTATTGATCTCGCTTTTTAAGCGCTTCAATATGGTCTAGAGACCTTCTATTTATGTAACATTGCAGCCATATTGGTAATGATTTCAAAGTGTCCTTAATAAATCTAGTAGGCAGAATATAACGCCTAAATCATCTTAGAGTGCCAAATAGCTGGCCATTGCGCTTAAGGCGATACTCATCCTCGGCGCCTGCGTATTCTTACTAGCCTTGCGCCTCGGCGATACTCATCCTCGGCGCCTACGTAATCTTACTAGCCTTGTGCCTCGGCGATACTCTCCACTGGAGAGTATCGTCACTGGAGAGTATCGTCACTGGAGAGTATCGTCACTGGAGAGTATCTGAGATCGTTTTACTTGAGAGAATTTATTAGTATTATTCTGCTTGAGCAGATAGTTTTATTACCATTTCCAAAAGAGAATCTATAAATCTCTCCGGCCCTCTAGAGCACGCGCAATAGTTATTTCATCTGCATATTCTAAGTCTCCGCCAACGGGTAACCCGTGAGCTATTCGTGATACTTTTATCCCCATTGGTTTCAACAATCGAGCCAAATACAGAGCGGTTGCTTCCCCTTCCACAGTGGGATTCATTGCCATAACGACTTCCTTAATTCCTTCTAAACGTTTTAAAAGTTGATTAATTGTCAATTGCTCCGGTCCAATCCCATCCATTGGAGAGAGTACACCATGGAGTACATGATACATTCCTTTAAATTCCCCGGTTTTTTCTAACGATACTACATCTCTTGGGTGCTCGACCACACATAAAGCAGTTAGATCTCTTTGCATATTTTGACAAATTGCGCAAGGATCCTGATCAGTAAAATTTGAGCAAATCGAACATTTCCGAATATCCCTGTTCGCAACAACAATAGCCTTTGCTAGATCCTCCGAAACTTGTGGTTGTTGAAGAAGGTAAAAAGCAAGCCTCCCTGCTGTTTTGGGTCCAATCCCAGGTAAACGAGATAAGGAGCTAATTAGTTCCGCTAAAGGCTGGGGGTATTTTAAGAAATCCATAGAACACCTAGAATAATCCGGGGATTTTTAAACCGCCCGTCAATTTACCCATCTCATTGCTAGTCATCTCTTGAGCTTTCCGTAATCCTTCGTTTAAGGCCGCTTTTACCAGATCCTCCAGCATTTCTACATCTTCAGGATCTACAGCTTCCGGTTTGATTTTTAAATCTACTAATTCCATTTTACCACTCACTACAACTTGAACCATTCCGCCCCCCGAAGATGCATCTACTGTTCTGGTCTGAAGCTCTTCCTGCATTCTAGCCATTTCTTCTTGCATTTTTTGAGCTTGCTTCAACATCTGGTTCATATTTCCACCCATGCCGCCACCCATACCTTTAAAACCTGCCAATTAAAACACTTCCTATCTATAAGTTTATCAATAATTAAAACACTGTCTATTAATAAAATGTTGATTTTTATGGAAAAGTCTATTCTCTTACCTCTATAAGATCTGATCCAAACAGGTCCTTTGCTTTATCTATTAAAACCTGTTCTTGGTTTTTTACCACTTGGTTATCCTGATCATTTATGGTTTTGAATTCATTTTCCATGATATTTTGTAATATCAATGTTGTACCAAACATCAGGTTAAGGACTTCTTCGACAGTCTTACGATTTTCCGCCTGATTTACTTTATCTTTATGAAAGGAACACCCTTCTCGAAAAAGAATTACTAAATTATTACCTTTAAGTTGAACGGGTCTTCCCTCCATCAAAAAGGCTTGAGTTGACTTTTTTCGTTTTTTAACCTGCTCCATTACATCATTCCAACGCTCTTGAACACTTTCAATTGTTAATTTAGAAATGCTGGCTGGTGCTTGCTCCAGATTACTAGTGTTCTCTACTACTTCTGTTTTTACTACATTATTTAGAGTATTTAGGACACCTGTATTCGATATTTTAGATGACTTCACTTCACGAGGAACTTTATTGATAGGAGATACCCCTTGGATCTGTTGTTCGAGGGCAGACAGTCTTTGTAAAACTTCTTCTTGCCCATTCATCAGTTGATGTTGCGTTCCATAAATAGTTTGCACCAATAATAGTTCCGCGGCTAATCTGGCATTAGAAGCGTATTTAAGCTGACCTTCTCCTTGTAAAAGTATCGAAATCCATTTCAAAATACGTGAGATCCCAATTTGTTTACTCTGTTTAATTAACCGCTCTTGAATATGTGGTGCAACCATAGGAGTGTCGCCAGTTGCAGCAGTTAACAGCATTTGACGCAAATAATCTAAGAGTTCTCTAATAATTTGCCGAGGATCTCTCCCTTGTTGAATACCATCAGATAAAAAATTTATGCACTTACCATAATCATCTGAAGCAAGTTCATCGACTAATTTTGAACTATAGGTTTCACCAACCATACCTAGAACCAAATAAACTTCTTCTACCCCTATTGGACCCTCTTGAAGAAGACACTGATCTAAGATACTTAGCGCATCTCGAAGTCCTCCCTCAGATTTCTGAGCAATAACTACCAGCGCATTGGGATTAACTTCCCGCTTTAAAGAAGCACAAACCTCAGTCAGTCTCCTTTGGATACCTTCGATTGAAATTCGATGAAATTCAAAACGTTGTACCCGGGATAAGATTGTTAAAGGGATTTTCTGAACTTCGGTCGTTGCTAGAATAAAAACAACCTTTGGAGGAGGTTCTTCCAAAGTTTTAAGTAAAGCATTAAAGGCCTCTGTAGTCAGCATATGTACTTCATCAATAATATAAACCTTATGTTTACCTTGAATTGAACTTAACTTAATATTTTCGCGTAAATCGCGTATCTCATTAATACCACGATTAGAAGCTGCATCAATCTCGAAAACTTCCATGGCTGAGCCCTGATCAATACTAATACAGGAAGAGCATTTATTACAAGGTTCCTGACCATTACGTTCTTCGCAATTCAATGCCTTGGCTAATATTTTCGCTGCAGTCGTTTTACCCGTACCTCTTGGCCCACTAAATAAGTAGGCATGCGCAATTTTATCTTGTTTTAGAGCATTAAGCAGCGTCTTAGAGATATGTTCTTGTCCGACTATATCTCTAAACAATTTCGGGCGCCATTCACGATAAAGTGCTAAATATGCCATGTCTTCACCCTCAATAAATAGAGTGTATATATAAAAATTATACTTTTGAATAGTATCAAAAAAGATGGTACTTGACCACCTTTATTTCATATAAATAGCCGTACACCTTTGATTGAATCATCGCTTCCGAACGTTACCTTGATCAGCAGACTCAATTCAGGCAACCCTACGGCACACAAAACGTTCTCCTTAGTGCTGCTTCCGTCAGGATCTGACACGGTTCGGAGTGTTCTGTTGCGTAAGACCAAAATATCATCGCCGCCAATCAAAGACAGCTTCACAAGCGTGACCCTTTCGCAGGAATTCCACCTTGCTAGAGCGGGCTGCAAGTTACAGGGAACCGCTACCTCCCCGTCTAGTACGGCTAAATCAATTATAGCAAAATATAGAAAACTTGGCTAGCGCCAAGCCTTTAGGAGACAATCGGTGCCTCCTTAGCTGACTCATAATAGTCATCGATGGTACCGCTTATAATTTAATCTATAGAAGTAAAAAAGCCCAAGTCAGATGCTTTGGCTTGATAACACAATGGCGGAGAGAGAGGGATTTGAACCCTCGACACCGGTTGCCCAATGTACCCGCTTTCCAGGCGGGCGCCTTCGACCACTCAGCCACCTCTCCAATGGTGTTCCTTCGTCAAAACATATGCGTTTTGAGGAATTTAGTGAACAAGAGAGATTATATCGCAAATAGACAGGCACGTCAATCCCTAAATGACTGTAAATATATGTATTCTTACATTTTTTTTGATATTTGAATATTTTTATCCCAAAAATCGCAAAGTATGTCTGTGTTACGTTCTATATTTTATGGAGGATGGAATGGAGATCAAACAATTACGGGAACTTAAACTATACGGATTTAATAATCTTACAAAAACTCTCAGTTTCAACATGTATGATATTTGCTATGCAAAATCTCCAGAACATAGGCAAGAATATATTCAATACATTGATGAAGAATATAATTCAGACCGTCTTGCAAGAATTCTTACCGAAGTATCTACTATAATTGGTGCTCGTATTTTAAATATTGCTAAACAAGATTATGATCCTCAAGGAGCAAGTGTTACTATGCTTGTCTCAGAAGAACAAGGTAACACTCTAGAACCTTTATCAGATACAAATGAGTCATCTCCTTCAACTGTTGTAGCTCATCTTGATAAAAGTCATATCACTGTTCACACCTATCCAGAGAGTCATCCGAATAAAGGTATCAGTACCTTTAGAGCAGATATTGATGTTTCTACATGCGGAAAGATTTCCCCTCTCACAGCTCTTAATTATTTACTAACTAGTTTCTCCTCGGATATTGCCATCATTGATTACCGAATTAGAGGATTTACACGTGATCTCGAAGGCAGGAAGTTTTTTATTGATCATAAGATTAACTCCATTCAAAACTATATCGCTAAAAAAAAGAAAGAACTCTATCAAATGATTGATGTAAATGTTTTTCAAGAAAACATTTTTCATACCAAAATGATTCTAAAAGACTTTAATCTAGATAATTACCTATTTGGTACTGCTAAGAACGAACTCTCACCCAATGAAAAGAAGAGAATTAAACAGCGTCTAACTAGAGAAATGGCTGAAATATTTTATGGTCGAAATATTCCACGAGTTTAAGTCTGTTGGTTAAGTTAGGTTGCAAACAGCAGATAATCCCTACAAATTTTAATTATCTTAAGTAATTGTGCTTATTGATCCGTAGATGTTTTTGATCAATTTTAAAAGTGCCTTTGCGGCGAACCGCAAAGGCACTTGTCATAGTTATGTAATGGCGGAGGAGGTGGGATTCGAACCCACGGACGGCTCACACCGTCAAACGATTTCGAGTCGCTCTCGTTATGACCACTTCGATACTCCTCCGTATATAATTATGATGAATTCTACCATTTCTGATAAGAATTTCACCGTAATCGTTTAAAAAATGTTTTTAAGATATTCGAACAATCATCTTCTAAAATCCCTGCTACAACATCAACCTTATGATTCCATAGCTTTGTATTCAAGACATTCAAAACAGAACCTGTTGCTCCACCTTTTAAATCTGCAGCCCCATAAACAAGTTGCTTTAAACGAGCCTGTACGATAGCTCCTGCACACATTGGACAAGGCTCTAGGGTTACATACAACGTAGCGTCTGATAGACGCCAAGAACCTAACTTCTCAGCCGCACGTTGAATCACTAAGACTTCAGCATGCGCAGTAGGATCCTGCCTCAGTTCTTTTTCGTTAAACGCCGAGGCAATTATTTGGCTGTCCTTAACAATAATGGCTCCAATCGGAACTTCCCCTAGAACTAAAGCCTTCTCTGCTTGAACCAGAGCAAGACGCATCCAATCTTGATGAAGCATAGTTACCTCAATTTTTTGGTGACCCTGGGAGGAATCGAACCTCCGCAAGACAGGGTTTAGGAAACCCCCGCTCTATCCCCTGAGCTACAAGGCCATTAGTTTTTTAAAAGAGCAAAAAGTTCGATATACGCACTTCGAATATCGAACCTGTTTACACAATAATTGGTGCGCTCGGAGGGATTCGAACCCCCGACATTCAGATTCGAAGTCTGACGCTCTATCCAGCTGAACTACAAGCGCAAAATAATAATCATAGTCATCCACTTTAAATAATGGCGGAGGGGGTGGGATTCGAACCCACGGACCCCTTACGAAGTCACCGGTTTTCAAGACCGGGTCCTTAAACCACTCGAACACCCCTCCAAGTGAAACAACCGAATAAAAGCATACCATATATTTTCTAAAGTTTCAACTACTAAATACTATTATTTACTGGAAATTTGAGATTTAGTCCAATAAACAGTAAAAATTTTTGTTGAATTTACTATTAACCAATATATTCAACGCCCATATAGGGTTGTAAGACTTTAGGAACACGAACTCTGCCGTCTTTATCTTGATAATTTTCCATGATAGCTGCAACTGTTCTTCCAATCGCTAACCCACTACCATTTAAGGTATGAACAAACTCAGGTTTATCTTTAGGCCCTCTACGAAAGCGGATATTAGCTCGTCGTGCTTGGAAATCCTCAAAATTGCTACAAGAAGATATTTCTCTATAAGTATTAAAGCTTGGCAACCAAACTTCTAAATCATAGGTTTTAGCTGACGAAAAACCGAGATCTCCTGAGGACAATGCCATGACACGATAAGGAAGTTCCAAATCTTGAAGAATACCTTCCGCATCCTTGGTTAATAATTCAAGTTCCTCATAGGAGTTTTCTGGAAGTGAGAATTTGACTAGTTCTACCTTATTGAATTGGTGTTGTCTAATAAGTCCTCTTGTATCCCTTCCAGCCGAACCAGCCTCTGAGCGAAAACATGAACTATAAGCACAATGATGGATCGGCAATTGACTACCATCCATTATTTCATCACGATATAGATTTGTCACAGGAACCTCTGCAGTAGGAATTAGAAAATAATCCGTTCCTACAATTTTAAAGGCGTCGTCCTCAAATTTAGGCAATTGACCGGTTCCAGTCATAGAAGCACGATTAACAATATACGGAGGAAGTATTTCTGTATAACCCTTTGAAGTATGGCGATCAAGCATAAAAGAAATTAGGGATCTCTCTAACTTTGCACCTAAGCCTTTGTAAAATGTGAAGCGAGCACCTGTGACCTTTGCTGCTCTGATAAAATCAAATACATCTAGCTTTTCACCAATTTCAAAGTGGGCCTTGGGTTCAAAATCAAATTCTCGAGGGGTTCCCCAAGTGCGAACTTGAACATTGGCACTCTCATCTGAACCAATTGGCACAGAAGAGTGGGGAATGTTCGGAATATCATAGAGAACTCTTTCCATCTCTCCTACAATGCCGGCTGATTTTTCTTCCAGTTCTTTGATTGTTTGACCTACTTCTCGCATCTCTAATACGAGAGACTCAGCATCTTCACCCTTTTTCTTAAGACGACCAACTTCTTCAGAAACAGAATTACGACGAGCCTTCAACGTTTCAATTTCAAATAAAAGTTTTCTTCTTTCTTCTTCTTGTTGTAAGAAGTGATCGAGACTAATTGAAACATTTCGCTTCAGCAGAGCTTCTTTTACCACTTCAGGGTTATTACGTACATACTTAAGATCTAACAAACAAAACACCCTCCCATGCCATATGAAGACTAGGCTAGCGCCACACACACACACGCACGCACACGAAGACACTGTCTTCGCACGAGTTAAACCTACTTGAAGACACTGTCTTCGCACGAATTATCCCTACTTGCAGACACCGTCTCCGCACATATTAACCTACGTGAAAGCGATGGCTATGGCGATAAGCTCGTCCGCTTATCGCACACTGCAACCCAATAGGCATACTCCTGTAGTGTGGATTGGCTAACCCCAGTAGCCATGACTTGCTATAAGGATTCACAAGTTATACTTAATGCTCATCAATCATTTTTAAAAAGTATTGATGAACTCTATGATCTGAGGTAAGTTCCGGATGAAATGCGCTGGCTAACAAATTTCCTTGTCTTACAAATACAATTTTGCCGTTATACTCCGCTAATATACCTACATTTGGAGCAACTTCCTTGAGGTAAGGTGCCCGTATAAAAACAGCACGTAAAGGATTAACTCCTAACGCAGGTACTTGGAGATCTGTTTCAAAACTTGCTATTTGTCTGCCAAAGGCATTACGTTCCACTACCGTATCCATAAGATTCAAACTATATTGTTCACTGTCAACAATAGTTTTGCTAAGTAAAATCATACCTGCGCAAGTTCCAAAAATAGGCATATCTTTAGCGCCAAGTTCCTTAATCTTATCGCCCATCTCATCAATTCTCAGGAGTTTACCTATAGTAGTACTTTCTCCACCTGGAATGATAAGCCCTTGTATTCCATCAAGATCACTTGTCTTACGCACCTCTACAACATCGCAGCCCAATTTTTCCAAAACCTGCCGGTGCTCGCGAAAAGCACCTTGTAGTGCTAATACGCCAACACGCTTTTTCATTCTTACCAACCCCGTTCTTGCATTCTCTGAGATTCAGTCAAGGTTGATATTTCAATTCCAGACATAGGTTGTCCTAAATCCTTAGAAATTTCTGCAAGCAATTTTGCATCTTTATAATGAGTTGTTGCCATTACAATAGCTTTGGCTCGTGCTTTTGGGTCACCGGATTTAAAAATACCAGATCCTACAAAGATACCATCTACTCCCAAATGCATCATCAATGCAGCATCTGCCGGTGTTGCTATCCCTCCTGCAGCAAAATTAACAACAGGCAGCTTGCCGTGTTCTGCAACATAAAGAACTAGATCATAGGGTGCACCCATATTTTTAGCTGCAGACATAAGCTCCTCTTTGGGAGTTAAGGTTAAAGCACGTATTTCACTCATAACAGTTCGCATATGTCGAACTGCTTCAATAACGTTACCAGTTCCAGGCTCACCCTTCGTACGAATCATGGCGGCACCTTCACCAATACGGCGTAATGCTTCCCCTAGATTCCGACATCCACAAACAAAAGGAACTTTAAAATCGTGCTTATTAATATGATAAGAATCATCTGCAGGTGTTAGCACTTCAGACTCATCAATATAATCAGCGCCCAAGGCTTCTAAAATCCGAGCTTCAACAAAATGACCAATTCTTGCCTTAGCCATGACTGGAATAGACACTACAGCCATAATGCTCTGGACTATCGATGGATCTGCCATACGTGCAACTCCACCTTCTGCACGTATATCTGAAGGAACACGCTCCAGAGCCATGACAGCACATGCTCCTGCCTCTTCTGCAATAATAGCCTGTTCAGGGGTTGTTACATCCATAATAACTCCCCCTTTAAGCATTTCCGCAAGTCCGGTTTTTACTTTAAATGAGCCGATGTCAGTCATTATATTTGTTCCTCCTCAAGATTAAATATTAAATACTAGTGTATGTATAAAAACGACATTCTATGAATCTCAGACATGGTAACACCTTGCGCAAATTTTGTCAATTTTAGACTTCTTCTGGATCCTCATTATTGCTTTCTACAAGTTCCTCATCATCTTTCATCAAGACTTTAGCAATAGCAACTACAGTACTTTCACCGGTACGCATGGCCATAACTCCTTGTGCTGAACGACCTTGATTTGAAATGCTGGAAACAGGAATTCTGAGCATAATTCCATTATTGGTTATTACCATAAGTTCATCTTCCACTTGTACTACTTTAAGCCCAACAAGTGTCCCGGTTTTGGCATTCAATTTCATGACAATAACCCCTCTGCCGCCACGTCCTTGAACACGGAACTCTTTGAGATTTGTACGTTTGGCGAACCCATTTTCACTCATTGTAAGGAGTTCACCCTCATCACCAATTACATCCATACCTACAACTAAATCGTTGGCCGCAAGGGTTATTCCTTTCACCCCACGCGCTGTACGTCCCATATAACGCACATCTGATTCAGGAAAACGAATTGCAATTCCATTTTTTGTAGCTAAAAGAATATCATCTAACCCTTGGGTTAATTTAACCCCTATGAGCTCATCCCCTTCATCGAGAGTTAAAGCAATCAACCCATCTTTTCGTGATGAATCATATTCCTGCAGGGCAGTCTTCTTCATAATCCCTTTTTTAGTAGCAGTAATCAGGAAGTAATCAGGACTGTACTCTTTAATGGCCATGACTGCAGTTATCATTTCATTTTGTTCTAGATTTAAGAGATTTATAACGGCGGTTCCCTTACCGGTTCTACTTGCTTCAGGAATTTCATGAGCCTTTAATCGATAAACCTTACCTTGTGATGTAAAGAAGAGAATATAGTGATGAGTAGTCGTAGTAAATAGATGTTCTACAAAGTCTTCTTCTTTTGTAGCCATCCCATGAACACCTTTACCCCCTCGGTTCTGACTCTTATAAGTACTTAGAGGTAATCTCTTAATATAGCCATAATGAGTTACAGTAATAACAACATCTTCAACGGCAATGAGATCTTCGATGTCCATTTTACTAACATCAAGTGTTATTTGGGTTCGTCGGGGATCACCAAATTTATTCTTAATCTCTTCGAGTTTCTCTTTAATAATTCCAATAACCTTTGCTTCAGAAGCAAGGACTGATTTGAGATAGGCAATTGTATCCATCAATTCTTTATATTGATTTTCTAATTTATCTCGTTCAAGTCCGGTTAAACGCTTCAATCTCATATCCACAATAGCTTGAGCCTGTTTATCACTTAGACCAAAACGAAGTGATAAGTTTTCTCTTGCTCTTGATTCATCAGGCGAAGAACGAATAGTTTCAATAACCTCATCAATATGATCAAGGGCTATTCTTAATCCTTCAATAATATGAGCTTCAGCCTCGGCTTTATTAAGCTCGTACCTTGTTCTTCGAACGACAACATCTTTTTGATGTTCGATGAAATGATAAATCATATCTTTAAGAGTAAGCGTCCGTGGCTGTCCATTGACTAATGCCAACATATTTACTCCAAATGTATCTTCCAACTGAGTATGTTTATAGAGTTGATTCAAAATGACTTTGGGATTTACATCCCGTCTCAATTCAACAACGACCCTCAGACCAGATCGATCAGATTCATCCCTTAGATCAGTAATCCCATCTACTTTTTTATCTCTAACAAGCTCAGCTATTTTCTCAATCATTCGAGCTTTATTAACCATAAATGGAATTTCTGTGACGACAATTCGAGTTTTTCCAGCCTTCTCCATCTGCTCAATCTGAGCTTTAGCTCGAATTTTAACTGAACCTCTACCTGTTAAATAAGCAGATCTAATTCCTTCATGACCCATAATAGTTCCACCTGTTGGAAAGTCAGGTCCCTGAATATATTTTATTAGGTCATCAATTGATAAATTTGGATCATCAAGTAAGGCAACAGTAGCATTAACAACTTCTCCTAAATTGTGAGGCGGTATATTTGTTGCCATACCAACAGCAATTCCCGAAGACCCATTAACTAATAAATTTGGAAATTTGGCAGGTAATACAGTAGGTTCATCTTGTTTCTCATCATAATTTGGAGTGAAATCAATCGTATCTTTATCAATATCTTCTAACATATAAGTTGAAAGCTTTGCCATACGAAGCTCTGTATAACGCATTGCTGCAGCTGAGTCTCCGTCAATTGAGCCAAAATTACCATGTCCATCAACAAGTGGATAGCGGCTTGCAAAATCTTGTTCTAAACGTACAACTGCATCATAAATCGATGAATCCCCATGAGGATGAAATTTTCCCATGCAATCTCCAACAAGACGTGCCGATTTACTATAAGGTTTATTAGGGGTCAAACCCAACTCATGAAGTGTATATAGGATTCTTCGATGCACAGGTTTGAGCCCATCACGAACATCGGGCAAAGCACGGCTAACGATAACACTCATCGCGTAATCGATAAATGATTTTCTCATTTCATCTGCAATTTCAACGGGAACGACTTTCCCTTCCAATATTTCATCAGCCATGATTGAGCACTCCTTTAAGCATCTAGATTACGAACATCCTTAGCATAGCGATTAATGAAATCACGACGGGGTTCCACTTTATCCCCCATTAACACCGAGAACATTTCTTCCGTCCTCATAGCGTCTTCCATAGTCACTCTTAGGATAGTTCTTTTGGCCGGATCCATGGTGGTTTCCCATAATTGTTCCGGATTCATTTCTCCTAAACCCTTATAGCGTTGAATTTCCACTTTATCCCGACCTATTTTTTCAAGAATTTTTGTTAATTCATTATCAGAGTAAACATATTGAACATCTTTGCCCTTTTTAACCTTGTAAAGAGGAGGTTGAGCAATATAAACGAAATTATTTTCGATTAAGGGTTTCATGTAACGGTAGAAGAAGGTCAGTAATAAGGTTCGAATGTGAGCACCATCAACGTCAGCATCTGTCATAATAATAATTTTGTGGTAACGAGCTTTTTCAATATCAAAATCCTCAGATATACCGGTTCCCATAGCTGTAATCATGGCTCGAATTTCTGTACTTCCTAATATTTTATCAAGCCTGGCTTTTTCGACGTTAATAATTTTCCCTCGTAATGGCAAAATAGCTTGGAAGCGACGATCCCTGCCTTGTTTTGCCGAACCCCCTGCGCTATCTCCCTCGACAAGGTACATTTCACACATATCCGGTTCCTTCCAAGAGCAATCAGCTAGTTTCCCGGGAAGAGAAGTTCCTTCTAAAGCACTCTTACGACGAGTCAATTCTCTTGCTTTTCGAGCAGCATCCCGTGCTCGGGCAGCTTGAACAGATTTATCAATAAATTTTCTGGCAATTGAGGGATTCTCTTCAAGAAAGGTTGTTAACCCCTCGCCCGTAGCAGAATCTACAATTCCACGAATCTCACTATTTCCGAGTTTTGTTTTAGTTTGCCCTTCAAATTGCGGATCAGGTACTTTCACGGATATAACAGCTGTTAAACCTTCTCTTATGTCATCGCCCGTCAGATTGGAATCACCGGCTTTAATCATATTGTTTTTTCGTGCATAATCATTAACCACTCGTGTTAATGCCGACTTAAAACCAGCCTCATGGGTTCCGCCTTCTTGGGTATTAATATTATTGGCATAAGAAAACAAATTTTCAGCATAACCATCATTATATTGCATACAAACTTCAACTTGAACACTATCTTTTAAAGTTTCAATAAATATTGGTTGAGGATGTAAGCAATCCTTGTTTTTATTAAGATAACGAACAAAATCCTGAATACCACCTGTATGTAAAAATGTCTCTTTAACGTCAGTTCTCTCATCCGTTAAATTGATTGTTACACTCTTATTTAAAAATGACAGTTCTCTAAGGCGGTGAGCCAAAATATTAAAATCATATACTGTCTCTTCAAAAATATCCGAATCAGGCATAAACGATATTTTTGTACCACTTTTATTGGTTTCTCCAACATTTATCAGTTTCGTTGTTGGTTTACCAATTGAATATTCCTGATGATAAACATGTCCACCTTTAGAAACTTCTACAACTAACCACTTTGATAAAGCATTAACAACACTTAAACCTACTCCATGGAGACCCCCGGAAACTTTATATGCACTTTCGCTTCCACCAAATTTTCCTCCGGCATGTAACACTGTCAATGCAAGTTCAACACCCGGTTTACCTGTTTTAGGATGGATATCGACGGGAATTCCTCTCCCATTATCAACTACTGTAATGCTGTCGTCTTGATGAATTATGACATCAATTTCATTACAAAAGCCAGCTAAGGCTTCATCAATGCTATTATCAACAATTTCGTAAACAAGATGATGAAGACCACGAGGACCTGTGGTACCAATATACATTCCAGGACGTTTACGAACAGCTTCTAAACCTTCAAGCACTTCGATTTGCCCCGCATTATAATTGTCACTAATAGTTTGAACTAGTTGCTCTTTGTTTTCTTGCAAAGCTGTTTCCTCCTAATAGAAAACTTGACTTTATAGTTGCATCTTTGGCTTAATCCATATGCCAAAAAATGCCTTCAACCTTATTATTGTACACTAAAATTAAAGTGGTATCAATTTAAAGCTATCTAAAGCTAAAGTTTGCTTGTTAATTGTCTTTTCCAACCTCAGTAAAAGAACGCTTTAATAATGTAATTGAAGATATTGGAGAAAAATATAAGTCAGTCATTGTTACAACTAAGGTCTTTTCTCTACCCTTTTCTGAAATATAATTTATTTTTCTATTATTTTTGTGAACTTTATCTAAAAAGATCTGATTGACTTGACTTAATTTTGTCATTTCTAAATCAATGATTGCTACTATTCTATCAGTCTTAAGCAAAACATCTCCTCCAAGATGTATATACAATTAAGCTTCCCTCCTTATATGCCCTTTTTCTACAAAATAAACTGTACCTAAGTCTAGGTGATTATCTGCACTTGTCATAGTAATAAGGGTTTGTATTTTTGAAGACTCAATAAATTTTATTAAATAGTCTCTCCTAAAACGGTCTAATTCAGACAAAACGTCATCAAGTAAAAGAAGGGGGTATTCCCCTTTTTCTTGTCTCATTAGTTCAAGTTCAGCAAGCTTTAAACTAAGCACTAATGAACGTTGTTGACCTTGAGATGCATAAAGTCTTCCTGGTTTATCATTTAAAAAAATTTGTAAATCATCACGATGAGGTCCAATTAGAATCATTTGACGTTCTATCTCTTGATCTAACTTTTCATTGAGCAAATTCGCGAATTCCGAAATTGCCTCTGAAACAGAGCTTTTGCCTAAGGCATAGTACATAATTTTTATAGTTTCTTTTTCCGATGATAAATTTCGAAATATAGGTTTAACGACATGTTGTAAACGTTCTGTTAAATCAGCTCTATTGAGAATTATTTTTTTCCCTAATTCAATAATCTGTTGATTCCAAAGCTGTAATTGTGAGTATTTAAAGCTTTTGTCATTATATGACTTCAATAAAGCATTCTTTTGCTGAAGTGCCTTATTATAGGCATTAAGAATGCTAACATGGCCTGGGCGCATTTGGGCAATATGTAAGTCTAAAAATCTTCTTCTTTCTGCAGGCCCACCTTTAATCATTACAAGGTCATCCGGAGAAAAGAAGATAACGTTAATAGTACCTACAAAATCGGATAAACGCTGACAGGCCACCTGGTTAATCTTTACCATCTTCTTCTTATCTTTATAATGACTCTCTAGCGAAACTTTATGACGATTCATAAGAAATTGTCCATAGATATGAAAATCACTTTGTTCCCAACGCAGAAGTTCCTGTTCTCTATGTACTCTATACGACTTTCCAGTTAGTAAATAATAAATTCCTTCAATGATATTTGTTTTTCCTTGCCCATTGTCACCAATTAAGATATTTGTACCAGGCATAAAGTGGATACTCTCATCCACATAATTACGGAAATTTTGTAGTCTTATGCTGTTGATCATCATAATTAAATTAAGAAGTTCTTACAGGTAAAACAAGATAAATATAATTTGGATTATCAATAGGACGCATTACGCCTGGACTAAATGGTCCGGATAACTCAAATAATATTTGCTCACTATCTATTACTTTCAGAGCATCGATTAGGAATTTTGCATTAAAAGCAATTCTTACCTCTTTACCATCCATTTCAATGCCTATTTGCTCGGATATCTTACCTAATTCCGAAGTCTGATCAATCCTTAATTCATTATCTACAACATTTATCCTGACAATATTAGCTGAACTCTTATCGCGAGATAATAAAGAAGCTCTTTCTACTGCGTCAAGAAATTCTCTAACTGATAAATATACCTTAGTTTCACATGCCTGTGGAATAACTTGTTTATAGTTAGGAAATTGACCTTCTATCAGTCTTGATATGAGAAATATTGTCCCAAATTGAAAAACTACCTGATTGTTGCTATGGCTTATTGTTAAAACTTCATCTTCATCTCTTAGTAATCGATAAATTTCAGAAAGAGTTTTGGAGGGTATAATACCACTAAATCTTGAATCCCCTGTATTTGTTATTTCTGAAATTACATAAGCTAATCTATGAGTATCTGTGGCTACTAATCGAATATTTGATCCTTCAATTTGAAGTAATATACCGTTAAAGACTGGTCTGTTCTCTTCTGCAGCACATGAGAATATTGTTTGTCTAATCATATTCTTAAATATTACTGTAGGCAATGTAAATGATAAGGGTTCAATCAAATCTGGAAGTAAAGGGAATTCTTCTGGATCGTATCCATTCAAAACTATTTCAGATTGGTAATAACTTATAATTATTTTTTGATTACGTTCTTCTAAAGTAATTGTTGTATCTGGTAATTTTCGAACGACTTCTGTAAACAATTTAGCAGGAACGACCATTGTACCTTCCTCAATAATTTGGGCTGGAACATCACAGCGAATCCCCATTTCAAGATCAGTTGCTGCAAATTGTAAAGACTGGTTTTCGGCCTGTATTAATATTCCTTGTAGGACTGGCAATGGGTTTTTATTAGAAACAGCCCGTTGTACAGCATTTACACCAGAAAGCAGTCCATCTTTTGAACAGAAGATTTTCATATGAATCGAATCCTCCTATAATTTTTTGTGCTGATGTCTTGTAGTTATCTTAACTTCAATAGACACCTAGTAAGATTCTTCAAGTGTTAATTTTATTAGTTAAAGAAAGTTTACCTGGGCTGGTTGCCTTATTACCTTCTGACTAGTACAAAAAACCTTAATAAAAAATCTTTAGAGCTTCTGTATTTTTTTAGTTCTAAACCTTGGTTATTAATAATAAGATAATAGTTAGTAGTTGTAGTAGTATTACTTGTCAACATGTGTATAAGTTTACTGAGGGGTTCAAATAGCTGATAAAAGGTATGTTGAAAAAGTTGTGGACAACCGGATAATATTATCCACGTGTCCACATGCAAAATTATATACCAACTTTATTAACAGGTTATCCACCTTTTAGACCATCTATAACCCTAATTAAATCTTGATTTAAATAAGAGCATTTAATCTGATTGAATGCGTTGAATGATTTCACTTATTTTTTTCTCAAGCAAAGGATCTGCTATTAAAGCTTGAGAAATTTTATCATGAGCATGCATGACAGTAGTATGATCTCTTCCGCCAAATTCATCACCTATTTTAGGTAAAGAAAAATCCGTAAGTTGCCGCGATAGGTACATCGCAATTTGCCTGGGAAATGCAACAGCTCGGGTTCTTTTTTTTGCTTTAAAGTCAGTTGGTGATAAGTTATAAAATCTTGCAACGGATTCTTGGATAGTGTCAATAGTAATCTGCTTGGTATTATTCGCCGGAATAATATCTTTTAATGCTTCTACAGCCACCTCTGGGGTTATAGGGATTGAGCTTAATGAAGCGAAAGCCATTACTCTAATGAGTGCTCCTTCTAATTCACGTATGTTTGAACGAATCTTATCTGCTATATAAACCATTACTTCATTAGGTACTTGGAGATTTTCCATTTTCGCCTTTTTTCTGAGGATAGCTATTCTAGTTTCCAAATCAGGTGCTTGAATATCAGTAATCAGCCCCCATTCAAATCTAGAACGTAGACGATCCTCTAAGGTTGGAATCTCCTTAGGAGGTCTGTCAGATGAGATAATTATTTGCTTATTTGCTTCATGAAGGGCATTAAATGTATGAAAAAACTCTTCTTGAGTTCGTTCTTTACCTGCTAGAAATTGAATATCATCAATTAGTAGGATGTCTACATTTCGATAGTGGTTGCGAAATTCTTCAGGGTTCTCGTCTCTAATGGAATCAATTAATTCGTTTGTAAACTTTTCACTAGAGACATAAATTACTTTAGTATTGGGCGATCTTTGAAGTACATGATGGCCTATTGCATGCATAAGGTGCGTTTTACCTAAACCTACACCACCATAAATAAAGAGTGGATTATAGGATTTAGCGGGTGATTCAGCCACAGCCAGTGAAGCCGCATGAGCGAATCGGTTGCTGTTTCCGATGACAAATGTATCAAAGGTATATTTAGTATTTAGCGAATTAGCTACTGGCTCGCCTTGTTTAGTAATTTCGGTAGAAACAGGATCGCCAGCCGACATACTATCACTGTAGATATCATCTGAAGTAGACAAAATAAAGCGCAGACTGACAGAATGACCTAAAACTGATTGAACTGATGACCGAATCATTGGTGCATAACGACTTTCTAACCAGTCTTTTGCGAATTCATTGGGGACACTAATGACAAGTGTATCTCCATCAATATTAAGAAGTCGTGTAGAACTCAACCAGGTTTCAAAACTGGGCTTAGAAAGTTCGTTTTTTAGTTTTTCTAGCGTTTCCTGCCACAATAATTGGAGTGAGTTCGACTGTGGTGGCATTGACGGACCTCCCTTGTCTAAAAATGAAAAAAAATAATGACAATAAAAAAGTTATACACAAACTTATACACATTTGTGGATAACTTAAACAAATTACGTGTTGTGAATAACCTTAAACACGATTTGTTGTTGTCGTCAGGTATTGTAAAAATATAATATCAAGTTTCCCAAGGGTTATCAACAGGAATATTCGACGTTTCAAAAATTATTCACAGTGGATAACCTTTTTTTAATCAAAGTTATCCACACACTGTCAAAGTCCTTTGCTTGACAGATTAAATTTTATTAGAGTATAATCTCTAAGTAAGTTTGATTGTCTTCGAAATGTTTTTCGTTTGAAATAAAGGAGGTGTCGTTAAATTGAAGAGAACCTACCAACCGAAGAATCGGCGTCATAAGCGTGTTCACGGTTTTTTAAGCCGTATGAGTACGCCAACGGGGCGAAATGTAATAAAGCGCCGTCGTTTAAAGGGTCGGAAGAAAGTATCAGTTTAAGGCCGCATTAATGTGGCCTTTTTTTTACATTAGTGAAGAATAGTTTTCTGATGTGAAATATCTATGGGGTAAGCGTCCATACATAAGTCGGCGGTCCCTTCCCAGATTTAATTATTTTTATTGGGTAAACATACTTAATCTTTAAACGTTTAAACTAATGCATAGTGAGTTAGAATATAGAAGGTATGTAAACCTGGAGGATATATGCTGCAAAGGAAATTTCGCTTACGTCAAAAATCTGGTTTTAAAGCAATTTTTGAGATCGGTAAAAATTACTCTGCAAAAAATGTAGCTATTTATGTATTATTTAAAGGACCTAATAAATTTGGTTTTATTGCTTCGAAGAAAGTCGGCAATGCGGTTCAAAGAAATCGTGCGAAAAGGCTTATGCGGGAGGTAATAAGACTTAACCTGCCGGAAATTAGAAAAGATATACAAATTATTTGTATTGCAAGGGCTAGAATCAAAGGAGTTTCTTACTCCGAAGTCGAAAGCAATATCATGTATATTTTGAAAAGAGCCAACACCTTAATAAAAAGGTGAGATTAGTAATGAGACGTATTCTAATTGCTCTAATTCGTTTTTATCAAGTTTTTATATCTCCTTTAAAAGGGCCCACTTGTCGTTTCTACCCAAGTTGTTCTGAATATACTGCTCAGGCTTTGTTAAAGTACGGTCTTATAAAAGGAAGTTGGAAATCTATTAAACGGATTGTAAAATGTCATCCGTTTCACCCAGGGGGACATGACCCAGTATAAGGAGGGCTTTTGTGAGTACTATTGTTGAAGCAATGACTTATTTATTAAAGATACTATATAGTTTTTCTACCGCTGTTGGGTTGCCTTATTATGGTGTTGCGATTATTCTTTTGACTATTTTGATCAAGACTTTAATCTTTCCGCTCACTTATAAACAGATGGCCTCAATGCGCAAAACCGTAGATTTACAACCGAAGATCAAAGCTATTCAAGAAAAACATAAAAATAATAAAGAAAAAGCTAATGCTGCTGTCATGGAGTTGTATAAAGAACATAATGTAAACCCTTTGGGTGGGTGTCTGCCAATACTTATTCAATTGCCGATCTTTTGGGCATTGTATAGTGCTTTGTTACATTTTCCCTATGATCCAGCTAATGCTTCTGCGCATTTATTTTTAGGATTTGATTTGACAAAAATTTATGGATTTGCCCTAACATATCATATTATTTTACCCATATTTGCAGCTGCGACTACATACTTACAAACTAAGTTAACCAGTCCTAATGCTTCTACTGACCCAACTCAAAAAACAATGCTTTATATTATGCCGGTGTTTTTCGCGTACATTAGTGTAACAGTTCCAGCAGGTTTGGCTTTATATTGGGTTACTATGAATGTTGTGTCGATTTTTCAACAACTATTTATTAATAGTAGATTATCGAACAAAGGTAAGAAAGCAATATAGGGATGTGTAAGGCGTGAGGAGGATCGTTCATGAGGATTGCAGAGAAAACTGGGAAAACAGTTGAAGAGGCTATTATAGCGGGTCTTAACGAACTAGCCGTCGATCGTGATCGGGTAAAAATAGAGGTTCTCGAAGAACCTGCCAAGAAAGGTTTATTTGGACTTTTTGGAACACGTTTAGCAAGGGTGCGAATTTCTTGTGAAGACAACCCGGGTATTTTAGCTGCAGATTTTATAAAAAAAGTATGCCAAGTTATGAGTGTCAATGCTGATACTCAGGTGAGCAAGGATGGGGAGCACTGGCATGTTAATATTAGTGGGCCTGAGCTTGGAATCCTGATAGGAAGACGTGGTGATACCCTAGATGCACTTCAATATTTAACGAATTTGGCAGTAGCTAAACAACTATCCGAAAGAGTTCGAATAGTTGTTGATGTTGAGGGATATAGGTTAAGACGGGAAGAAACCTTGGTTCGTCTAGCAAAGAGATTATCTGAAAAGGTAAAGAGAACGGGTACAAGAATAGTGTTAGAACCGATGAACCCTCATGAACGGCGGATTATACACACTTCTTTGCAGGATGAAGCTAGAATTGCAACCTTTAGTGAGGGAGATGATCCGAATCGAAGGGTTGTCATATCACTGAAACGAGGCTAAGAGGGGTATACCCCTCTTTTTTATGTTATTACCCCGAAAGAATAACAAGTATATAGTTAAGGATTATGCATCTAAGGCTGCCGAAGTTTAAGTGATTAGAATAAAGAGGGTATGTATCTTTAAGCACTGGCTAAAGATATTCTTACGAAGAGAAAGAAAATAAGTTTTGTTAATTGGAGATGAATACTTTGGAAGATACAATAGTTGCAATGGCTACCGCTATGGGTGAAGCTAGTATTCATATTTTGAGATTAAGTGGTTCTGAGGCAGGAAAAATAATAGAAAAATGTTTTAAACCCCAAAATAGTGAACGTTGGCAATTAGGCGAAAACTTTACTCTGAATCTGGGACTATTTCATGATGAACATAAAGTCCTCGATGAAGTCTTAATTGGTAAAATGCTATCTCCGTTTTCATATACCGGTGAAGATGTCTATGAAATAAACTGTCATGGTGGTCCCTACGTAGCTCAAAGAATTTTGCAAGAATGTATTAGAAATGGTGCCCGTTTAGCAGAAGCAGGGGAATTTTCTAAGAGGGCTTTTCTAAATGGAAAGTTAGATTTAATTCAAGCAGAAGCAGTTATTGATTTAATTAGCTCTCGAACAGAAACTTCAGCAAACTTAGCTTTAGCTCAGCTTAGTGGTGGACTCTCCCACCAAATAACAGATTTAAGAGAAAAAATATTAGAAATACTAGCTTATATTGAAGCTGGAATTGATTTTCCTGAAGATGATGTCGAAAGCCTTGATAGAAATAACTTAGAATCACTTATTGGAAAGACCTTAAGTAGTATTGAGGATCTTTTAAGAGGAAGTAAAACCGGTAAAATTCTCAGAGATGGCTTATTAACAGTTATTGTAGGTCAACCTAATGTAGGAAAATCTAGTTTGCTCAATGCCCTATTGAAGGAAGATAGAGCAATTGTTACGGATATACCAGGGACAACTCGTGATGAAATAAGAGAATCGGTCAGTGTTGGTGGAATTCTTTTAAAGTTAGTAGATACTGCAGGAATTTGTGAGAGCAGTGATTTTGTAGAACGGCTGGGAATTGAACGATCATGGAATGCATTGAAGTCTGCAGAGCTTATCTTATTGGTTGTTCAGGCAAATATTCCTCTTACAGATGTTGAGAATAAAATATTGAATACTTATAAAGATAAGGTTATTGTAGTTCTAAATAAGACAGACTTATTAAAGAATAATCAAGAAGTTGTTATAAATAATAACTATGGACTAGGTATACCCCTTTCTATTTTAGAACACAGAGGATTTGATGAACTTGAAAATGCGATTCGAAAACGTGTCTTTCAGGGAGATACAGCTATATCATCAGATCCATTACTCTCAAATATTAGACAAATATCATCACTAGATAATTGTAAAAATTCATTAAATCAAGCTTTAGAAAGTTTGTTGCAGGGAATGCCTTGGGATATACTCTCTATTGATATTCGACATGCCTTACAACATATTTCAGAAATAACAGGTCATAACGTACAAGAATCACTTCTTGACGATATTTTCTCTCGATTTTGTATAGGAAAGTAGGAAGAGCTTTGGAATACTTTGCTGGAAAATATGATGTGATTGTAGTTGGAGCCGGACATGCCGGGTGTGAGGCCGCTCTTGCTGCTGCACGAATTGGATGTGAAACGCTTTTATTAACTCTAAATTTAGATACGGTTGCCCATATGCCATGTAATCCTTCACTTGGAGGACCGGCTAAGGGGCATCTGGTACGCGAAATTGACGCCTTAGGCGGGCAAATGGGTATCATAGCAGACAAAACATCTATACAGGCTAAGATGTTAAACACGGGAAAAGGACCTGCCGTTCATGCCTTAAGAATTCAGTCGGATAAACAAGCCTATCAAGCTCATATGCGTAATGCATTGTTGTCACAACCGAGATTAACTATAGTTCAAAGCTTGGTAGAGAAACTTGTCATAAATAATTATTCAATAGCTGGTGTTGTAACTCGAACAGGTGCCCGTTTTGAATCTAATAACGTAGTATTGACAAGTGGTACCTATCTAAGAGGGAGAATTATCATTGGCGATTCTATGTATGAAGGTGGACCTAATGGTCAAATGCCTGCAATTTCTCTTTCAGAGTCCCTCAAAGAGTATGGTGTAGAATTAGGAAGGTTTAAAACAGGAACTCCTCCAAGAATTCAGCGGCAGTCAGTAGATTATTCTAAATTTAGAATACAACCTGGAGATGAAAGACCTTGGGGGTTTTCCTTTCTACCGACAGAGAGTATTTTTTGGCAAGGTAATACTTCTAAACAAGTCCCTTGCTGGTTAGGATATACATCAACGATTACCCACGATATTATTCGGGAGAATCTTTATCGGGCACCATTGTATTCGGGAAAAATTGAGGGTATTGGCCCACGTTATTGTCCTTCAATTGAAGATAAAGTTGTTCGTTTTGCTGAAAGGGATGCTCATCAGATTTTTTTAGAACCGGAAGGTTGGCAAAGTGATGAGCTTTATGTTGCGGGTCTCTCAACCAGTATGCCTGAGGATGTTCAAGTAAAAATTCTACAAAGCATTTCAGGTTTAGAGCATGTTCGAATGCTCCGACCTGGGTATGCAATTGAATATGATTATGTATTACCTCATCAACTTTCTCTTAGTCTAGAAGTACGTCAATTAAATGGCTTGTTTACTGCTGGTCAGTTAAATGGTACTTCTGGGTATGAAGAGGCCGCTGCTCAAGGTTTGATGGCAGGGATAAATGCAGCTCTTCGGGCTTTAGCCAAAGAACCTTTAGTGCTGCGACGTTCAGATGGGTACTTGGGGGTTTTGGTTGATGATCTAGTCACAAAGGGAGTTAAGGAACCCTATCGTTTATTGACATCAAGAGCGGAGTATCGACTTGTTCTTCGTCAAGATAATGCTGATTTGAGAATGACAGAAAAAGGAAGATCTGTTGGATTAGTGAGTGATGATCGTTGGCAAAGGTATCAAGAGAAGAAAAGTAATTTGATGTATATTAATCAACTATTAAAATCTAATGTATTCTCTCCATTCAATGAAACCTTACAGAAGGTAATGATTGAGGTTAATTCGACTCCAACACGTGGGGGAATAAGTGCTCAAGATTTAATTCGCAGGCCGGAGATTACTCTTAAACAAATAGTTGAACTTATACCTGAATTAAATAACTTGGATTCTGAAGTGTTAGAGGAAGCCGAGATAGAAGCTAAATACTCTGGATATATTGAAAAACAATG
The DNA here is from genome assembly GCF_000765145.1 of Desulfosporosinus sp. HMP52. Lineage (GTDB taxonomy): Bacteria > Bacillota > Desulfitobacteriia > Desulfitobacteriales > Desulfitobacteriaceae > Desulfosporosinus. Next base: position 57,715 of record NZ_JMGA01000022.1, on the reverse strand, counting down.
GGCGGAAATTGAGAAGTTTTCTAAGCTGGAAGACCTAATTTTACCTAAGAATCTCAGTTATGAAGATATCCGTGGTTTATCCACTGAGGGGCGACAAAGACTAATGGAAGTTACCCCTTTAAATTTGGGACAAGCTTCCCGAATTACAGGAGTAAGTCCGGCAGATGTCTCTGTATTATTGGTCTCCTTAGAACAACGTCGCCGAAGGGAGAAATAACGTGTTCAGTGAGTATTCAACCCTTATTAGGGGGTTAACCTATAATCATATAGGATATGAATTGTCAGAATCTCAAATAGATCAGTTCTGCTTGTTTGGAGACCTGTTACTCGAGTGGAATCAGAAACTCAATTTGACAAGAATCACAGACCCCGAGGAAGTAATTTTAAAACATTTCATTGATTCTATGGTTCTTGCCAAATATATTCAGGGGGAGCATTTTGCAGATCTGGGAACCGGAGCTGGCTTTCCCGGAATACCACTTAAAATTTTGCTTCCTGAGTTAAGTGTCGTGCTTGTTGATTCGTTGAAGAAGAGATTAGATTTCCTTGATTTTGTTATTAAGACCTTAAAGTTAAATAAAATAGTTACAAATCATGCCAGAGCCGAGGATTTTGGACGTAATCAACAATATAGAGGTTTTTTTGATACAGTTTGTTCACGTGCTGTAGCACGTTTACCTATTTTGTTAGAGTATGCTATGCCTATTCTTAAAGTTAATGGTCGATTCATTGCTGCTAAGGGCTTGAATGCAGATCAAGAGCTAGCTGAATCAAAAAATGCATTGTTGGTTCTAAACGGGAAAACCGAAGGAATTGAAAAGTATAATTTAGGTCATAGTGCAGAACATAGAGCAGTAATATTAGTTCGTAAAGTTGGAAAAACTCCATCCCAATACCCGCGCAAGGCAGGAACTCCTAGTAAGAATCCTATTATTTAGAAATAATTTTATCTAGGGCATTACTCTTTTTGAGTGTAAGGCTCTTTTTTATGACGGACAGTGAAGGAAATAGGATTAGAACGTCGAATTTAATAATAAAGTGCTGTATTGCAGGGTGTAGGTTTAGTAGGGGGTGGCAATTTGGAAGATTCACAAAATCAAAGGTTTAGAAGAGATAATGCTAATCTAGTTTCGGGGACAGACCTCAGCAGAAGACGTCGAAGCAGTGCAAAGAGACAAAGATATAAGTTCGATTTTAAAAAGAGTAAAAGATTTTATATATCATTAGGACTTATAATAAGTTTCTTAGTAGTTGTTGCTCTCTCGGCTACGATATATACCTGGGATCAGCATCTAATTGTTGATGGAGTCACAATTTCTGATGTTGATGTAGGTAATATGACAATGGATCAAGCCAAGGAAACAATGGAATTGGAAGTTGAACGTCTTATTGGGCAAACCGTAAAGCTTACCGTGGATGAACAAGTAAAAGAAGTTAAATTAGAGGATATAGGCTTAACTGTCTCTGCAGATGCCGCATTAGAGGAAGCTTATCAAGTTAGCAGAAGAGGCACAATTATAAATAAAGTATTAGCTAAGATGAAAACTTCTGAGGGCATTAATTTGGGATTGGCACAGGAATGGGACGACGAAAAATTACTACAACGACTTAACAAAGATTTAGGAGAATTTAATAAGCCTGCCATAGATGCATCCTTTGATATAAATCCTTATAACTCAATGGTTATAAAAAAGGAAGTCGTTGGAAGAGTCATTGATACCGATGATTTAGTTGATAGGATCAAAGATATCGATATTTTCTCCCAACTGCCAGAGTTTACGGTAAAGTATAAAGATCAACTTCCAATTGTAACTGCTGCCCAATTAGAAGAACAAAAAATTACTGGGTTACTGGCCAGTTACACTACTCGCTTTGATCCCTCTCAAACTGCAAGATCAGAAAATGTTCGTATTGCTGCTAGAGCTATGGATAAGGCTGTTATAAAACCAGGTGAAACTTTATCCTTTAACAAGATTGTTGGTGAAAGAACTGTTGAGGCTGGCTATAAAGATGCCTATATAATCGTTAATGGTAAATTTGTTCCCGGATTAGCAGGCGGAATATGTCAAGTATCCAGTACTCTTTATAATACGGGATTATTAGCTAATTTGCCTGTTACGCAGAGAAGCAATCATGATTTAGCTATATCATACGTACCACTTGGGCAAGATGCCACAGTTGCTTACCCAGATCTCGACTTGAAGTTTAACAATAATACAGGTGGGTATCTACTTGTTCGTACAAAGGTAAGTAGTAATTCGGTAACAATTGAACTCTATGGAAAGGTTGTTCAAGGACAAGAAGTACTTATTTCGAGTAAGATCGAGTCAGTTATTCCAGTTGAAGAACAACGTTTAGTCGATGAAACTCTTGCCCATGGAGCTTCACGTACCACTCAAGAGGGTCAGCCCGGATATGTGGTTAAATCCTTCCGAACTATTAAGTTGAATGGTAATATCCAAAATACAGAAACACTTAATCAAAGTCGGTACTCACCCTTACCAAAAATTATTTCAGTTGGAGCATAATTTTATAAGATTATTATTTTTAATTTGTAAAAAAGCGTCAAAAGCGCTTTTTTTATTGGGTTTGGTTTGATACTATCAGAGAGTACACAATTTTGATTCTTTAATTGTTATCTGTATTTAAGATTTCAATGACCTGAACCAGTTTCGTCGATAGAATAATTTGTTTCTAAGATCATGAGGTAGTATTGTATTGTGTAAGAAGGAAGTGCTGGCTATTGATAACTAATGTAATCGCTATTGCTAATCAAAAAGGCGGTGTCGCTAAAACTACAACAGCGATAAATTTGAGTGCCTGTCTGTCGGAACTAGGAAAACGTGTCTTACTTGTTGACCTAGATCCACAAGGTAATGCTACTAGTGGTATGGGAATCGTCAAAAATAAGTTAACTCGATGTATTTATGACGTTCTTATCAATGATGTTCCTTTAGAACAGGTTATTATGAAAACTGAGCAAAAAGGATTGAAGGTTGTACCTGCACGAATTGAACTTGCCGGTGCAGAAATTGAACTTGTTTCTCAAATTTCACGTGAAGCGAAATTAAGGAGGGCTATTGAAGACGTAAAAAATGATTATGATTTTATTTTCATTGATTGTCCTCCTTCTTTAGGGCTTCTAACAATTAATGCGCTCACTGCTGCTACGGATGTAATCATACCGATCCAATGCGAGTATTATGCACTTGAAGGGTTAACACTACTAATGAATACCTTGGATCGTGTTCGAAAACATCTTAATCCAAAACTAAATATCTTGGGAGCCCTCTTAACAATGTTTGATGCTCGTACCAATCTATCGATTCAAGTAGTTGATGAAGTCAAAAAGTACTTTCCGCAAAAAGTTTTTCGTAATATTGTTCCGCGTAATGTACGACTCAGCGAGGCACCTAGTCATGGTAAGGCAATCAATACTTATGATTCCCGGTCTAGAGGAGCAGAAGTTTATCGTGATTTAGCTAAGGAGGTGTTAGAACGTGTCTAAGAAGGGACTTGGTCGGGGACTTCAAGCACTCCTATCAGATGATTTAGGTGGTAATGAAGAAGGTATTAAAGAAATCCCGGTATCAATTATTGACCCTAATCCTGAGCAACCGAGAAGGGAATTCGATCCTCAAGGACTAAATGATCTTGCAGACTCCTTACGAGTACATGGATTGTTACAACCTATTCTGGTTAGATCCTCCGGCGACAGGTATATCTTGATTGCCGGTGAACGACGTCTGCGTGCTGCAAAGATTGCCGGACAATCTACTATAAAGTGTATTGTTCAAGAGTGCAGTGATCAAGAAATGGCCGAGAGAGCATTAATTGAGAATATACAGCGTGCTGATCTGTCTCCTGTTGATGAAGGACTGGCCTATGAGAAACTTATTAAGGAATATGGATTGAGCCAAGAACAAGTTGCGCAACGTGTTGGCAAGGCTCGATCAACAATAACTAATCTTCTACGGATAATACAATTACCAAATGCTATTCTTGATTTAATTCGAAGTAACTCTATCTCATTAGGCCATGCTAAGGTGTTGCTGGGTGTTAAAGATACAACTTTACAAGTCTTAACTGCTCAAAAAGCCGCAAAAGAACAACTGTCTGTTCGAGATACTGAAAGTTTGATCAACAGACTTTCGGAGAAATCAGATAAGGTGCGACATACTCGGGAGTTCAGTCCCTTACTAAACCAAGTGCAAGATCATCTTAGGAGCTGTTTTCAAACAAAAGTTAACATTAAGGGTGATACTAAACGCGGTAGCATCGAGGTTCAGTTTTTTTCGGAAGAAGAATTGAACAGGTTACTAGAGCTATGGAACATCCGCATAGAGTAACTAGATGTTCCACGTGGAACATCTAGTTACTCTATGGTTTAGCTTTCTTAAGGGCGATGGGTGGCACCCCCCTTTATCCGTTGTAAATTGCAGAAGCCATAAGCGGACTGCATTCAAATAATATGTTTATGTAATTTATATTATAATGTTATCCTGAAAATTTACCGAGAGTTAACTTTTATTATACTACCAGAAAGTATAAACTTGCGTTATATACTTTCTAAGCATAAGTGCAACCAACGGTTTCGCCTTCGCAGGCTCGGCGAAGCCGGGTTTTCTTTATAAATAAGTTGACTCTTGACTTTGAAGCGGCATGGGCACCCACTCTTGAAATATATATCCTTAGCATGTAGTAGGACTTCTGTTTAGCAATGGGGTGAACAATTTTCAGCTGAGTTAACCCTGTGTGATGAGTGAGCTTTAGTTTGCACGGGTCTCAGAGTTTCGTCTAGCTGGCTGGACGGTTCCCGAGCACATCCAATTTGAGTTTTTTTGCCCGCACGCTATGCCATCCATGGTGCATGTAGCACTGAAAACATCGTGTATCATTCCCTTGTGCTGCGCTCCATGTCGTTCTGCAAGAAGGCTAATAAGTGCGAAGACAGTGGCTTCGGGCACAGCGGCATAGTCCATCCATGGACAAGTACTGCGGCGGCTAAGGGGATGACAACCCATCTTCCCTCACCTCAGCTTGACTACATTGAAGAATCCGCTTTTCTGAGAAGTGCGCCTCAAGCCAAGATTGTTGTAAGTGGAAACAAGTTTGGGATTTCATGTAAGTTGTTTAGAATTTTTAGGACGTTAATATGGGATTACTTAGTTATTATTATTTGCCGGTACTGCTATGGTTGAGTGATGAAATCTAGCGAAATAGCTCCAAAATGTATTTTAATAATTTGCCTAAAACAAGCGGGTTCGCTCTAACTGGAGTGAACCAATGAAGAGCATAAGCCTACAAGCATGAGTAGAAACAGTGTGCAGGTTTTCACTCGCTGTTCTGCAAGTAGGCTAATTCGTGTGAAGATATTAGCCGGTCATGAAGGATGGGCAATCCGCCCTCCCCCCGAGGAACCCTATTTTTCATATCTTGATGGTACTGCCTTGTAGCGGCAAGTATCACTACTTTGATTAAATGTTCCACGTGGAACATTTAATCAGTCAATAAAAGGAAGAGGGATATAATTGTTAGGAACTATTGTAAATACTGGGGCAATTTTAATAGGTGGATTGATAGGTCTTATGTTCGGACAAGCATTACCAGAGAAAATGAAAAAAACAGTAATCCAAGGAATTGGGCTGGCAGTATTATTAATAGGGATATCAATGGCCATTCAAACTAAGAACACGTTGATTGTTATCGCAAGTTTAGTGTTAGGTGGGATAATTGGCGAGATAATTGACATAGAACTGCGACTACAACAGTTTGGGCAGTCGCTTGAAGGTAGGCTATCAAAAAATGGACGAGGAGGAGATTTTACCAAGGCCTTCGTAACAACCAGCCTAATTTATTGTGTCGGAGCAATGGCAATTATGGGTGCCTTAGAGAGTGGTTTAACAGGACACAATACAATACTTTACGCCAAATCAATGTTGGATGGAATAACCGCAATTGTTTTTGCTTCATCAATGGGAATTGGAGTGCTAGCATCGGCAATTCCAGTGTTTGTCTATCAAGGATTACTTACGGTCACAGCAGGTCTCTTAGAAGGAGTCTTGTCTTCCCAGATAATAAATGAGATGGGAGCGACTGGCGGACTTCTGATTGTCGGGATAGGCCTAAATATTCTAGAAATAAAAGAGATTAAAGTGGGTAATCTATTACCGGGGTTGTTCTTGGCGATTCCAATAGCAATGCTTTTTACACATCTCCATTTAGGTATGTAGGGGAGATAAGTAAACATAAATGAAATTTATACTTGAAAGGAAGTGAAAAACCTGGTTTTAGGTAGATCATTAAATATGATCTACCGCTTTGTTTAGTCGTCAAGGCGGAATCAAAGCCGATATGATTCTAATACCAGGGACAAATTGGTGATGATCGAAGATGTAATGTCGATAAATTGGTTGGCTATGGGTGTATTAGCCTTCCTTACAGTTATTCTAATTATTACGATTTCACTATATAGTAAGATGAAGAAGTTTCAGGCATCATATATAAGTCTACAGACATTTATGAACGGTCAAAAAATGGATATACTCCTTGATAAATATATTCAAAAAGTAACAGACTTAGAGCAAAATCTCGAAAAATGCAATGAAAGGCTTGACCCTATTGAAATAAAATTAAGAGCTAGTATCGATCGAGCAGAAATACAGCGTTTTAGAGCCTTTGAAGATGTTGGAAGTGACTTGAGCTTTGCAGTTGCCTTCTTAAATCAAGAAGGAGATGGCTTAGTATTAAGTTCGATCCATAGTCGTGAAGAGGCCAGAATATACGCAAAACCAATAAGTGGCGGACAGTCCCAATATTCACTTTCAGATGAGGAAAAAGATGTGGTATTAAAAGCAATGAACGGAAAGAAAATTTAATTAAGTGCTTAGTTTGTTCCTTCGTACTTTCAAATATGAACGAGTAATTATAGAACTAATATTCTCGGACAGTCTCCAAACTAAGTTGAGACGAGTGTTTTGCAAAACCATATATTCCATAAAGCCCCCAACATTAACAATGCCGGTCATATGAGCTTCACCTACTTCAGGTAGATTTTTATTTACGCCTGCTCCAGGCTTTAATGGCCCATCAGAAAGAGTAATACAGCCGATTGAGTCAAGACGCCCTAAACAAGCGTCTACTGCAATAATAAATGGATTTGAATAAATACTTTGTATGTTATAAACGTTTGATTCGAGGTTTGTAGCATGTACGGGATTATCTAATGTACCATAGATATTAAGATCAGGGAGTTTTAGACGGGAGAGCTGTGTGCCAATTAATGGCCCTAAAGCATCTCCCGTTGAACGATCTGTCCCTATACATAAAATAACAGCGGGGCGTTTCTGAGTAGAAACAAAAAGATCTGAAAGACGGGTTTCAAGTTTCTCTTTTGCAGTATAATCATCCACATGGGCTTTGATTTTTTGAGTTTCAGTAAGCAATGAAAATAAACTCACAAGCAGCCCCCTTACTTGATTTAGTAAAAAATTTAGCTATTCATTAAATTATTTACCAAATAGATGATCTTTTATGCATGATATCCCATTTCTAGCCATAAGCATGATGGCGAGGAGGGAGTAATCATGCGTTGGAAAACATCTTTTCAAGTGGCTGCAACCTACGTAGGTGCGGTGATGGGGGCTGGCTTTGCCTCCGGTCAGGAAATACAGCAGTTTTTTGCACGGTTTGGATATTGGGGTTTAGTAGGAGTTGTGCTGAGCTCGTTTCTTTTTTCTCTCCTAGGTTGGGGTATGCTTGATTTACAGAGTCGTTGGAAAGTAACATCCTATGAAGGTTTCTTCAACAATTTGCTGGGCCCAAGACTAGGAAGCTGGGCAGATATCCTTGTAAGTATTCTCTTATTCGTAGGTATGCTCGCGATGATATCTGGTAGTGGGGCTCTCTTTCAAGAGTATTTTGGCTTCTCAAGATGGTTAGGAATCGTGTTGACGGCAAGTGTGATCGCATTAGCCTTGTGGTATCGGGGTGAAGGAGTACTTTGGATTAATTCTGTACTCATTCCATTAAAGTTCATTTTTTGCTTAGGAATTGCCACAGTAGCGACACTTCTTGCAGGCTCAGGGGGAAATGAACCTTCAATAATCCTCCAAAACCCGATTGTTAGTAACTGGTTTATCTCGGCCATCCTATATGTCTCATTTAACGTTACATTAGCAATGGTTGTATTTGCATCTCTTGGACGAGATGTACAGAAAGCAGGTGCCCGGTTAGGGGCTTTGCTTGGAGGAATTGCTTTAGGATTGTTTGCCTTAGCCATAGGTGTATCTTTGCTAAGCTTTCCAGATATATTAGGCCTTGAAATTCCGATGGTTGGAATTGCAGGCAAGTTAGGTGACTGGCCGGCTTTTTTCTATGTTGTAGTCTTGTGGTTAGCTATGATTACTGCAGCCGTAGGGAACGGCTTTAGTCTAATAAGCAGAGTTGTTGATTCAGGTCGTTTAAACTATGGTAGAGCGACATTAGCATTATTTGTATTGTTACTGCCATTATCTGGGGTGAAATTTTCACAAATTGTACAGATCGTTTATCCTCTGTTTGGATACCTAGGCTTAGTATTTTTGCCTGTAATTATGTATTATTGGCTAAAAAGATAAAATTGAGTTTGCTAAACAAGTTACAATTTTGCTATAGTAAATAGGACTAGTAAACCAAATAAGATATAAAATATATATGCAAATAGCTTAAGGGGAACTAAAATGGGTGAAAGACATTATTTAGTAGGAACAGCCGGACATGTAGATCATGGTAAAACTGAGTTAATTCGTGCTCTCTCCGGTATGGATACTGATCGATTAAAAGAAGAAAAGCAAAGAGGTATTTCAATAGAACTTGGTTTTGCACATATGTTACTTCCAAGCGGCCGTCAAGTTGGAATGATTGATGTTCCAGGCCATGAACGTTTTGTCCGTCAGATGTTGGCGGGAGCAAGCGGAATGGATGTTGTACTATTGGTCATTGCAGCTGATGAGGGAATAATGCCTCAGACTCAAGAACATATAGATATATTGACATTGTTGGGAATTCCCAGAGGAATTGTTGTCATAAATAAAGCAGATCTTGTTGATAACGAGTGGCTTGATCTCATGGATGAAGAGATACATAATAAACTTAAAGATACAGCCTTCAATCAAGCTCAAATATGTCGTGTTTCATCGTTAACTGGTCAAGGTATTAACGACCTTCGAGATATTATTGATAATTTGCTTTCTGAAGTGGAAAGTAAGAAATCAACCGGCCCAGTGAGAATGCCCATTGATAGAGTATTTAGCATTCAGGGTTTTGGGACGGTTGTGACAGGCACTCTTCATAGTGGGACTATAGAATTGGGGCAAGAGTTGGCAATAGAGCCTAGTAATATACTATCTAAAGTTCGCTCATTACAAGTTTATAATAAAAAAGTTAACTTTGCTGGGGCAGGACAGAGGGTAGCTGTCAACCTAGCCGGGGTAGATGTATCTGAAGTAGTTAGGGGCTCAGTACTCGTAAAGCCAAAGACATTTAAAGTCGGAAATATATTGGATTTAAAAGTAACAAACCTTGCCACTGCAGAGAAACCTTTAGTGCAGAGGCAGAGAGTTCGCTTTCATATTGGGACAACGGAGATATTGGGACGTCTGCACCTTTTGGAACATAAGGAAATTAATCCTGGAGGTGAGGGGTTTGCTCAGATATTGTTAGAAGAGCCCGTTCTTGCAGCACCAGGAGACCGGTTTGTTTTAAGATTTTACTCTCCTACTTTCACAATAGCAGGAGGAAAAATATTAGATGTATCTGGGCTTAAATTGAAACGCTTTAAAGAAAGTGTATTAGCACAACTGAGGATCAAAGATCAAGGAGATCCCCTTGATCTTTTAGAGAGAGAGATGGATGAACCAAGATCTGCTAAAGATTTGGCAAATCGATTACACGTCAACCTTGATGATTTAGTAGGGAACTTGAAATCGCTAGAGGAACAGGAAAGGCTAGAGATTTGGTCAGAGGATGATGCTGCTCTTTATTGGGCAAAAAAAGCTGCTGAAACGTGGAGAGAAAAACTCTTAAAAGTTGTAAGAGCAAATGAACAGGAATTTCCGTTACGAGGTGGAATTAGTAGAGAGGAATTAAAGACCCGCCTAGGAATATTGTGGAATCATAGACGTTGGCAGATGATATTAGAACAAGGAAGTGCCCGAGAGTATTATAAAATCTCCGGGAGCAAGGTTCAAACCAATGAAGGTGCACAGATTCCTCTCTCAATTATGAAGAAATTAAATGACTTAAGATCTCTTTGGCAAACTATCAAACTTACGCCTCCTGAATTAGGTTCAGCTGCTGAAAAGTGTGGAATAGGAAAAGCTGAGATTCAAGAATATGCAGGATACTTATGTGATCAGGGGGAATGGGTGTTTATTAGCGGGTTTTACTTTAAAAGTGAAGATATTCAAAAGGCAAGGCAGAACTTAATAGAATTGTTAGGATTAAAAGGAGAAGTTGGGGTAGCTGATGTTAGAGAATTATGGGAGACTTCCCGTAAATATACAGTTCCTTTGTTAGAGTATTTTGACCAACAACGTGTCACTCAACGAAAGGGAGACAAGAGAATTCTGGGAAAAATATAGATTGATGAATGAGTAATTAGCTTAAAGATAAAGATTAAGCTGATTACTCATTTTGCTTTTTGCTTTATAACTTTAAGGTTAGAAAAACAAATGAATTACTCAGAGGCTAATAGAAAAATATTACAATATTATCAAAGTTCTACAATTTAGCTGAATGCTTTTAAAGAAAACTATAGAAATAAACCATAATGAGATGTTTGCTATCATTTACCATGAAATTGTTTATAAAATTCGTTACACATTGTACTCTAATAGCTTGTCAAATTGTTTTATAATATATAGAATATAGAACTAGAGGGTTGTTATCTAACAGCCTTACATTAAACCCAATCATATAAGTTTTTGATTGGGTGACTTAGACCTTGTACTATATCCAGAGGTGCTTGAGGGTTATAATTGGGGGTGAATTAATCAGAAATAATCCTAAAAAATCACTATAGGAATCACAGTTATGTCCGATAAACAGAAGTAAAAAAGGGTCAATATTAGAGAGGGGTAGAAAGATGAGAAAACTATTTTCAGTAGCAACTGTAGCTTTATTAAGTCTTTCCCTTGTAACCGGTTGCGGAGCAACTGGGGGGCAAAAGTCAGCTGAGGTTATAAAAGTTGGGGGTAACCTTGAGTTAAGTGGTGGAGCAGCTGCTTTTGGACAATACGCTGAGAAGGCCATTAAGCTTGCATTTGAGCAACAAAATGCTAAGGGTGGAGTTTTAGGAAAGAAGCTGGAATACGTATCTGCGGATAATAAGTCAGACCCTGGGGAATCGACTGTAGCTTCAACAAAGCTGGCGACTCAAGACAAAGTTGTTGCAATACTTGGGCCTATGACAAGTGGTAATACTTTAGCTGCTGTTCAAGTAGTCACCGATAGCAAAGTACCTCTGATTACACCTACAGGTACTTCAGATAGTGTTACATTTGAAAACGGGAAGGTAAAGCCTTGGATCTTTAGAGCTTGCTTCATTGACCCCTTCCAAGGGCAGGTAGCTGCTAACTTCGCGTCAGATACCCTTAAAGCAAAGAAAGCCGCACTTTTCATAGATCAAAAGGGAGATTATTCTAAAGGTCTTGCTACCTCCTTTGAAGAAAACTTTAAAAAATCAGGCGGAGAAGTTGTTGCCACAGAACAGTATGTAGCAGGCAGTGATTTAGATTTCCGAGCAACCTTAGTACGAATTAAAGCCGCTAATCCCGATGTAGTCTTTGTTCCTGGATATTATCAGGAAGTAGGCTTAATTGTTAAGCAGGCACGTGAAATGGGAATGAAGCAAGTATTCGTAGGCGGAGACGGCTGGGGTTCCCCTCAACTAGTCGATGTAGCAGGTGCTGCAGCTTTAGAGAATACTTACTATGTCAATCATGGAGCTATGGATGATCCAGGAATGGCTCAATTTATTAAAGATTTCCAAGGAAAATATAATTCAGAGCCTGACACATTCGCAGCCCTTGGATATGATGCAGCAAATCTTTTAATTAAGGCTCTTGAGAATGCCGGCAGTACAGAACCCGAAAAATTGAGAAGTGCTTTGGAAACCATGAAGGGATTCCAAGGGATAAGTGGAGAATTGAATGTTGATCCAGCAACTCATAACCCAGTTAAGAGTGCTGCAATTCTACAATTTAAAGATGGCAAAAGCGTATTCATGACAAAAGTTAACCCAAAATAATCTATCAACTTGGAAGAATTGTCACAAAAAGCTAAGGAGGGAGGACAACCCCTCCCTCTTTTTTGTATTAGACTTCGGCAAATGCCAATGTAAAGGTTTAAAATATTTATATTTTAGTGTTCTGTCCAGGGTTATAAATTGAAACACATATTGACAAGAAGTGGCTGTCTCGGATTTGATAAATCGAAAAAACTATTCGGGAGTAAGGAGTTGAGAATATGGGAAGTGTAACTGAGCAAGTATTGCAGCAGATCGTAAACGGACTTTCTCTAGGAAGTATTTATGCTTTAGTTGCTCTCGGTTATACCATGGTTTACGGTATCATTAAGCTTATAAACTTTGCTCATGGTGATGTAATGATGGTCGGAGCCTATGCAGGTTGGTTTGCAACAACTACATTGCATATGTCGTTTATTCCGGCATTGCTAATTGCAATGACTGTTAGTGCGATTCTGGGGGTATTAATCGAACGGATTGCTTATAAACCGCTGCGTAATGCTACTCGAATTGCATCTTTAATTACAGCGATTGGAGTTTCTTTTTTCCTTGAGTATGGGGGCATGTTAGTTGTATCTCCTCAGATGCGCACTTATCCTCCTGTTTTTCCCGATACAATTTTTAATGTAGGTGGTATCATCATTAAATATGGTGATATTGTTATGATTGTCACCTCAATTGTCCTTATGGTTCTGCTGCATGGTATTGTTAAGTATACAAAGATTGGAAAAGCCATGAGGGCAGTTTCTTTCGATACTGAAGCAGCGTTATTGATGGGTATTAATGTTAACAACACTATTTCGGCAACTTTTGCAATTGGTTCCGCTCTGGCAGCCGCTGCAGGGGTTTTGATGGGAGTATACTTTAATACAATTAATCCGTTAATGGGTATTATTCCAGGGCTTAAGGCCTTTGTTGCAGCAGTTTTAGGGGGAATTGGTATTATTCCCGGTGCGATGGTAGGAGGATTTTTCTTAGGGCTTACAGAATCATTTGTTAGTGGTTTAGGAGCGTCGACATGGCGCGATGCAGTAGCATTTTTAATTTTAATACTTGTTCTCATTGTTAAGCCAAGTGGGCTTTTTGGTAAGAACATCCGTGAGAAAGTGTAGGTGGAATCATGGGTAAGCGGATTAATCGTCAAAGTGTCCTAACTTTAGTGGGTGTCCTACTTGTCTATGCCATCGTTCAGGGAAGTATTTTCATGGACATCTTACCCCCTTTTGTTGCCCTCACTTTGATTCAGGTTTGTATCTTTATAATTCTTGCAACAAGCCTAAACTTAATCAATGGGATCACAGGCCAATTTTCAATTGGGCATGCAGGCTTTATGGCGATCGGAGCTTATGTAGCAGCTATTGTCGTTGTTAAATTTCATGGACCTCTTCTATTGGCCTTGATTGCTGGGGCAGTGGCAGCTGCCGTAGCCGGTTTTTTAATTGGTCTCCCTACTTTAAGACTAAAGGGAGACTATTTGGCGATTGCAACCTTAGGATTTGGAGAAATAGTAAGAATTGTTTTTTTAAATACAAGCTACGTTGGAGGGGCTTCAGGATTTTCAGTGCCGAAAACAATTACTTGGACATGGGCATTTTGGCTAACGGTCTTAAGTATTATAATTATTAGAAATTTTATTAAGTCAACCCATGGTCGAGCGTGTATTTCTATTCGGGAGAATGAAATTGCAGCGGATGTAATGGGTATTAATACAACAAAATATAAAATTATGGCCTTTACAATTGGTGCGTTCTTTGCCGGACTGGCAGGCGGAATCTATGCTAATTACCTATATATTATTCAACCTCTAACCTTTAGCTTTTTAAAGTCTTTTGATATTCTAGTTATGGTTGTACTCGGTGGCTTAGGAAGTTTAACGGGTAGTGTTCTGGGTGCTGTGGTAATGACAGTGGTTTCCGCTGCATTATCAGGTTGGCCAGAGTGGAGACTAGTAATAACAGCCGTACTTTTAATCGTAATGATGATTTTTAGACCGAAGGGATTACTAGGGACTAAAGAATTTAGCTTAAGTTTCCTCGGAAAGAAGGGTGATAAGAATGCCTCTTCTAAAGATTGACAAACTCTCCAAGTCTTTTGGAGGTTTAAAAGCCGTATCAAACCTTAATGTTGAGATTAACGACGGAGAATTGATCGGTTTAATAGGTCCAAACGGTGCCGGAAAAACCACAGTTTTTAATTTACTGACTGGAGTTTATGAGCCAACGGAGGGCAGCGTTAAATTTCAGAGTAAAGATATGAGAGGGCTTAAACCCTATCAGGTTACCCAAAGTGGGATGGCCAGGACGTTCCAGAATATCCGTCTTTTTAGTGATCTAACTGTTATTGAAAATGTTAAGATAGCATATCATCAAAGAAGTTCCTATAGTACCCTTAGTGCCTTCTTACGTTTACCAAGTTATTATGCTGGAGAAGAAGAAATGCATCGTAAAGCGATGGAACTTCTCAAGATCTTTAATCTGGAGGATAAGGCTGAAGAAGTTGCTAAAAATTTGCCTTATGGTGAACAACGCCGTTTAGAAATTGCTCGTGCTTTAGGTACAGAGCCTAAGCTTTTATTGCTCGATGAGCCTGCAGCGGGGATGAATCCTCAAGAGACACACGACCTTATGAATCTCATTCGTTGGATTCGTCAACAATTCAATTTAGCTATTTTGTTAATTGAACATGATATGTCCCTAGTAATGGGCGTATGCGAACGAATCTATGTTTTAGATTATGGAATGATTATTGCGCAAGGCACACCAGATGAAATCAAGAGTAATCCCAAAGTCATCGAGGCTTATTTAGGGGAGGAGGTTGTCTGATGCTTGTCCTTGAAGATGTAAATGTATTCTATGGTGCAATTCACGCCCTTAAAGGTATCTCCCTCGAAGTTAATCAAGGGGAAATTGTGACGCTTATCGGTTCAAATGGTGCAGGCAAAAGCACTTGTCTCAAAACAATCTCTGGCTTACTGCGGCCAAAGACAGGGAAGGTTTCCTTTAAAGGGTCAGACCTTGCTAGTATTGCTCCTCAAAGTATAGTTGCCCAGGGAATATCTCAAGTACCAGAAGGTAGACGTGTATTTGCCAATATGACTGTTATTGAAAACCTAGAACTGGGAGCTTACTTACGTAAGGATAAAGCGGGCGTTAAAGAAGACATGAAGAAAGTTTACGAATTATTTCCACGCTTACTGGAAAGAAAAAGTCAGCTTTCAGGTACTTTATCAGGAGGAGAACAACAAATGCTGGCAATGGGTAGGGCGCTAATGTCTAAACCCCAACTTTTGCTGCTAGATGAGCCTTCAATGGGCTTGGCTCCCATCTTGGTAAAACAAATTTTTTCAATCATTAAAGAGATTAATTCAAGCGGTACTACAATCTTACTTGTTGAACAAAATGCCCATATGGCTCTTTCTATCGCTAATAGAGCGTATGTATTAGAGACTGGTAAGATAGTTCTTTCCGGAGATTCTAAAGAACTTGCCGCCAGTGAAGAAGTCCGTAAGGCCTACTTAGGAGGCTAATATAAATCATTGGATGATGGTAGACTTTTCGGATTTTCCTTTCGCCATCCTCGGTTATGGTTACATTGCAACTATAAACTAGGTATGCATTAGGAATTATGGTCTATTTTGGTCGTGGCGTAATGGTTACTAAGCGCTGCCAGTTGCATTAGCTTGGTACCAAAGTGTAACTTGGTGTTTGCTGGCTAAAGCTTAATTGTAGAAGGAGGTAATTAGAAATGTATGTTCGCCAATTTATGACAGCTCAAGTTTTTACGGTAGGCCCGGATAAATCTATTGCGGATTCAATGGCTCTTATGAGAGAAAAGAAGATTAGTAAATTGCCGGTTGTAGAAAAGGGTAAACTTGTAGGTTTTGTCACAGATGGAGATCTCCGTGAGGTCTCTCCTTCTCCAGCAACAACATTAAGTATTTTTGAACTAAACT
The DNA here is from genome assembly GCF_000765145.1 of Desulfosporosinus sp. HMP52. GTDB lineage: Bacteria > Bacillota > Desulfitobacteriia > Desulfitobacteriales > Desulfitobacteriaceae > Desulfosporosinus. Next base: position 41,477 of record NZ_JMGA01000022.1, on the reverse strand, counting down.
ATCTTATTGCCAAGACGCCTATCCGTGAAGTTGCGATTAAGAAAGTCATAACTTGCCATCCAGACACTCAAATTGAGGATGCCGCTTTGATGATGAGAGACCATAAAATTGGTGGGTTACCTGTCATTGAAGACGGTAAAGTGGTGGGGATAATAACTGGTTCAGACATATTAGATGCCTTTTTAGATATTATGGGATTTCGTAGTCCCGGACAGCGCGTAATGATCGAGACTAAGGACCAAATTGGGGTTATGTCAGATTTAGCCCTTGTGACTAAGGAACATGAGGTCAATATTGGAAGTTTAGCTGTATATCATCTCAAAGACAATAAGGTTCAGATTCTTGCTCGTCTTCAGGGGGATCAGGTTGACGAAGTTGAAAAGTCCTTGGATAAAAAAGGTTATCAAATTAAAAAATAATTTTTAATTTAAAGATTGTTAAGAAAGAAAGCACTGAGTGAAGAGGAATTCACCCAGTGCTTTCTTTCTTGAAGAAAAGAGATATAATGTAGATATCAAACTACCAAAAAAATGAGGAGATGGAAGCATTGCACCTGTTTAACCGTTCTATTTCCATTAATGTACGTTCAAAAGACAAGGATATGCTGATTGTGGATGGTACTTTCATTGACACTCATCATGAGTTATGTATAACTTTAGAAGTTGATATAAAGAGCCGTACAATAACAGGAGCTACGGGAGAATTCCGTCGAGCGCCCCATACAGATTGTGTTGAAACTCAAAATCGAATTGAAAAGCTGCTAGGGATAAATCTGAATAAAAATGTTCGCAGACAAGTACAAGCTGCTGTTGGCCTAAAGGAAGGATGTACACATATTACAGACCTAACTCTTGAGTGTGTAAAGGGCCTAATGCAAGCTTCATATCAGTTGATGCACCTTACTATGCGAGAAGAGCAAGTTAATGAAATTGTCGAGAAGTATTTGGAAGGCAGCTGCTTCCATTATAACAAAGGAGCGGTTTAATGACTTTCATTACTTGGGGGTTTATAGGCTATTAGGATAGTCTCTTGACCAGTAATGGAGCTAAACTTATGCTCTAATGCTTTCAGATCATCGATTTGTTCCTTTGTTAAGTTTGAAATCGAAGTTCCCGAAGGGTTCATTGCTTAATCCTCCTTTAAACTCATAGGTATTATGGGTTTCTTTGTTAGAAGTATTTTGTACAAATACAATAAGTTTTAACCATCAAGTTATTGGGGACTTTGACTGATTTGCTTTCCAAATGATGATTAATGTGATAATATGATTGTCGTTAGTATGGGGATGGATGGTGACTGGTGTTGCTCCCGGACTTCAAATCCGCGTGTCGGGACGCAGAACGTTCCGAGGTGTGTTCGATTCGCACACATCCCCGCCAAAATTTAAACTTTAAAATCTTGGGTTATAGGTTGGAGTTATCTTAAAGGGATTAGGTACTTTTATTTCAAAAAATAAATCCGGAGTAAGTTGGAATTGTTTTTTATAGGCAGCGTGAAGCTGCCTTTTGATATATCGGTTCTGTGGTTAGTTAAAGTTAAGATTAGAAGAATTTAATACAGCAGGATTTTATGGATATAGCCCGAATAAGCTTTATTTATAAACTTTTAGAAATCTGACGAGGGTCAATTAGGGAGGGACTATGTGAATCTAGTCGATGTACTTATTATAGGTTTTATCTTATTTGGAGCACTACATGGCTACCAAAAAGGTTTGATAACAAGCATTGTTAATTTTTTTATATGGCTCGTAGGATTCTTAGTAGCATCGTGGAAATACATGGCTGTCTTGAGCCTTGCAGAACAGTATTTTCCACTTAGACAATGGATAGAGCCAATGATTTACCGTGTATTACTTCCTACTGTGGAGTCGAAAGCGCAAACTTTGCAGCAACAAGTACTAGGGAATATTCTAGGTATAATTCCTGAAGAATGGCGTGGTTTTTTCCCCTTTTCAGATTTGTCCAGCACACAAATGCCTCAAACTCTTGAACAAGTAACCCATAGTTTGGCAGGGACAATTACCGAGAGTATACTTAGCCTATTTGCTTTTGGCTTTGTATTTTATTTTGTGGTGTTATGTATTCAGATACTGGTAGCTATTCTTCTGCGCCCACTTGGAAGCTGGAGTGGGTCATTTAATCGTGGAGGAGGGTTACTGTTTGGCGGGCTAGGGTCACTTATTGGCCTGTCAGTATTAGCTGGATTATTGTCGCCGTTTCTAAATATCGGCGCAAATGATGGTTTTATGGAACTTGTGCTAAATTCCTACCTATATCCCCATTTGATCCAAACATTTAACCTCTTAGATCAGATGTTTTCTGCTCAACTTAAAGAAAAGTTGCTTGAGCCACTTTCAATGGGTAAGGGAGTATGGTTCTAAGATATATAGTAGGCTTATTTAAGAGAATCTAGTTAAGTTTGACATATCTGTCGGATAAACGAGGCGAAAATGACGAAAACTTAAAGTTAATTAAGTTTTAGGGGTGATTGAATGGGATCTAAAAAAGTCAAACTAGCCTGGGATGATCTAATGATATCAGATCAAGAACGAGAGGCTGTGACGGAATACCTTTCCTTCTTGAGTAAAGGAAAAACCGAGCGAGAATCTTGGCAGATTATTGAGAGTTGGGCTCAACGGGAAGGTTTTATACCTCTAGATAAGCTTGAAGGCTTTCAACCTGGTCAAAGAGTTCGTTTGGCAGTTCGAGGAAAAGCAGGTATCTTAGCAATTTCAGGCCAGAGACCTTTGAGCGAGGGTTTTCGACTAATCGCAACTCATATTGATGCTCCGCGATTAGATATTAAGCAGCACCCTTTGTATGAAGAGGAAGGGTTGGCTTTCTTAAAAACCCATTATTATGGAGGAATAAAAAAGTACCAATGGATGGCCCTACCGCTATCTCTCCATGGAGTTGTCTTCTTGCGCAACGGGCAGAAGGTAGAAATAATTATTGGAGAGGATGAAGAAGACCCTGTTTTTACAATTTCAGATTTACTCCCGCATTTAGCAAAGGATCAATATAACAAAAAGCTGAGTGAAGCAGTATCTGGAGAAGGCCTAAATCTTCTGTTAGGGCACAATCCTTCCTTGGGGGAAGGGGAAGAACGGGTGAAATCTGCAATCTTAGTTATCCTCAGAGATAAATATGGTATTGAAGAGGAAGACTTTGTAAGCGCAGAGCTGGAGGTTGTTCCAGCCGGTAAAGCCCGCTATTCAGGGTTGGATAAAAGCTTAATAATCGGTTATGGTCAAGATGATCGTATTTGCTCCTTTGCAGCTTGGAAAGCAGTTGCAGAAATTCAACAGCCGGAGTGGACAACACTGGTTCTATTTGCGGATAAAGAAGAGATTGGCAGTGACTCTAACACGGGAATGAAGGCTCGTTATTTGGAGAACTTCATTGCCGAACTAATTACCTTGCAAAGCGGTAAATATGATGGATTACTGGTTAGACGATCATTAGCCCGAGCAAAAGCTCTCTCAGCAGATGTCACAGGAGGCTATGACCCTAATTATGCTGAGGTTATGGATAAACGTAATTCTGCCTTTTTAGGACGAGGTCTGGTTATCAGTAAGTATACCGGTTCTAAAGGGAAGTATGATACCAGTGACGCCAATGCGGAGTTTGTTGCGGAGGTTCGGCGGATTTTTGATGATGCTAAGATTTGTTGGCAAACTGCAGAATTAGGAAAAGTCGATCAAGGCGGTGGAGGAACGATAGCCCAATACATGGCTATATATGGCATGGAGGTCTTAGATTGCGGTGTCGGAATTCTGAGTATGCATGCGCCTTGGGAAATAGCCTCTATAGCAGACCTGGTTATGATGATTCGGGGCTACCAGGCATTTCTGAAATATTCCGGCTGATCCATCAACTAAAAGGAAGACAGTAACATGAATAGTCTATGGATTAATAATAGTTTTTTAGATTTTGATTGGCAAAAGTTAGGAATGACGATCTTAAACTCTCTGATATATATAGTTTTAGTATTAATCATTGCCCGTGTTGCTTATGGGTTAGCAATTTACTTATTACGCCGGATGTTGCTAGACCATAGAGGAAAAAAACTACTTGATGAACGCAAGGCTAATACGATCTTTTCGTTGCTTAAGAGTATGGCGTTTTATTTAATCGCTTTTACGGCTATTATTCATGTTCTTAAGCATCTTTTTAGCTTTGATACGGGTACTCTTCTAGCTTCTGCTAGTGTCTTAGGAGTAGCCTTAGGTTTTGGATCCCAGAGCCTTGTTAAAGATATAATTGGAGGTTTCTTTATCCTCTTTGAAGATCAATTTTCTGTCGGCGATTATGTACAAACCGGCCAATTCTCAGGGGTAGTCGAAGAGACGGGGATTAGGGCAACACATCTAAGGGATTGGGGCGGGGAACTTCATATTATTCCAAATGGTAGTATCACAGCGGTTACCAACTATAGTAGAGGTAAAATGAGGGCCTTGGTAGATATTCAGGTTCCTTATGATGAGGATTTGGACAAGGCTATGGCTGTAATGCATACTGTTTGTGAACAGGTCGGTATTGAGTTTGGTGATAAGATAATTGATCCGCCAACGGTACAAGGTGTAATCCAGTTTGGTGAAAGAAATACGGTATTGAGAGTAATTGCCTTTACTCAGCCTAATGAACAGTGGAGTTTGGAGAGAGAACTGCGGAGGCAAATACATAGTGCATTCTTAAAAGAAGGAATTCGCACACCACAACAAAATGTCTTTGTGACTAATCCCATTAAGGACTCAAGTGGCTAAGAACTCGATAAAGTTACTTTCGAAAGACTAAGGTTTATTCGTTCATTTGTTTAGTATGGAGATCAAACTAAGTTACTCAAACTAGCGACTTGGTAGGAAACTCAAAAATTCGAGATGAGAAGTAAAACGTGGTAAGTTCTTCCTTCGGACTTCGCACCTCGAATTTCGAATCTCGATCAGGGGGTATCACTAAATGATTCCATTAAATGTAGGAGATATTGTTCGACTTCGTAAGTCTCATCCCTGTGGAAGTCTGGATTGGAAGGTAATGAGAACGGGAATGGATTTTCGCATACAGTGTTTAGGATGTCAGCATCAAGCCTGGATTCCCCGGGCCAAACTCGAACGAAATTTGAAAGAGATTCTTCAGCGGGTTGATGAAAAATAGAACCTGAGACCAAGGTCGACTATATTTTAGATCTGGGGTATCGTGATTGAATGAGCTGAATGGTTGCAGTGTATGAAAACATCACATATAATCGGTTAAGATAGTTTGTTTGCGTATTATGAGGAGGTCTGACATGACGTTACATGCAGGAATTGTCGGTTTGCCAAACGTCGGCAAGTCGACATTATTTAATGCTATTACACAAGCTGGTGCTGAAGCCGCAAATTATCCCTTTTGCACCATTGATCCTAATGTTGGAATGGTAGAAGTACCTGATTCACGTTTGCAAAAGCTGGCAGAGATGGTTAATCCGAAGAAGATTGTTCCAGCGACTGTGGAGTTTGTGGACATAGCCGGACTTGTTAAAGGAGCAAGTAAAGGAGAAGGTTTAGGTAATAAGTTCTTATCTCATATTCGTGAAGTCGACGCAATTGTGCATGTGGTTCGGTGTTTTGAAGATGAGAATGTTGTCCACGTAGAAGGTAATGTAAACCCAAAGCGAGATATAGAAACCATTGATCTAGAATTAATCTTATCCGATATGGAGAGCATAGAGAAACGTTCAGATCGAACCTCCAAACTCCTAAAAACGGGGGATAAAAAGGCACAAAGTGAAATTACACTTTTAGAACGGTTAAAGGAAGTGTTCAATCAAGGCAAAGGGGCCCGTTCCTTGACCTTTACAGATGATGAGAGGGAGATTCTGAAGGGATTCCCACTCTTGACTCTAAAGCCGGTGCTTTATGTTGCTAATGTTAGTGAAAGTGGGTTAGCTACAGCGGCTGATAATCCTTATGTTCAACAAGTTCAGAAGATTGCCGCTGAAGAAGGTGCGGAGGTCGTTGTTGTCTGCGCACAAATTGAAGCGGAAATCGCGGAACTCGAGGCAGATGAAAAAGTCGCTTTCCTGGAAGACTTAGGGCTTGAAGAATCTGGTTTAGATCGCTTAATTCGCGTTGCCTTCCACTTGTTGGGTTTAATGACGTTTTTCACCGCCGGACCCATGGAAGTGAAAGCATGGACTATTTATCAGGGAACAAAAGCTCCAAAGGCTGCGGGGGTAATTCATACTGATTTTGAACACGGATTTATCCGAGCAGAAGTGGTTTCTTATAAAGATTTTGTTGAGTTTAACGGATTAAATGGTGCCAGAGATAAAGGGTTAGTTCGTTTGGAAGGCAAAGAGTACATTATGAATGATGGAGATATTGTTCATTTCCGCTTTAATGTATAGAGAATAGAAGTGATTTGGAGTATCGGGCTAAGGTATAGAATGAGCCCTGTATTTTAACTAGAAAAACTATGAATGTGGTAAGTTATCTTAAAATGTTGCTTTTTAGAGTTTGAAGTGGTATAATTTCTGCTTGGTAGTCTAAATATCCCTGCTCCGTAAAGTCGGGGCCGTTTAGTCCGAGGGGAGGTGCAAATATGAAAGCGTATGAATTACTTTATATCATTCGTCCAGATTTGGATGAAGAGGCAACTACGGCACTTGTAGATCGTTTAGCCGGGCTCGTTGCTAGCAATGGCGGAGCTAACTTAACGGTTGAAAAGTGGGGTAAACGTCGGTTAGCCTATGAAATTGATGATTACAAAGAGGGCCAATATATCCTTATGAATTTCGAAGGTGAAGGCCGTACATCTCAAGAAATTGAGCGGGTTATGAAAATATCCGACGATGTAATCCGTTTCTTAACCGTTAGAAAAGACGACTAATAGAGCGGGGGGGCATATATGTTAAATCGTGTCATCTTGATAGGCCGTTTGACGAAAGACCCCGAATTGCGATACACCCCAACCGGTGTAGCAGTTGCGAATTTTACATTGGCAATTGATCGCAATTATAAGAATTCTCAAGGGGAAAGAGATACCGACTTTATTAATTGCGTGGTTTATCGGCAGCTAGCTGAACTCTGTGCTAATTATTTAGCTAAGGGGAAACTGGCATCAGTTGATGGTCGAATTCAGGTGCGTTCGTACACTGGACAAGATGGTCAAAAGCGCTGGGTAACAGAGGTTATTGCTGAAGATGTTCGTTTCCTAAGTCCGAAAGACAGTGGAGGCGGAAGCGCAGAATCGAGATCCTTTGGAGGAAATAGTTCCTTTGGACATGAAGTAAATTTGGATGATGACATCCCATTCTAATAGGGGAAGGGGAGAATTAGTATGAAACGTGAACGCGGACGTCGCCCACGTAAGCGGGTGTGCAGTTTTTGTGTAGATAAAGTAGAGTCAATGGATTACAAAGAGACACATAAAATTCGTAAGTACGTTACGGATCGTGGTAAGATATTACCTCGTCGTATTTCAGGAAACTGCGCTATGCATCAGCGCCAAGTAACATTGGCCATCAAACGAGCTCGCAGTATTGCTTTATTGCCATATAGTGTAGAGTAGAAGAAAGGGAGCGAGAGCTCCCTTTTGTATTTTTGCCTTATACTTTTAACATTGTTATGCAATGGTTAAATTTTCATTAATCAGAACTGCAGGAGATTTATAGGTTTATCACGAACTGTATCTGGTAGGCATGGTTTGTATTCTCTGACAGTTTTGCAGATTGGGAACTGTTGCAGCTAAGCTGAGATGAGAATTATGCAGAGCATGGAACTCCTGCTTAGACAGAAGTAGGGGCCTCTGAAATGGGTGGAGATTAGGAGGGGGCATCTCTGGATATTGAAGTAGATGTGGTTAAAGGATTAAAAGCTATTGATGAACTAAAGGTTAATCTAATTCAGGCACAGTGGCTTGTTCATCATGGAACTTTAAGTGGATCAGAAGATGAAATGATTCAGGGTTTAGCAGATCTTGTAGGAATGAGTTATTTGTTAGCTAGAAGATTAGGTTTTGATTTTTCAAGGCTTGATCGTATGTTATTGCAACGTTTAGACAGTTTAAAGATCACGGATGAAATGTGTCTTGAAAAGCAATGGGGAGATTTGAGCTTATTATTAAGCTACTTAGCTCCCGAGGACTAACTTTAATGGGGAAAGTTGGAGATAATGTTTATTAGTGATGAAATGGCACAAGATTACTTGGCGAGAGGAATTCTGATGACCTTTCCGGTTGTGGGAATCGCTATGGGAACCTGGGGATTTTTTTGGGAAGTATTTTTATTGTTTAGTGTATTTATCGTAGGTCGTCGTAAAGGAATGCTTACTGCCTCCATCTTTTTAACCCTTGGCTATATCGCCGCCTTGCTTGTCTATCAGGTAAACGCAATTAGTTATCTGGGCTTCGTACCTCTGGCGGGTTTACTGGGAGTTTTTGGCTGGCAAAAGGGGTGGCCTGTTCGGGTGAATTTTTTTTGGAGTGCTGTCTTGGCAGGAACCTTAGGTGTAGCTCAGACCCTTCCTTTTATTGTGCAGGGAATTGATGCTAATACCGCAAGTGCTATGATCAATACAACCATAGAACAATACCAAGCATCCGGTATGCTGGAGATTATGGGACAGCAAGGGATAAACGAGGTGCAAATCCGAGATATTTTGCAACAGGGAATTGAAATGTATGCTTTAGTCATTCCGAGTATTGCAGCGATTTTAGCGATTATTGAATTTGGTTTTGTTTTTTATTTTGTGAGGCGCCTTTTTAGAAAGGATTTAGAATGGGTTCCGTTTACTCACTGGCGTCTTCCCTGGTATGCAGTTTGGGGTGCAGTTTTAGGAATTGCCTGTTATCTCTTAGGGGATCAATTCTCTTGGGCTTTTATCCGGGGGCTAGGGATTAATCTTATGGTTATTTATGGGGCCTTAACCCTTGTCTTGGGAATTTCTGCCTACCTTTTTCTGTTGCAATCACCGAAAATTCCCAGACTCCTTAAATGGGTATTAATTTTCTTGAATTTAATTTATTTCATGTTTAGCTTTGTAAGCATTATTATATTTGGATTGTTCGATCTAGTTGTGAATTTCCGTCGTCTACCGGAAGAATCATAAAGGGGGAGTTTTCATGAAGGTAATTCTTCAAGCTGATGTAAAAGGAACTGGCAAAAAAGGACAGATCTTAGAGGTTGCAGATGGATATGCAAGAAATTTTCTATTCCCTAAAAAATTGGCTGTTGAAGCTACAACAGGTAATATTAACGATATTTCTCATAAAAAGGCTGTTGAAGAGCGACGTAAAGTAAAAGAAAAAGAAGATGCTGTTTTATTAGGGAATAAATTAAGTACCTTGAAAGTAGAAGTAAAAACAAAAACCGGTGAAGGCGGCCGTTTGTTTGGCTCAGTAACCAGTAAAGAAATTGCCGATGCCTTAAAAAAACAGCATGGTGTGGAAATAGATAAACGGAAGTTAGATCTGAAAGAACCGATTAAAGCTCTTGGCAGTTATGAAGTTAATGTAAAGGTTCATCCTGAGGTAATTGCAAAGCTTCAGGTACATGTAAGCTCAATCTAAAATTCGATTCATCTGATATCAAATAATCTGTTCTCGTGAAAGGGGACCCCTGATGAAAGGGATTTTGACAAAATGGTTAAATCAAGCAAATCACGGAGACCGGTTACAAGATGAGGAAGAGTGGAGTCGGGAAGTTGAAGCACTTTATGTGTTGCTTTCAAATTATTATGGAACTGATAAGCTAGTGCTTAAGGCAAGTCGCTTGGAGGCATTGGCGTTGATGCGCTCGGATATACTGACCGAGCGTGTTGCAGGATTAAGGATAATTGTCTCTGATGATCCTACGGATCAAAGGATACCAAAGCTGCAAGAAATACCCCAATTGCTAGATGAAGTTGAAGAGCAAATTGCCGACCTTATTGCACGGCGTGCTGTTGAAGATCGTCTGGAACGTGTAGTTTCCGAGAAGATGCAAGAACGTCATGAGGATTACGTCAAAGAGATTAAAATGAATGTGCTTAAAGAAACTACCGGCCCCGAAAATGCTCAAACTCTTAAAAAATTGGCTATTCTGGAAAAGATGAATACTATTTCACTTAAACGATCCGCTATTGATGTATTACGTCCTCAGGCAGTAGAAGAAATTGTTGGGCAGGAGGCTGCCGTACAGGCCCTCTTAGCAAAGTTGGCAACACCCTATCCTCAACATATGATTATTTATGGCCCTCCTGGAGTAGGCAAAACATCTGCGGCTAGGGTTGCTTTGGAAACAGTTAAGAAACGCTCCTTTTCTCCTTTTTCTAAGGATGCACCCTTTGTTGAAGTAGATGGAACAACCTTAAGGTGGGATCCTCGGGATGTTACCAACCCTCTCTTAGGTTCCGTACACGATCCAATCTATCAAGGTGCCAAGCATGACTTAGCAGATACAGGTATTCCTGAACCGAAAATGGGCTTAGTAAGCGATGCTCATGGAGGGATTCTTTTCATCGATGAAATTGGAGAAATGGATCCTTTGCTTTTGAATAAGCTTCTTAAAGTACTTGAAGATAAGCGGGCTTTTTTTGATTCCTCTTACTATGATCCTGGTAATGTGCAGATACCACAATGGATTAAGAAGCTTTTTGATGAGGGGGCTCCGGCAGATTTTGTACTCATTGGAGCCACCACCCGGGATCCTGGCGAGCTTAATCCAGCCCTACGTTCACGCTGCTCTGAGGTATTCTTTGTCCCTTTGGAACCGAAAGATGTCCAAGAAATTATTCGCCAGGCAGGTCAAAAGCTGGGTGTGATTTTAGACGACAATGTCCCTGAGATAATTAGTGAATACGTTATTGAGGGGAGGAAGGCCAATAGTATTTTGACAGACGCCTATGGCCTTGCTAGGTATCGTAACCCAGATCAAAAGGAGATAAGAGTGACAAGCGCAGATGTTTATGAGGTTCTGCGATCTGCCCGACTTACCCCTTTTATTTTCCGTAAGGTTCAAAGCAATGTGGAAATCGGCAGAGTGTTAGGACTGGGAGTAGCAGGCTTTTTGGGTTCTGTTTTAGAGATTGAGGCGATTACCTTTACAGGCTTAGAAGGTAAAGGGACCATTCGGTTTAATGAAACAGCAGGAAGTATGGCCCGGGATGCTGTCTTTAATGCTGCCGCTGTTATTCGTGACCTTACAGGGGAAGATATCCGGAATTATGATGTTCATGTTAATGTAATTGGCGGGGCGAAGATTGATGGTCCTTCGGCTGGACTGGCAACCACCCTAGCCATTTATAGTGCTTTAAAAAAACAGCCTCTTCGACAAGATGTGGCAGTGACAGGTGAGATTTCCATCCAAGGCAAAGTTAAACCTGTTGGCGGCATTTATGAAAAGATTTTCGGTGCTAAGCAGGTTGAAGTTCGAAAGGTTTTAATTCCATTAGAAAATATGGCGGATGTACCGCAAAGTTTACAAGGAATAGAAGTTGTAGCGGTCAGTACCATTGAAGAGGCAATGAGCCACATTTTTATACAAGATGAAAAGTTATAACTTTTCCCAAAGGCCCTTTTTGTCTTCTTTTATGTGCAGGGATACTTGGCTAACAATGGTCAAAGCCTAAAAGCAATTATGGCGGAGCCTGTGGGCTGAAGGCCTGGTGCCCGCTGAGTAGAACCGGAGGAGAGAAAATATGGAACTGATAAAAGTTCCACCACAGAATTTAGAGGCCGAACAAGCGGTCTTAGGAGCAATGATGCTTGATCCGGAGGCTGGAAGTTCGGTCTTTGAGCTGCTTCAACCGGATGACTTTTATCGAGACACTCATCGTTTAATGTTTTCAGCAATTCGGGATCTCTCGGAAAAGGGGGACCCGGTTGACCTGGTCAGTGTTGCTGAGGCGTTACACCGCCAAGGGCGACTGGAACAAGTCGGCGGCATAACTACAATTTCTGAAATTGCTCGTTCCGTTCCTACTGCTGCAAATGTCGAATATTATGCGCGGATCGTATCGGAAAAATCCCTTCTTCGGCAGCTTATTCGAGCAACTAGCAGTATTCTGGAACGGGGCTATGAGCCCGGGGAAGAGGCCCATACCCTTTTAGATGAAGCAGAAAAACTGATTCTGGATTTGTCCAGACAACGAGTTAAAGATGGTTTTAGTGCGATTCGTGATGTTTTGTTAGATACTTTTGAAAAAATTGAACACCTTTACGCTAATAAAGGAAATCTCACAGGTGTTCCTACCTTTTTCACCGATTTAGACAGAATGACCTCGGGATGGCAACCCTCAGATTTAGTGATTATTGCAGCCCGACCTTCGATGGGTAAAACGGCCCTGGTTTTAAATATGGCCCAAAATGCCTCAGTTCGCGCTAAGGTGCCTGTGGCAATTTTTAGTCTAGAAATGTCTAAGGAACAGTTGGTTCAGCGTATGCTCTGCGGTGAGGCTATGGTCGACCAACAACGGGTAAGGACGGGTGATCTATTAGATACGGATTGGCCTAAGTTGACCCGGGCAGTGGGGCCCCTTTCTGATGCGCCAATCTTTATTGATGATACCGTTGGTATTTCTTTGGCGGAACTTCGTTCAAAGTCCCGGAGACTAAAGACTGAGCATGATTTAGGGATGATAATTATTGACTACCTTCAGCTCTTGTCGGTTGGAAAAAAATCTGAGAGCCGTCAGCAGGAAGTTGCCCAGATCTCCAGAGCTCTTAAGGGTCTGGCTCGTGAACTTAAAGTGCCGGTCATTGCTTTGTCTCAGCTTAATCGAGGAGTTGAACAACGCCAAGATAAACGACCGATTATGTCAGATTTGCTTGAGTCGGGGGCAATTGAAGCAGATGCAGATGTGATTTCTTTTATTTATCGAGATGAGTATTATCATCCGGAATCAGAGAAAAAGGGAATTGCGGAATTGATTATTGCTAAACACCGGAACGGCCCTGTAGGTGCTGTTGAGTTAGGGTTTCTTAAAGAGTTCACAAAGTTTGTAAATCTTGATCGACAACATCAAAGTGCTTAAGGCGTATTCTCCCCCTGCGAATTTTCGCAGGGGGTTTTTGTATATTTTTTTGTTCAATTAGCGACTCCATAATGTCGAATGTTTTTTGTATTTTTTAGATTAATGTTCGACAATTGCATTGACAATGAGGGGCTAGATTGTTAAGATGAAATTGTTTGCGAATGTGGTTGTTTATGATTCTAAAAATTAACGGCTCTTAGGAGGGAAAACCATTGAAACATAATGTTGATGTCTTAATTATCGGAGCCGGTCCGGCCGGAATTTTTACGGCCTTAGAGTTAACGAAGCATAATAAGGAACTGAAAATTCTAATTGTTGATAATGGGCGAAGTATTGAAAAGCGAAAGTGTCCTGCGCGTACTACAGGAGTTTGCGGAGGCTGTAATCCCTGTGCCATTACCAGAGGGTGGTCTGGCGCAGGAGCTTTCAGTGATGGAAAGCTGTCTCTGAGTCCAGCGGTAGGCGGTCGTTTAGTTGAATATATGAGAGAAGATCAAGCTCAGGATTTAATTGATTATGCTGATTCTATCTACAGACATTTCGGAGCTCAAGAAACAGTGTATGGTTTAGATAACCGTCGGGTTGAAGAGATTGAGTATGAGGCATCCCGTCACAATATTGCCTTGATTCATTGCCCAGTTCGACATTTAGGGACGGAACTGGCTTACGATGTCCTAAAAGGTATGTATGAACATCTCATGCAAAAGACCAATACAATTTTTTGGGAACTTGCTGAGGTAAAGAATATCCTTGCCGACTCGGAAGGTGCTATAGGTGCTGTTATTCAACGTCGAAGCGAGGAAGAACTTGATGAAGTGTATGCCCGCTATGTGGTTGCTGCCCCTGGCCGAGGCGGAGCGAATTGGCTTGCTGATCAGACAGTTCGCTTGGGTGTCGTAACAGAAAACAATGAGGTGGATATAGGTGTACGTGTTGAGGTTCCTAATTCTATAATTGATCATCTAACCCGTGAACTATATGAACCTAAATTAGTATATTATTCAGACACCTATGATTTGAAGACACGGAGCTTTTGTGTCAATCCCGGTGGTGTAGTCTCAGAAGAGCACTATGACGGGAATATTGCGGTTGTAAACGGACATAGTTATGCCGATGCGACTAAAAAAACTAAGAATACGAATTTCGCCTTATTAGTGTCCACTCGTTTCACTGAACCCTTTAACCAACCAATAGAATATGGACGATATATCGCCCGATTGGCTAATATGCTGACAGGTGGAGGAGTTATGGTTCAGCGCTTAGGAGATCTTTTACAAGGGAGACGTACCACAGAGGAACGCTTACGGAAGTCTACAACGGTTCCAACTCTTCGTTCAGCTGTTCCGGGAGACCTCAGTTACGTACTCCCTGAACGCTACTTGACTTCACTTATTGAGACGTTGAAAGCCTTTGATAAAATTGCCCCTGGTATGTATTCGAAAAACACACTATTATATGGGGTAGAGGTTAAATTTTACTCATCTAAAGTTAAAGTTGCACCTAATTTTGAAACAACCATACCTAGGTTATATGCCATAGGAGACGGAGCAGGAATAACCCGTGGGTTAATGCAGGCTTCGGCTACAGGGATTGTTGTTGCCAGAGATATTGTCGCTAAAGAATAGTTAGTAATTAAGTATAACAATTTAGATCCATCTAAGGGGTTAAGAATGACTGGGGGCGAAGTTTGTTGCTCGATCGATATACGCATCAGGAAATGGGAAAACTGTGGCAGGACGGATATGAATATGACCGCTGGCTGCAAGTTGAATTAGCAGTCGCCGAGGTTATGGCTAAGCGGGGGGAGATCCCTCAAGGAGCTATGAAGGAAATTCGGGAAAAGGCCAAAGTTAATCCGAAAAGGGTTTTAGAAATTGAAGCTATCGTGCGCCATGACCTAATTGCTTTTTTGCAAGCAGTTGTAGAGGAAATCGGGGAGTCGGGGAAATATTTGCACCTTGGCTTGACCTCTTCCGATGTTAAAGACACGGCATTAAGCCTTGTCTTAAGAGATTCCGGGCTGTTGCTTAAGAAAGACTTAAAAGAGTTACGAGATGCCTTGGCTAAGCGAGCGTTAGAGAGTAAGTATACAGTAATGGTCGGGCGGACACATGGCATTCATGCAGAGCCCCTTACCTTTGGCTTGAAGCTAGCCTTATGGATTGCCGAGATTGACCGTCAAAGCGAACGTCTTGACCAAGCTATAGAATCAGTTAGTGCGGGAAAAATTTCAGGCGCTGTCGGAACCTATGCTAACGTCTCTCCTGAAATAGAAGAGGCTGTGTGTCAGGAACTGAAGTTAGGAAATGCTCTGGTAAGTAATCAAATATTGCAAAGAGATAGACACGCCCATTTTGTCACTACCTTAGCCCTGATTGGCGGTTCTATCGAAAAAATAGCCACAGAAATCCGAAACCTGCAACGCACCGATATCCTAGAAGTTGAAGAACCCTTTGCAGAAGGTCAAAAGGGCTCTTCTGCAATGCCCCATAAGCGTAATCCGATCATTTGCGAGCAAGTGTCCGGAATGTCGAGGCTGTTAAGAGGAAATGCTCTAGCAGCAATGGAAAATATTGCCCTTTGGCATGAGCGGGATATGACTCATTCTTCCGTGGAGCGGATCATTCTCCCGGATAGTTGTATTTTGCTGGATCATATGCTTCGCCAGATGACCAAGGTTATTTCTGGACTTAAAATTCGTGATGATCAGATGAAGAAGAATCTCCAGAAGACCTATGGCTTGACATCATCTCAACGGGTACTTTTGGCACTTGTTGAACATGGATGTATGAGAGAAGAGGCCTACGCTTGGGTTCAACAAAACGCTTTTCATGCCTGGGATCAAGGGCTGGATTTTATAGATGTTGTATCTGAGGATAGTCGGGTTCTAAAGTATTTGACGAAAGTGGAGATTCAAGGCTTATTTGATTTAGGCTATCATCTGCGTCACGTGGAGGATATCTTTAAGCGACTAGGATTAGAAGATTAGAGCTGGAAAGATGGGAGGAAAATCTATATGGCTGCTGTTGTGTTAATTGGTTCTCAATGGGGAGACGAGGGAAAGGGCAAGATAACAGATTTCCTGGCAGAGAAAGCAAATGTTGTTGTTAGATATCAAGGTGGGAATAATGCTGGTCACACGGTCGTTGCAAATGGAGAAGAGTTTAAACTCCATCTTATACCTTCTGGAATCCTTTATGAAGATAAGACATGTGTTATTGGCAATGGTGTAGTGATTGATCCCAAGGTATTGCTAGAGGAATTAGATTATCTAGAGAAGCGTGGTATTAAAACAGGGAAACTAGTGATTAGCAGTAATGCTCATATTATTATGCCCTACCACAGAGTACTGGACGGCTTGGAAGAAGAGGCACGTGGGGACCATAAAATCGGAACCACCAAGCGGGGAATTGGGCCCGCCTATATGGATAAAGCGTCTCGAATTGGAATCCGTGTGATTGATCTATTAGACAAGGATGAGTTTGCTGAGAAGCTTCGTCGGAATTTGGTAGAAAAAAATAATCTGTTTGTAAAGGTCTATGGCAAGGAAGCTCTCGGCTTTGACGAGATTTATCATACCTATATGGGCTATGCTGAAAAAATTCGTTCAATGGTCACAGACAGCTCCCTTACCATTGATGAAAGCATTAAAGCAGGAGAGAAGGTTCTCTTTGAGGGAGCACAAGGTACTCTCCTGGATATAGACCATGGTACCTACCCGTTTGTAACCTCTTCCCATCCGATTGCTGGTGGGGCTTGTATTGGAGCGGGAGTAGGACCTACTCGTATCAATCGTGTAATTGGGGTTATTAAAGCCTATACCACTCGTGTCGGAGAAGGACCTTTCCCTACTGAGTTATTAGATGAAGTTGGGGAAGAAATGCGGAAGAATGGACACGAGTTTGGAACTACGACTGGTCGGGCACGACGATGCGGTTGGTTTGATGCGGTCATAGCTCGTTATGCTGTTCGAGTAAGTGGAATTTCAGATTTTGCAGTGACCAAACTTGATGTTCTAACAGGGTTTGAGAAACTTAAAATTTGCGTGGGCTATAGTGTTGATGGACAGATTATCCGTGAATTCCCCCAAAGCCAAAAGATATTCAAGCTATGTCAGCCTGTTTATGAGGAAATGCCCGGGTGGAACGAAGATATTACTCAAGTTCGACACTTTGAAGAACTGCCTCAGGCAGCTCAAAACTATATTCTGCGGATTGAAGAATTGTCTGGAGTGCAGGCAACCTTAGTAGCAGTAGGACCTGGGCGTGAGCAAACTATTGTCCGCGGAGAGATTTTCTAGGAGTACTACTACTGGCTCAATTTTATAATAATAATTAGAAAAGGGAAGCGTGTCATTGATATGCTTCTCTTTTTGCTGTCTTAGTGAGGATACAGGATACAATAAGATATTTCGAGGAGCAAGGTAAGTAATTGAGAGACAGTCAAGCTAAATTTTTGAAATTAAGGAAATAGTTACAGTGTGTCGAAACTAGGATTAAATTGGCGATATGTATATAATATTGGCACTTTATGTGATATATTCATAAGAGAAATATGACACTATCGAAATCGCTATATTGGAGAGAACACTGACTAGATGACTAGTTTTATAGCTAAGTCATGTAAGTTAGGTACAGTTGTATATGTAGCCTTGGATAGGTTTTGTCATTGTTCCGCAGCTAGTAAGTATTTGACAGAAGGGGATATACAGAAATGACAAAAATTAAGTACCGAATTATTCTTATGTTAATAACATTAGCCCTTATTATGGGTTCGATTCTCGGTGGGTACAGCATTTATAACTTAATAGTTGCTGAAAAAGCTAATCTTGAGCAGTATCGAACTACCCTGTACGATCAATTTGATCGGACGATTATGCTGCAGGTACAGACTGCTCACAGCCTGGTACAGGATGTCTACAATAGTCAGCAAAAAGGAGAATTGACTCCGGAAGAAGCGAAGAAGAAAGCGGCGGATTTAGTAAGAAATTTGCGCTTTGATGATGGCAATTACTTTTGGATTGATACCACAGAGGGGATAAACGTTGTTCTACTGGGGAGAGATACTGAAGGTAAATCCCGTTATGAAGCCAAAGATAGCGCCGGAAACCTTTTTATCCAAGAGATGATTGCTAATGGAGCCCAGGATGGCGGAGGTTTTACGGGCTATAGTTTTCCTAAGCCTAATGAAACAGAGCCTTTGCCAAAGAGAAGTTATACCTTGCTATTTGAACCCTATAATTGGGTAATCGGAACTGGGAATTGGGTAGATAATATCGATAAACTTGTTGAAGCCAAAGAACTTGAATTAGAACAAAAGGCTAAACACGACATAATTTTTACGCTAGTATCCATGTTCGTTGCTATAGGAATATCACTCATGTTAGGGACTATGTTAAGTAAGAAGATTACAAATAATATAGTAGCAATCGCCATAAATGCCAATGAAATTGCTAAAGGAAACCTTAGGGTTGAGAATCTTAGTATTAATTCTAAAGATGAGTTAGGTCAACTGGGCAAAGCCTTTAAAACAATGACGGAAAACTTAATTGAGCTGGTTGACCATATATCATCGTCTTCCAAGCAAGTTGCTGCTTCATCTCAGCAGTTGAGTCTGGGAGCGGAGCAATCTGCCCAAGCCTCGCACCAAGTGGCGGTAGCCATAACAGAGGTATCCTTAGGTGCTGAGAAACAGCTTACTGCAGTCAATGAGACTTCAGCAAGCGTAGAAGAGATGTCAGCAGGAATCCAACATATGTTGGAGAATGCGAAAACAGTGGTAAAGTCATCGGAAAAGACTGCACACTCAGCGTCTGAAGGAAGTCAGGCGATCGATAAGACGATTCAGCAAATGATGAACATCGAAAGAACGGTTACCGGATCAGCCGATATGGTTACGAACTTAGGAGAGCGCTCCAAGGAGATCGGACAAATTGTTGATACCATTTCCGGTATTGCAGCCCAGACCAATCTTCTCGCCTTGAATGCAGCCATTGAAGCAGCACGAGCCGGCGAACAAGGTCGAGGTTTTGCGGTGGTTGCAGACGAGGTGAGAAAGTTAGCAGAACAGTCTCAAGAAGCCTCAAAGCAAATTGCGACACTAATTACGGGTATCCAGCAAGATACACAAAAGGTCGTGTTATCGATTAATGAAGGTACCCATCAAGTCAAATTGGGAACAGAGGTAGCAGAAACTGCAGGACAAGCCTTTAGCGAAATAACGGGCTTAATTAATGTAGTAACCGCTCAGATTGAAGAAATCTCTGAAGAGATTCAACAAATGGCTGTAGGCAGTGAAAGAATAGTCGCATCCGTTTCGGAGATCTATGAGACGAGTAAAGAAATCACGGGACAGACCCAAACCGTATCGGCAGCCACAGAGGAACAATCAGCCTCAGTGGAGGAAATTGCCTCTTCCAGCCAGGTGTTAGCTAATATGGCGGAAGAGCTGCAAGAAACTTTGAAGAAATTCACGATATAGCAAGGGTTCATGTTTTTTATAGAAAACCTATACCTAGAATTTTGACAAAAAATATCTTGACACATTTGGTAATTACGTGTAAAATCATAATTCGTGGTACCAATACGAGCCATTAGCTCAGTCGGTAGAGCACCTGACTTTTAATCAGGGTGTCCCGCGTTCGAGTCGCGGATGGCTCACCAAATAATGATTTTAGTGGTAAAAAAGGCATTCAAAAGGGTTTACGACCCTAAAATAGCGCTCATAAAAAGACAGGGACTAAATTAAAATTTTAGATCTCTGTCTTTTTATATTATACATATTTAATCTAATTATAGTAAAGACAAGGTTGAAACGTAAAAGTAATAACAGAAATTTGATGAAAATTGAAAAAATATATATAATATTTGCTTTTTGTATGTTATAGTCAAATAAAAGCAAATATGAAGAAGATTTTTTAAATTATATAAAGTTATTGACAAGGCAAACTGAGTGAAAGCTCAGGACGCAAAGCTACGGATCTTCTACTCTTAGGGGTAAAGATGGCCGAGTTACCAATTATGATTATAACGCGCCTTGTCTAAAGGGGGCGGTTTTTTCGTTTTTAAAAATTAAATAATTCTTGCAACGTTTTTTATCATAAGGGACTCAAATTATTTGGATGAAGGGGACATATAAGAGATGACAAAAATTAAATACCGAATTATTACTATGTTAGTAACATTAGCACTTATTATGGGTTCTATTCTCGGTGGATACAGCATTTATAATTTGGTTGTTGCGGAAAAAGCTAATCTTGAGCAGTATCACGATACTTTGTACGATCAATTCGATCGGACGATTATGCTGCAGGTACAGACTGCCCACAGCCTAGTACAGGATGTCTACAATAGTCAGCAAAAAGGAGAATTGACTCCGGAAGAAGCGAAGAAGAAAGCGGCGGATTTAGTAAGAAATTTGCGCTTTGATGGAGGAAATTATTTTTGGATTGATACCACAGAGGGGATAAACGTTGTTCTGCTGGGAAGAGATACTGAAGGAAAATCTCGCTATGAAGCCAAAGATAGCGCCGGAGTATCCTTTGTTCAGGAGTTCATAAAGAATGGAACTCAAGTTGGTGGTGGTTATACAGATTATACATTTGCTAAGCCTAATGAAACAGAGCCTTTGCCAAAGAGAAGTTATACCTTGCTATTTGAACCCTATAATTGGGTAATCGGAACTGGGAATTGGGTAGATAATATCGATATACTTGTTGAAGCCAAACAACTTGAATTAGAACAAAAGGCTAGACAAGACATAATTTTTACCCTAGTATCCATGTTCGTTGCTATAGGAATATCACTCATGTTAGGGACTATGTTAAGTAAGAAGATTACAAATAATATTGTAGCAATCGCCAAAAATGCCGATGAAATTGCTAAAGGAAACCTTAAGGTTGAGAACCTTAGTATTAATTCTAAGGATGAGTTAGGTCAACTGGGCAAAGCCTTCAAAACAATGACGGAAAACTTAATTGAGCTGGTTGAACATATATCATCGTCTTCCAAGCAAGTTGCTGCTTCATCTCAGCAGTTGAGTTTGGGAGCGGAGCAATCTGCCCAAGCCTCCCACCAAGTGGCTGTAGCCATAACGGAAGTATCCTTAGGTGCCGAGAAACAGCTTACTGCAGTCAATGAGACTTCAGCAAGCGTAGAAGAGATGTCAGCAGGAATCCAACATATGTTGGAGAATGCGAAAACAGTGGTAAAGTCATCGGAAAAGACTGCACACTCAGCGTCTGAAGGAAGTCAGGCGATCGATAAGACGATTCAGCAAATGATGAACATTGAAAGAACGGTTACCGGATCAGCCGATATGGTTACGAACTTAGGAGAGCGCTCCAAGGAGATCGGACAAATTGTTGATACCATTTCCGGTATTGCAGCCCAGACCAATCTTCTCGCCTTGAATGCAGCCATTGAAGCAGCACGAGCCGGCGAACAAGGCCGAGGTTTTGCGGTGGTTGCAGACGAGGTGAGGAAGTTAGCAGAACAGTCTCAAGAAGCCTCAAAGCAAATTGCCACACTGATTACGGGTATCCAGCAAGATACACAGAAGGCTGTGTTATCGATTAATGAAGGTACCCATCAAGTCAAATTGGGAACAGAGGTAGCAGAAACTGCAGGACAAGCCTTTAGCGAAATAACGGGCTTAATTAATGTAGTAACCGCTCAGATTGAAGAAATCTCTGAAGAGATTCAACAAATGGCTGTAGGCAGTGAAAGAATAGTCGCATCCGTTTCGGAGATCTATGAAACGAGTAAAGAAATCACGGGACAAACTCAAACCGTATCGGCAGCCACAGAGGAACAATCAGCCTCAGTGGAGGAAATTGCCTCTTCCAGCCAGGTGTTAGCTAATATGGCGGAAGAGCTGCAAGAAACTTTGAAGAAATTTAGCGTCGACTAATAAGTGTTAGTGAAATGAGTTGTAAGCTTACCTAGCCTTTTAGCGCCCCCATTCTATATCTATAGTGGGGGCGTCATGTTGACTTGAAGTTTGCCTTTCTTTATACCCAACGTGGTTGCTTTTAATGATTACCTAAATGGAATAAACCCTCTTAAATGCAAGAGACTTCCTAAATTGGTAGTCTGAAAGCCTATAAAGGTATAATAAATTTGATAGTTTTATCTTTAAAATAAAGAGACATTGCTAAGCGTAAGAAATTTGCCAAATAAACTATAAGAATTAAAGAATTAGTGTTGACAAAAGTAGATACTTAGTGTAATATTCATATTTGTGAGCGCCTTTTAAATGCCTCACAAACTATAATGGCCCGTTGGTCAAGCGGTCTAAGACACCGCCCTTTCACGGCGGTTACACGGGTTCGAATCCCGTACGGGTCACCATTTTGTTTGCCTCGGTAGCTCAGTCGGTAGAGCAGAGGACTGAAAATCCTCGTGTCGGCGGTTCGATTCCGTCCTGAGGCACCATCATATGGATGTAGTTAATTAAGGTGATAATTAAATAGAGAAACCTAAGGTTCTGTAAATTTCCTGAGAGGAAATATCAGGACTTTTTTTGTGTATCTATTATTTGTGAAAGTTGTCTAAGAGTTATAGATTGCAAATGCTATTGAATTAAGTTAACATTTTTAGAAATACTAGAAAATAAATTGTCAGTTATTGTGGGTGAATTAACAATAACAATAATAGGAACAAGGACTTAAGGATTCATAAAAGGATGGTGGGGATTATGCCATTAGCGGAAAATAATTTGCTGTTTGGGTTTGCACCTAGACTGACGGCGGAACAACGTGAGTATGTTGATGCAATATTCGATTATCAATTAGTAATGGTTAATGCTAAGGCGGGAACTGGAAAAACAACTTTGGCTGTTGCATGTGCTAAGCTTTTTAAGCAGCCCCTTACATATATTTTTAATCCAGTCCAAGAATCCGCAATGGGTTTTAGACCGGGGACTCAGTCTGAGAAGGAAAGCATTTATCATCAACCCTTAATAGATGCTTTATTAGAAATAAATGAGAACCCAGCTCAATGTGTATATAATGAAGAGGCGCTAGTGAACGAAGCTATACGTAGAAAAGTAAGTATGAAGCGTGTAATGGATAGCATTTGGTGTTATCCTAAAACCCCGCTTTTTCTTAGAGGAACTAATCTTAAGGATATGACGATTATTATAGATGAATGCCAAAATTTCACCGTGCAAGAACTAAGAAAGATATTTACTCGAGTACATGATTCATGCAAGGTTATATGTATCGGACATTCAGGCCAGATTGATATTCCAGCAGCTAAAAGCGGTTTTGTACCGTACATGGAGCATTTCAGAAGTCAACCCTATTGTAAGATCTTAACATTATCCAAGAATTTTAGAGGGGAGCTCGCAAATTGGGCAGACTCCTTCCAAGGTTAACTAAGGTTCCAGAGGTTCTTTTATTATACTAAGGGTGGAATATTTATAAATATTGAGGTATTCTTACCTGAAGTGACTTTATATCTAAGTCCATAGAAAAAATAGAGGAGGTAGTTAGATTGAGAGTATTAGTAAGAGAACCGATCAATCAGCCTTTACAGTTGAAGGAAATTGAAGGTACCTTTGAAGACTTCCAAGAAATAGTTGGAGAGTCTATTGAAATCGTACCTATTACAGACAACATTGTGTGTATCTGTAATGAGAAAGGTGAAAGCCAAGAACTAGGAAGGAATTTCTACGATGACCGGCTAGGTTGGGTCATGGGAACTTGCGTATTTACTGCAGCTAAAAACTCCGAGTTTGATTCTCTTTCGGATCAGCAAATCGGATACATATCGGAATATATCGGCTTCCCGGTAGTATAATAACCTGTGGCATTAGAAGTTGACATATGTGAGCTTTCGGCTTATAATTCTCTTTGTCAGGAAAAAGGTGTCCAATGATAAAAAGGACAAACTCTCCATATAATGCGGACGTGGCTCAGCGGTAGAGCATTGGCTTCCCAAGCCGAGATGCTCTTTTTAAACTGTTTGACCGAACAAACCTAGATATATCAAGGACTTCAGGATTTCCATCAATGGAAAAAATGAAGTTCTTTTTGTTAGTCCGATGTTCCTAATATAGACCATCGGACATGGAATATTGGTTAGTCCGATGTTCCCGAATTGCCCTCCTGAATCAATAGCAGGAGGTTTTTTTATGGCAAGAATTAAGAAGATTCAAGGGTACAAAGGTCTATCATTGGAAAGTTGTCTAGAGCATTTTAGTATATTTAAGCAGGCTCAGGGTGTGTCGGAACGTACAATAAAGGACTACGAATGGCATATTACTCATTTCACAAAGGAATTTCCAGACTGTTGGGGTGATGATATACTTCTTCAGAAAGCAATACTACAATATTTTGCAAATGGTAATAAGCTTGCACCTGCCACCCACAATATAAGACGTAAGTACCTTAATTGCTTCTTAAATTGGGCTGTATTAGAAGGTATCATATCGGTCAATCCAATTGAAAGTATCCCTCAGCGTAGAGAAGAGCCAAGAATACGGAATATTGATGAGCAAAAGCTTCAGGCTTTGTTAAATGCACCAGATAAGTCTACCTATTCAGGACTAAGGGATTATGTCTTATTGTGTCTTAGCATAGATACTGGAATTAGACCAAAAGAAGCCTTGTCGCTGTATCCAGCAAACTTTAATTTACGGTCACTTGAGGTAAACATTCCTGCGAGTGTCGCTAAAACACGTATAAGTAGAACGCTCCCCATTACCCCGCTCACTTCTGAAGGAGTAAGGAAGCTAATATCAGTTAGACCAGAGAGTTGGGGAACTGTTCCCTTATTTGCGACAGCAGAAGGAAAACCAATGAGTACAAGTGCATGGACTCATCGATTAGAGAATTGTTACGGAAAGAAGTTAGGGTTTAAAATTTCATCATACGATTTACGACACGCCTTTGCATTATTATTCTTACGAAATGGTGGACACGCATTTGCCTTGCAAAGAACAATGGGGCATACGGATTTAACCATTACTAAAAGGTATGTTAATTTATCTCAGGATGATTTGCGTTCTCAGCATGCGTTTGCTTCACCATTGAATGGACTTATTCCTAAGAGTAAAAGAGTAAGAAAAATATAGAATGCAGAAGGATAATGGGGAAATGAAGAGAATGTTATCCTTAATATGGTCTTAAAAGGAGAGTTAATATATGGGCTTTTTCTTCAAAAGCAAAGAGGAACGTTTCAAGGAAGAAAGAACTGAAGTGTGGAAAGCCTTTATAAAGGAATTCGGGATTCCTTGTAGAGAGGGAACTTTTGAAAGTAATGATGTATGGGAGTATAGTATTACAGCTCCAAAGGTAGATTATTACTTTGGGTATCCCCCTATTGATACTGCTTTAGAAAGGTTTTTAAGTCAGTGGATAGGATTCTCCAAAAGTTTTTCAAATGTAAATAGTAGTTTCTATATGTGGATAGAAGATAACAAGATTATTCTTTGTCAAGATTGTCCGGGTAATCCAGTAGATGATATTGGTAAGCATTACTTGCTTCTGGACAATATTGTTAGCTTTAGAGTAGAAGGAGAAATGTTCAATCAATTAGAGATTACAGGTGGTGGCGGTGGTGGAAGTTCACTGTCAGGAGCAATAATTGGTGGTATGCTGGCAGGTGGGGCAGGAGCGATTATTGGAAGCAGAAAGGATATGGATAGCATTAAGAGTACGAATACTCTTCTTGATAAGCGAATAACCGAAATTCATTATTCTGAAGATGATAATGAAATTAATATCTATTTTGCTGGGGATATGTACGACCAGTTAATGGGAATAATCCCCAATAAAAACTACAACCGAATTCAGGAAAAATGTCAATCTTCATCTGACCTTCATCAAAAACTTTCTGATTTAAAGAAGCTTAGGAATGGTGATTTAATAACGGAGCAGGAGTATCAAAGAAAAAAGGTTGAGTTACTTAATCAGATATAATTCCCTAAACATATGAACCCAGTGTTCATATGTTTAGGGCTAGAGTGACATACATCCCCTAATAGATAACTAAAGGCAGGACTTTTCTTCCTGCCTTTTTTCATTGTGTAGTTGTGCGTGTTTACTTTTGGGCATCGGTAAAAGGTTCTTAGGACTGTTATTTGTCTTATTGCCATCAATATGATGGACATCCCAACTTTTAGGGAAGGGGTCTGTTTGATAAGCAATATAACGATGCTCAAGAACTCTTCCGTTTTTGTCTGCAAGGGGATGTCCTGGCTTAAATAAAATTATATAACCGTTATTAGTTGGGTATCTACCGTCTCTATTGGCTTTCCAGTTCGGATTATTAGAACCAGATACATCTCTAGATTGCATTAAATAGAATGATGCGCATGAATGACTACAAAATCTTTGGGTTTTTTCGTTACTAGTGAAATCTTGATGACAATACTCACAAACATGATAATAAATTGTCCGTTGTGTGTCTTTACACTTTTGCGAACAATATTTCTTTTGTCTTCCAGTAAGCGAATTTCCACACACAAGGCATTTATGGTTCTTTATCATTTACTACACTCCTATCGTTATTAAAAGCTCAAGAAACAAAAATAAGCCCCTTTCAGGGCTTGAAATAAAAGGCTATTGATTTTTGACAATAATAAAGGGATAACCCTTAGTGGTTATCCCAAATAGATTCTTTATTTCTTTGTTGGCCCGAACTCTCTTAAATCCTAGATTTTCTAGCTCCCCACGAATTTTCCGCAGTTGAATTTCTACTACTTGCCATCTATATTCCTTTGATAATGAATAAGCTAATTCCTTTTCGGTTGTCCATCCCTTATCTGTTATCAGATGCTTAATTGAGCTAACAATCTTTTCGACTCTTTGGTTACTGGCTTTACTTGTTGTCCTATCAAGTGTGGTTGTGATAATTTCACCTGTTTCATAGTCAACAGATTTATATTTAGTTTTCTTGTGCTGTGGGTACATCTTTTGTGCTACTGTTAATCCCTCGGCACGAAAGAATGCTTCATAGGAAGTTGCTTTGATGGTATATCCGTATTTCTTCCAGTTTTCACCCTGATTTTCAACATTCTTCAGATGTTGAAATACCCAAGAAGGAATTGAGTAGAAGTTCACTCTTTTTTCAATTCCTTTATCAATAGAGATAGCCTGCGCTCTTTTAAGCATAGTTGCAGGAATTTTATCGTCATCGAGTTTTCGAATTAAGTCGTGATAAGCTAATACAGTAAGCCTTTGACTAATTCTATTTAAGTGGCTAAATGATACTTTAGTGATTCTTGCAAGCTCGCTTAATGAAACAAAGAAAACCGCATCACCGTCAGAATTCGAGTAATTCTCACCATAGACATTATCTTTTGCTATTCCAATCATTACCACGAACAGTTCTTTCACATGACGAATATTTTTATGAGTCTGTGGACATAATTCTTCGAATTTGTTTAAAGTAAGGCTTTGTAGGATGCTATCTAAGTTAGCCTTTTGCTCGATACTCCAATTGGTTTCTTTAATAGATAGGTTATAAATGTTCTTGATGAAATCAACAGCTCGATACTCACTTTTGAAATTGCCAAGTTTTTCAATGAGTTGTTTCACATTCAAAGTTAATTTACAACAACTACTATTGCATCTATAAAGCCAGATTCCCTCATCGTTACGGAATATACTCGCACTCGGGTTATTGTCTTTATGAAATATACATTTGAATGACGAAGGTTTTTTTAACTCTAATAAGTTAGCCATGTCAATTTCACGGTATACATAGCTCCAAAACTCAGACGCATTTTCAAATACAATAGGCTTATTATTAATCTTTTCTTTTAGATATGCTACATCTCTATCAGCAATTGCTTTTATGTTGTAGGTTGGTCTATCGGGTATATGAGCAACTTCGTTGCTTTGGGTGGACAATATATTAGTTGATATATGAATATCACTTAATTTATTAGCCACCGTTTCCTCAATGGCTTGCGTAGCAAGGCTCATATTAGAATTAACAGCAGGAATTATATATGGTTTAGTCGTAGACCTTTTCATGTTTTCTACCCTAATATCCATAGATAGCTCGATAAGCCTAGAAGCATCTAAGACATTACCACTATCAAATGGTATGCTTTTACCTGCAAAGTAGATTTTGTTTAGATTCTTACAACTGGCATCCGACTCACCAATACATCTCATTAGATACAAATGAATCCTTTTTGCTGTTTGAAAATCTGTGATTTCTCTATCTATGACAAACGCTAATCTAAATTTGTGGTGTTCTTCTGTATGAGAAAATGTAGTATAAATAAAGTTTGGAGTAATATCCAACTCATCGCATCTCACGATGGCTTGCTCAATTGTTAAATTATCATCAACATCTATCATGAACATTTGTTGTGATAACCAAGATTCTTCTTTGCTTCCACAATTGGACGGTCTGATTGTTTTTCCTTGAAGAATATTCTCTTTAATCTCTTTGATGGAATACTCCTGCATTTTTTCGATAGATGTATTATTCATAATTCTTCCTGCATCATTTGGCTTTGAAGAATAGCACTTGCTGTCAAATATGGCTTTGATTTTCATTGTTAGTCCTCCTTAAATACAAAAAGGACTAGGAGTTAGTCCTAGTCCTTGAATGGTTATAGTTGCTTATTAGGTTAAAGATTCTAATAGTTTTTCAAGAGCCTGCGCTCGTTTTTCCCCTAAGTTCCGCTCACCTTTTCTAAAACGTGAGATTAAACTATCAGATACACCAATAGACCTAGCTATGAATACATTTGTTGTTCCGTGTGTTCTCATATACTCGTTTAATCGATTACGAAGCATTGTTGTCATATTTTCACCTCCTAATAGTGGATTTTTATAGACTATTGAGGAAAATAAAAAAAGCCCTGCCGAAGCAAAGCTTTAATATCACTCATCTTATATGTCGATAACCCCTGACTTTTACAACCTATGACCCAAACTTTTTTACGGATAATTTAGAAAGACATAGGAGATAGATTTCAAGGAGATTCTAGTTCAATTACCTCAGTCGATAGTGTTTTTCTGCCTACGCCACTCATGGACACTCGTTTGTATAGTTTGTGTTTGTTTAGCTAGGCAAAGCAAGTATGGAAAGGGTATAGAGAGACTTCTTTAGTCGAATATGGGAAGTATAGAGCTTTAAATTATCGATACTGGAGTCCTACAAGGGGGTTTTGAGCCTGTCTGGGGTTAGTCTGGTATGATTGTACCCCTTGAAACTAAGCTAATGTAAAATTTGATGTTGAAGAGTACATACGAGCAGGTTTAAATAAGGTTGCCATCTATTTTTACGCTCGAATGGTATTATATAGCTGTTTGCGGGTGTATAGAGTGAATATGCCCCCTATGTCCGTTGTTATCTCCGTAGTGATTTGAATTATTAGAGCTTGATTCATGACTACTCCCGCCCCGAAATAGGTTTGATGTATGCTAAAAAAGAGTAAACTAGCCCCATCTCAATAAGACAGGTCATGCAACAAAAGATTTAATAACGAAGGAAGAGAAATAAGATAACTCATTTTTGCCCCCCTTACGGGGGTAATTTTTTTTTCAATATTAACAGTATCAATTGGTATGCCATATGATACACATGTGGCACATTTGAGAATATAGCGTTACCAACACTTCTAAGAACGCACGATTCGTCTCATAAGGTAATAAAGACGCTTCTTAAACGCCTCACTATTATCATTGACCTTATGATACACATGTGATACTATCATCTACAATAATTGTATGTTTTGGAGGGGATTGAGTTATGAATAAGGTTTATGGGTATGCAAGAGTAAGTACAAAGGAGCAAAACTTAGACAGGCAGTTGATAGAGTTAGAGGAGTACGTTGCTAATGAGAGAGATATTATTGTTGACAAGGCAAGCGGTAAAGACTTCAATAGAACTGGATATATGTCACTAAGGGATACTTTACTTAGAGAAGGCGATACACTCGTTATCAAAGAACTAGATAGACTAGGTAGAGATATGACCATGATTAAAGAGGAATGGAACAGCTTGCTTAAAATGGGTATTGAAATTATCGTGATAGATACTCCAATTCTAAACACCAAGGGCAAGGATACATTGGAGAAGAATTTGATAAGCAACATAGTGTTTGAATTACTATCGTATATGGCTCAAAAGGAAAGGGACAAGATTAAATCCAGACAAGCTGAAGGCATTGCAAGATTGAAGGCAAGGAATAACGGTAAGGGCATAGGAAGACCAGTAACAATAGTACTCTCAGACAAGTTCGTAGACGCTTATAAACAATGGAGAGCAGAAGAGATTACCGCAGTTAAAGCAATGGATTTGAGCGGATTATGCAAGGCAACCTTCTACAGAAAGGTAAAAGAATACGAAGCTAAGAATGGAAGATAAGCCTTCTTTGTACATAATCATGACCTAGTCTAACTAAACGCTTATCAAGTTAGTATAATGCTCTTGAAGCGGGTTATTGTGTGGCAGAATTTGCTAATCAAGCGGGCATAGGTCAACTAGAAAACTATGATTTATACGAATTCTTCATTAGAGCAAATGCAGACGAAGAGTAATTTCAATGTAATACGTTTTCCAAACAATATACACAACTAAGTGTTTTTTTACCTTAGGGAGAAGGCATTTTACATTGAAATTATTGCATTCTGCTCCCATGGCGTACAGTAGTTTCAACCTGAAGGTGTTCTGTTATATGTTTTTTGTATTGCTAGGCTATACGAAAAGTTGTGTATCATCTTGGTAAACATTTGTTAGTTCCGCAATTTGTGGGAGGAAACTAATTCCATCTGTCGAAGGAATAGGGAACAAAGAAATATTTAAGAAGAATTGTTTTAATGATAAGGGCAAATAAATTTTCCTATCGTTTAGCAGAACAGGTATTAATTAGTCGTCTAAATCTTAAGCAAGAAATGAAGATATTCTTATCAGTCCTAGTATTGATGCAAAAAAACCTTTCCAGACCACGTTTCAATAAAGTCCTTGAAGAATTATTTACTGCCAAAGGGTGGGAAAGCGAACCATCTGTCTTTAACGAGCCAAATGACCCTTCAGCAAAGTTGGATTTTCTAAAAGACAAGATTGGAATAGAGGTTCAATTTGGACATGCTTCGTTCATAGGCATAGACCTACTTAAATTCCAAGTGGCTTAGTATTCAGGTCTAGACCGAATTGATGTTGGTGTGTATATAGTTACCACAAGGAATTTCCAGTCAAAAATCAAAAAAGAGTATGGGCAAAATTGGGAAGGGTCTTTGACTTATGAAAAGGTTGTTAAGTATATACCCCATTTTAAGAGCGCCATTCAAATACCTTTATATGTCATGGAATCGATGTGTAGATTTTCAAAAGAAAGGAATAAGATTGTGGCAAATAGTAACATTGGCGGTAGAGACAGGAACTGGGTTTCAGAGGGTATTATTGTAGGGACTGCACCCGTGTTTGTATATGCAGTCACATTAACCTACGAGAAAGGCTTTGCAGATTACTTTGGAATGCCAATTCAACTTATTTCTCCAGACATCACGACTATTTTTACAGCTGGGTTAATTCTATTAGGGATACTTTTGTCTGTTTTTGTAATAGGAGATGCCATTTACACATTTATCCCTAATAATAACGGACTTCTTGCAATGCAACTAAAATGGTTATTCCCGATATTCTTTCTTCTAATCATATACGTTAAAATGTTTGGGGCTAACTGGAAAGAATGGATTATGATTTTACTGGTGCTAGCAGGTGTTGTGTTCTTTGTGCTTGTCTTTCCGTTATTAACTCAAAGAAAAACTAAGGGATATCTAAATAAGCTAGAAGCACAAAAAAATATAGACAAAAAGTTTCCATCTATGCTTGACCCATTGGTTAAATTAATTGGTGTGGGAGCGTTAAAGATAGCATTCTTTATTGCATTCATATTATTTTTTGCATATGGTGCTGGAAAAGCATCGGCTTTTAAACAACAGGAGTTCTTGGTTATTCACGGTAAGCCAGATAAAGTAGTTCTACGGATTTATGGAGAAAATCTCATAGTAGCCCAACTTTCGGAGAATCCAAAGGCAATTCTCCCAGTTTATTCTGTAATTAAATCTACAGAAGGAGGGGTTGTTCTTAGCAGAGAAAAAGTAGGCCCACTAAGTTTAGAAGTTAAGTAGCTTTCATCAGCATATGAACACGGTGTTCTGAAGTAACATAACTTACAGTTGTAAATTGATAACCCAAGAATTCATGAAGGACATTGC
Source organism: Desulfosporosinus sp. HMP52 (assembly GCF_000765145.1). Classification (GTDB taxonomy): domain Bacteria; phylum Bacillota; class Desulfitobacteriia; order Desulfitobacteriales; family Desulfitobacteriaceae; genus Desulfosporosinus. The sequence goes on along the minus strand of NZ_JMGA01000022.1, from coordinate 9,294 downwards.
CAGGTTGTAGAAAGTGTAGAGCATAGTAAATTTGATTAGGTAAAGGGATAACTTCAGAACCGTTTAGTTCGTCCATCAAAAGTGTAGGCGTCATGGAAGATAACCGAACTTACGAGGAGTCCCATTATCTTAAGAACGGTTACTTAGTGAAGATGCCATGACTTAGATTGAACAAGACTCTCCTATAACTTTCTGGATAAAATACCCTGTAGGATTATCAATGAAGTGTAGGGGTTAAGAATTTCTTCTCAGCCTTGACTAAAGTAATCTAATGTTTTAATATAGATGTACAGGCGGGGTAGCCGATGGTCTTAAAATATTCGTGATATCGGAAACCCTTGATAAATCAGGCGGACGTGGCTCAGCGGTAGAGCATTGGCTTCCCAAGCCGAGGATCGCGAGTTCGAATCTCGTCGTCCGCTCCAAACAGTAATAGCAAGGGTCTCACGATTTTCAGCGAATGAAAACGTGAGGCTTTTTTGTTTAGGCCGAGGCTCTGAACGTGGTATCTCGGACTAGGCGATTTTGACTACGCCGAGGCTCAGTTAACGCCCATTTCTTGCAATAAATATTTTGCAGGAGTGATGTTAAATGGCAGGGCTCAGACTTGATGGAATGAAGTTTTTAACGCGAGAAGAGTGTATAAAGGACTTTACGTTATTCAAATTAGCTCAGGGTGTTTCTGAACGCACGATAAAAGATTACGATTGGCACCTAGGGCATTTCTTTAAGGAGTTTCCTGAGGGGTGGGTGGATTATGCCATAGTCAAGAAGGCAGTCATTCGTTATTTTGCCAATGGAAATCATTTAGCTCCAGTTACACACAATATAAGACGTAAATATCTAAAGTGCTTTTTCACTTGGACAGTACAAGAAGGCATATTGAGCGCAAACCCAGTTGATGGCATTCCACAACATAGAGAAGAGCCAAGGGTAAGAGAAATAGACGAGATCAAACTCAAAGAATTGATAGCTGCGATTTGGTAATTATATACTAAATTTGTATTATAGAAGGAATTTATGAGAACTATGTAGAATTTAACATTATTGAAGGAGGGGACATAGTTTGACGCACGAAGTTTTAACTAAGCCGAACTATTTAGAATATTGTGTATACTGGAAGGTTGTTTCTGGGAGAAAAGTATGGAAATCTACAGATGGGACGAGACTATATACATGGGATGAATTGCATGGGGAAATAGAGGTATTTAACGCACGTGGAAAACATTTAGGATCTGCCGACAAGATAACTGGTGAAATAATTAAAGATGCAGTGAGAGGAAGGAAGTTATATGTCTAAGAAAAGTTTTATACAGGATTGTATAAATGCAGATGCGTTATTAGAAGAAATTGATGACTACATTGATTTTTGGCATGATAATGATATTGAAGCCACAATTTATGAATTTTTAGGTATGAGTCAGAAAGAATATAGAATGTGGGTCGAAAATGATAAGATACTTAAATATATTTTTACTGCTCATGTTGAAAACAAGGATATAGACGATGTATTGTCTCAAGAGTATAATGGTGGATTGAAAATGGTAGCTAGGGCAAAAACCCCTGGCGAAGCGAAGTTTATTTATAACTGGTTGGTAAGAACAGGGAGAATTGAGGAAAACTAGTATATGTATGACGAAGAAATAGCGAGAAAACGTGCAAGGAGATTTTTCCAAGTAAAAAATTTATCATTACCAGTTGATATTGAAAAGATTGTTAAAGAATATGCAGATATAGAGGAAGACTACATTCCTTATGATGGTGATGCTATCTGTATAAATCGTGAAGGTAGACCATTGATTATATTGAGAAAAAATGTCTCTGAAAATAGGAAAAGATTTACCCTAGCCCACGAGTTAGGACATATTCAAATACCTTATCATACAGGAATGTTATCATGTCACACAAATGATGGCGTAAGAATTGATTCAAGTAAATACTATCAAATGGAAAGAGAAGCGGACACATTTGCTGCTGAGCTCTTAATGCCTCAATCTTGGCTCAGAGAATTAGTCAACATGAAGACGAATATAATTGACATGAAAAGATTAATCAATATAATATGCGAACAAGCCCAAGTATCATTTTCAGCTGCAGTATATAACTTAATAAACGTTTTACCTAAGGGTTTTATAATTTATTTAGAAAATAAAATTGAGGATTATTATCAAAGAAAATCAGGTGATACACTACAACCAGTATTTCTAAAGGACGACCTTGAATGGGTATCGTTCAATTCTTTGCAAAATGGATTTATTGAGCATGAAATTTTAAATGTTTATTGGTTCTTCTATAAAGATATATTGGATGAAGAAGTGATAGATAGCTGTATTCGTAAATATCTAGAAAAATATAAGTTATCTAAAGTTTTAAATGAAATAATTAATATGCAAAACTATAGTATTGCTTTTAGCTTAAGATTATTGTTAGATAAATTACCATCTGGATATATTATGAAAATATTATTTAAACCAACAGAAACTTATGATTACTTAACATCGCTTGAAACATATGTATATCCTCCTAGACTAGAGAATTTAGATAATTGGTATAATGAATATTGCCAAGACTCAGGTAAATACGAAGATAAAAATCTACAAATAAAATGGTGGTATTTTAAAACTTCTTTTGACCTTAAACTTAATATTGAAGATAAGCGCGATTCAAGAACTATACTAAAAAATATTATAGATAATTGGCATTTAGAAATTGAAAGCAAAAGGAGAGTTTATGGTATTGTTAATGGAATTATTGGTAGTCTTAATAATAATCGAAATAAATTTGAACGAGAGCAATTCTATAGTATTTTGAAGCAGAAATTTTTAGGTATAGAAGAACTTATATTTGTAATAGAACATAGAGACTTTAATCAATATCTAGTAAAAAAGACTCTAGAGTTGTATGAGAAATAAATTAATTAACTTTACGTTATCGGATGATACAGAAAGAACCGTGTTCACAGCGAGAGGGGCGGTATTTCTAAGTCCTTTGTATAAAATATTATTCTTATCCTATTTGATTCGGGGATTGTTCGCTGATAAAATATTTGTTATTTAATGTGACTTGTAAATCCTGGTGTTTTTAAATAAGCCGAAAATTCATTAATTACAAGACCTAATTTTGCTGTTCAGTTTTAGAATACAACTAACTCAATCAACTTTAATCATAACCAGAGGGTCCGATCTTAAGAGCTAAAAAATTCATAAAACCGTTTGGTTACATTCTTTACGTAACTTTTACATAAATAGGGTGGCATGTACCGTTATAAACCATAGATACCGCGGATGGTAACACTGTGATATTTAGAATCTACATCAGTTTTTCCTTTGCACTAGGCATACGCTAAATGGAATAGCGGTATTTCTTAGCTTAGGTGGCTTCTACCAGATTAATGTGTGGGTAGCAATCAATTATTTGATCAGTTATCATATTATAGATATTGTCTTTATAAGTTTTACGTACCCACAGTAATAACCAATAAGTAACATTAGTGTTTATTGTTGGCACGTAAAATAAAACCTATAACGTCTTAACAACTGTATCGACGAATGAAACGTCCCTTCTCACATTCTCTTGCCTATCCACATCGTCAATTATGCGCATGTTAAATCGAATGAGGTAAAGACTTATCTTATCGCTCCTTATTTATTTATCGTGGTGCATCGTTCCAGAGTACAATAGGCGCAGGGTATTATAAGGGTAGGGGTAATTCTTAGCTTGGGGTGGCATTCCCCTCAATGAAAAAGACATTCCTTTTACGAGAATGCCTTATCGATTGCCTCTTCTAAATCCTCTTCAGTTGGCTTAGAATATCGTCGGGTAACATTTATATCAGCATGTCCACACAGATCAGCTACAGTGGAGAGATCAATTCCTTTGTTAACCAGTTCCCGTGCAAAGGTATGTCTTAGAGCATGAGGGTGCACACCGTAATTACTCAGCATATGTTGGACCGCTCTCACACTGATCCTCTGGCGGAAATTCGAGAGAAACAATGCTGGATCATTATCATCTCTAGTATCGAGGTATTTAGACAAGTATAAACGGGTCGCTGCTGAGAGTGGAACACGTCTGGATACATTTCCCTTACCGTTACGGACTGTGAAAGAACCAGACCGTTCTCCCGTTACCACATCTGATCGATTAAGTGCAACAAGCTCAGATACACGTATGCCAGTTCGAATAAGTAGGTTCACTATGGCAATGTCGCGGGGATTATCGTTCCTCTCAACTCCATGAAGAAGGTTATTTCGTTCAGTATGTTCTAACGATTTAGGAGCAATATTCCTAGCTTGTCGGCTTTGTGGTGATCGAATATTCTCGATTATATTGGAGCTTCCGATAAAACGAGAAAATTGAGATATGGCAGCAAATCTGTTATTGATCGTACTGGCACTGTTGCCCTTTGACTCTAAGTATTGGACAAATAGTTGAACATCTAATCGAGTAAGTTTAGCCAGATTTCCATCGTTGTCGATGAGCCAATCGTTGAACATTTTTAGTGAGTGCCTATAGTTTTTGGCCGTCAATTGACTCTTGCCTTTGTCCAAAATGTAAACCAGAAAATCATCAATGACTTTTACGACACTTTTTTCGTCCATTAGAGCACCTCTTTTGCAACGTTTAGGGCTTTATTATAACATTGAGTGTCGTATAACTCAATTTATACGACACTTGTAATTTTCCGTTCTTCACTTTATTCTTCTTTAGCAAAGACCTCTTGGAGTGTATAAACAACTGTTTCTTCAGAAGTATTAATATTTGTTCTAATCGTGCTCTCTATTTCCGCCGTAATTAGCATCGGGACCTCGAATTTGTAACCTTTTGAAACGTATTTGACTATTTCATTAGATAAACCGCCTGAGTAATCATTACCATCTTCAGATTCAATATAAAATGTTTTCCTTTTTAAGTTAACTGCAACTAATGTGCCTACTACCTTAATAATTCTAGTTGTCTCTAATGTTTGGTCGATAAATTCATATGCATCTCTTATTTGCTTATGTGTTAATAAAACAGATAATTTCTCTTTGTTGGGAGATGCCCATTCGACATTAAGTTCTGTCTCGGTGTTTTGAAAGATTCCTAAGAACTTTTTATAGTTCAAAATTGCTTTACTGTTAATAGTTTTTAGTTTATCGGATAAAAGTTCTCTTTCTTTACTATCTCCAAATAATTCGGCCAATTGTTTGATTGTAGCAGTTGCGGGAGTATATCTGAAAAGGTTAGCAGTTTCTTTTGACTTTATTCGTATTCCAAAAGAAGATTTATATAATGATGTAACATGTAAAGTATTATCTTCAATAACATTTATCGGCGGACGACCGTTGATAGACCGCCATCTCGGATCAAATGCGAATATAGTATGTTGTATAGCTGAAAGAGTATCAGCAAAGATTTGGCAACTTATCTCACAGTGGTTTTCACCAATTATGGCAATGTCTAAAACATCTCTGCCCGTATCTAAAGCTTCTTCCTGAGTTATTAAAGGTCGATCCGGTAACTCTGTAAAATTTCTATTACATTCTATTCTGTTATTAATGGTAATAATAGAATCTTCTTGAGGCAGATATTCCTCAGGTATATCTATACATGACAAAATTTTAACGCTTGAAGTTAAACTTTCTGCTACGGGTAGATGTATTTCATAGACATACCCATCTTCAGCATTACGAATCGCATCTCTGATAGATAGTAAACCCTTCTTGATTTCAGAAACTCTCATGTAATTAACTGGAATAAACAGCCAAAGGTCGGTTTCTTCTAATTCGTCCACTAAAAAAGCGAGGAACTTATTAGCACTATTGTGACAAGTGAAAATTCTAGGGCCATCATAGTTAAAAAGAATATCAATAATCTCTAATTTTCCTAGAGGTGTAAAAAGTGCTCCATTCATTATATGTCCACCCCTATTCTCAAAACCTCGTTAAATAGGGTATGAGGATGAACCCCCATATATGTCCACCAGTTAATATGAGACTGACCTACATTAGTACTTGGATCCATCTTAATTCTTCCGCTTTGTTTTGTTATATAACCAACTGCTACTTTATCTAATTTTTTCATTCCAATTAACGAGAAAAATTTTCTCGCAATGTGTGTGTCTTCCGGTCTTCCAAGAATAGACAATGCTAGTTCTTCACAAGTGCTTTGGGTGTAGAGCCTACGTCTAATTGCTTTCGGGATAAAATCCTTTTCTCGAATGATATTTGATTCAATTAACCTATAGACTTTGAAATTTTCTTCCCTTGCATCAGTGGGTGGACACGAATTTGGATAAAAATTAGGAAAAAAGCCGTTACTAGAATTAGTTACCATTTAATCCACCTTCAATACATTTCATAGAATTTTTTACTTTGATTAGTTTCAATTCTCTATAAAATATTAAAATCCTCCTTCAAAATGTAGTGGTGTTACCTGATTTTCTTGAAAGTCAAAGCAACTATCTTAAAAGTATTTCCATATTATTAGAGACAGGGTGATAAATACATTTAACTATACTGGATCAGTGGGTTTAGTTTAGACATTTATCAGATGTAATCACCAGCCAAATGACCAGATTTTATTGGTTATGAATTAATATCACTAACTAGGAGTAATTTTGAACAATGCCCAAGATATGACTAGCAACCGACCTGGGTAATTACTTCTAGTTATCGACTGCTTACTCACTTTACTATACTAAAGCAAGCGTGCTATTTTGATAGACAATTAGCCACCATTCGAATGTCACACTTACGTAGGGAGTCCGGACGTTCTGAAAGTTTAGAGCTAATTTTAATAGAAATGTAACTATAGCAGGATTATTAAGGAATCATGTTGAAAGTTAATATTATTAATACTGATACAGCAGGGATAACGAAAAATTCTAAAAACTGAGCGATTACGGGAAAAAAATGCTCTAAAAATAATAAATAAGGGTGGAATAAAATATGTTTGAAACAGGGTTTGATCCCTTAAATGCAAAATATGATGGCAAAGAAGAAGTTGTAATTAAATCTTTAAAAAGAGAGATTTTAAATATTCTTAGTTCATATTTTGGATGGTTTGATCCGTTCTGTGAACTGATACAGAATGGATTAGACGCGGTAGAAGAAAGATCAAAAAATGAAAATACCCAATATATACCTATGATAAATATTTTAATAAACATGAAAGAAAATTGTATTGCAGTAACTGACAATGGTATAGGGTTTGAAGAACAACAATACAGAAAATTTCTTGCTCCGAACTTTTCGTTTAAAAGCGGAAAAACGCGTGGACATAAAGGTGTTGGATCAACTTATTTAGCATATGGTTATAATTATATTCAAATAAGCACGAAGTCTCCAACATTTGAGGCAATCGGTAAAATGCTAAATGCAAGAAAATGGCTTGATGATGAAAATCCGGCAGGAAATCCAACAGTATTGCCTGATAAAGATGATACGGTTGATACCTTTTTTCATGGGATCGATAGAGGGGTTTCAATTTGCATAAAATACGATTCTTCAACATATCCGAAAGATTTGTCTTGGATGAAGATAGACAAAGCAGATAGTTGGTTAAAAATGTTGCGTATTAAGACTGGGCTAGGGGCAATAAAAGAAAATGATAAGATTAAGGTTATGGTTACTGTTATAGATAAAAATAATCATATAACTAATACAGAAATGCAAGGTATAAAGTATTTATGGATAAATGATATTGTTGATAAGACACAAAAATTTACAGATATAGAAATTAAATGTGATGAGTTATATAAAAAGAAAGGATCGGATTATAAATTACCTGCTAAATATTTGAATCTAAATGCAATTTATGATAAATGGGATTATACTCGATTGGAAAATGAAATAACATTAGAAAAAGATGAAATGGACATTTTAAATAATTATAAGCCTATAGTATACTTTTGTTATGTATATTCATTAAAAATATGGCAAAAAATTAATGAACAAATTGGGTTAAGGAACGGGGTAAATGCTTTATACGGGGGGGTACAGTTAGCGGCTAATAATATGACTCAAGGTGAATTAGTTCAGATTCCCCTTAATAGAAATACTGGACGTCAGTATCAAGCTCATGTTGTCGTTCATTTTGATAATTGTAGTGCTGATTTAGGACGAAAGGGTTTCCAAAAGGATATTACCGATTTTTCTAAAAGTATTTCTAAAAAAATCTTAGACGGTCCAATACAAAAAATGAAAAAGTGTTTTAGAAGTAATACAGGTGTGGCTCCAGACTTAATGAGAGAACAGAACCTGGATAATTGGAAGAAGATAATGATTCAACATGAGGATAATAATCCTTTGGTTTTAGCCAATGATAATTTCTTTGTCCCATTAAGAAAAATTTCAATAACTTCAATACCTACAAGAGAGCAAGATGTAATAGCATTGTTTAATCAATTAATTGCTGGTGGAGTTATTAGGGGAATACAGATAATGTCTACAAATGAAAGATTCACATATGATGGGTTATATAAAGTATCAATCGAAGAGCCTGGAGAAAACCATACATATGATAAGAATACAAATCCATTAGGCATTGAAAAAGAGTATGTTACGGAAATAATTAATAAATATCCTGACGGGTTTCATTCCCACCCTAAAGTGCTAGAATATAAATTTTCTTTAGATGGTTTAGTTGAAGATATACAGAGTGGTGTTAAAAATTCAAATGATATTGGATTGGTTGTAGCTTGGGAAGTTGGAGAGATGTTTAAGGAAAAATTCTTTATTACTTCAATGCTAATACAAGAAAATATTCATCTAAGACAATATCATGGTGTTACACATAAGTTATTAGATATATCAACCAATGAACCTGTAATGGATTTAATTCTATTAAGTTATTTAATTCAATATTTAAATGATCAAGAAGAATGTATTAAGAGACAAGAAGAACTTTACGAAGAGTAACTACCTATTACCAAAACTTGAAAACTAATTTCCCTCAAATTGTCTAAAAGTACGAAATGTCTAACAATGGCCTGCTTGTGCGTTGGTATTCCGCACAGCTTGTTAAAGCCGAAAAAAATGTCGTAAAACGTGTAGACTGTTGGTACAGGAGGATTTGAGGGATTGTGACCTCAAACTGGCTTCCCAAGCCGAGGATCGCGAGTTCGAATCTCGTCGTCCGCTCCATAAGAAAACATAGACACCGCAAGGGATTGCGGTGTTTTTATGTTTTTGATTAGCTCTTTTTGACGACAACCAGAGTTTTTTAAGCAAAAAGAGAAGCGCTGAGGATAACCTCAGCGCTGCAGCTTGTAGACAAAAGAGGAAACACCTGTTGATTGTCAATGAAAAT